>JAVYAJ010000458.1:0-5744 GCA_032229885.1 Candidatus Anammoximicrobium sp. | reverse complement strand
CTCAAACATCGTGAAGTTTTTAACAATGTTTTCAGCCAGCGAAAAATTTCTGCGTCCTTCTGCGTCTTCGGCGGCCAACGTCCGCGGATGGACACGGATAGCAGGGATGAAGAACAACGGGTAGCCGTGATGTCGTTATTCGTATGATTCGTGGTCCTCTTCAATATTTCTTGGCCGTTGTTTGGTTGCGGCTGCTGGCCGCGCTGTGTAAGTACGCCCACGCACCGCGCCAGCCTGTACACGCTAGCATTTCCGCCGGGGCGCTCGGCGCACGCGTCTGTGGGGGGCGATCGTCAGGCTCTCTCAACTTATTCTTGACTCAAAGGCGGGAAACAGCCGAAATTTAAACCAGTGACTGCCGACACTTTCTCTGGCCGTAGACACGGGCGGGAATCGGCCCCGCTGCACTCGCCGATAGGAATTGACGGATGAGCCATCTGGGATCGCTGAAGCACACATATCTTGTCCATTTTTCTCAGCCAGCTACAGATCGGATTCTTTATCGCGAAATAGACAAGCAGCCGGTTCGCAGCATCTTGGAGATCGGCATCGGCAATGCGGTACGGGCAGAACGGTTGTTGGCCATCGCCAAGCGGAACGCGCCCGGCGTCGAGATCGCTTATACGGGGATCGATCGGTTCGAAGACGGCCCGTCCGCCGCGGATCGGATCAGCCTGAAACAAGCCTATCGGCAGTTGCGCCAGCCGCAGGTCAAAGTCCAATTGGCGCCGGGCGATCCGCTGGGCGCCCTGTCGCGGATCTCGAACAACATTTCCGGCGTTGATCTCGTGGTGATCGCGGCAGACCAAGACGCCGATTCGCTCGCCGAGGCCTGGATGTTCCTCCCGCGGATGATTCATTCAAAAACGCGAATCTTTCGCCAGTCGCGAGCGGCGGACGGAAAGCTCGGCGACTTTGCCGAGATGTCGCTCGAAAAGCTCGACGAGCTGGCGTTCTGGCGCCGCCGCAAGCGGCGCGTGGCGTAGGGACGAGTCGCACCTCGCTCGGATCGCAATGACATTTTTTCGAGCGATACCGCCGCAGCCGCGCGCGGCGTGTGGCAACCGGTCAGCATTCGTTGTCGTATACGTCTGGCGCAGCCGGCGACTGATGGTGATGCGGATTTGGCGGCTTTCTTCGATCCTGCGGTCAAAGAGTCGGAAGGCTCTGGCATCAACTTTACAACGTCAGAGGGTCGATCATTGGCCCGCCGCACTGGCGACGGATGCGTTCGGCTGGCGCTGTTCCCGTGTGCCGCGCTATGCCGCCGACCTTCTTTTGAGGGATGATCTTCAGTCCGTGAGGTCGAACGTAAACTGGTTCTTGCCGCCTGCGGCCACATCGGCAGTCAGTCCGGACGTGGCCGGCGATTTGTACTTTTGCGGCAGCAGTTCTTTGACAGTGACCTGTGGCGGTTTGCCGTGCTGAGCCGTATACGCCTGCGATTCCTCTTCGCTCATCCCGCCTTCGACTTGCGTCTTGGAAATCGCGACCTGGTACGTGCCAGGGATCACGCCATCATTCGCCGTCAGCGTCTGCAACTGGAAATGGCCGTGGGCATCGGTCAAGCCGCTGGCCGCGCGGCCTTCCCCCGTGGGAGAAAAGACCACGTTGGCGCCCGCGATCGGCTGGCCGTTGTGGGTGACGGTTCCGCTGGCGGCGATGGTTCCCTCGAGTCCTGCCGGCGCGCAACCTGCCGAGACAATGGCCCCGGCCAGCAGCAAGCAGGTGAAATATCGCATTGAACTCGTCTCCTTATCTACCGTGAAGGACGCCCGATCAAGGCACTTGGACCGCCTCCATGCCTTCTTTGGATCCCAGCGCGCCCCAGACGCCATAGGGTGACGGGCCGACCGACGCACTTCCCACAGCAAGGTTGCCCGTATCGATGGTGTCGCTGACGAACGACACTGCCCCGTCGCACATCACGATCATAACTCCGCCCGGATGGTAGCTTGTCGGCGGCACCAGCATATGTTCCGCACCGTCCGTCGTGCGGAGGCAAGTTGGTCCATTAGGAGGAAGGATCGTGTTGACCATCGTCGTCGAAGGAAAACCAAAGCACCAAGCCACGCCGCCGCGATTTGCTGAATACTCCAATCCGGTACGATACATGCCAGCAGCACCTACGGCGCTCATGCAGACAGCCGGATTGTTCGCCGTCGGAGAAGTGCTCAGCGCACTGCTTTGGTTCTGCACCGCCCCCCCTTTGATAAGTTGTCCGCTTTCCGCCCCAAGACATCGTTCGCTCATGGCGATCGTATTGCTGAGGCCATCGGTGATGGTCTGCAAGCTAACGCTTCTGGCCTTCTCTCTCCCGCACGCGAACGGACCGCGAGTAGCGTCATCGTAGACCCGCGGCGTCCAGTCGCCGACGCTGAAACAATAATTGTTGCGCGCGCAGCCCGCCGTACCTCCGGAGGAGTTTAAGATGCCGTATCCCGGATCAGAGGGGCACTGATAGGCCGGGATCGTAGTGCTCCACGGAAGATATAATGCGGGGGAACTTGGCGGATACTTGTCGTAAGGAGGATACTCGACTCCGCTGAACGTGCTAGTCGTGGCAATCTGCGTGTGCAATGCCCCCTGTTCGATGAACGGCAACAGGCACACCAACCCGCTTATGTACTGGCTGGCGGCAGTGGCGCGATGCGACAAAAACGGAAGCGATTTATGGGTGTCGTGATAATTGTGCAACCCGAGTCCAAGTTGCTTCATGTTGTTTCCGCATTGCGTGCGGCGGGCGGCTTCGCGAGCCGCTTGGATCGCGGGCAGCAACAGGGCGACCAAGATGCCGATGATGGCGATCACCACCAGAAGCTCGACGAGCGTAAAACCTCGTCCACGTTTCGACCGCAATAGTAAGAGACTTGACATCGCCACACCTCCTCTACGAGAAAAGAAACAGGAGACGAAACGGATGGGCCAAGGCCCGTACAGCAACTTGCCCCCCAATCAGGATGGACTCGCTGATGAAGATCAATCCGGCTAAACTGGAATCACTCCGTGACAAGGCCAAGGCGATGGCTCGTTACATTGTCTCATTCATGTCATGTTTGTCAACTGGCCTTATGCGGAAACCGTGCGCCGTCCGCAGAGTTTAAGGATGGCCAAACAACAGTTCCTGAAGCCAATTCTCGTCCTTCGCGTCGCCGGCGGACGATGTGATCCTGGTCAATGCGCGGCCGCGATCGGTGATCGACTCGAGGACGATCGGGGGACTGGTCACGGATGGCTTCCTTTCATGTTCTCGTCGCTAATCTTCTTTCCGGCTCAACACCAGCAGCCGTTCGGCCAGGCGCAGGGCATCCACCGGCCAGAATTCTACGGGGCGGGGATGCGAAGTGTCAGACTTGGGCAGCGGCCGACACGACAGGATGCTGCGGACCCACTGCGGCGGGATGGCGTCGCGGCCGTGGACGGCGCCCAGCAGCGCGCCGGCGATCGCAGCGTTGGTGTCGGTGTCGCCGCCGGCCATCACTGTCTGCACAACGCCGTCCTCCAGGCTCGCGGCGTTGAGAAGTTGGTAGAAGGCGTTCTGCAGGGCGATCAGCACCCAGCCCTGGTGCGACTGATAGTCGTCCGGCGGCCGCTCGGCCGCCTTGCGGAGCGCATCGAACACCGGCGCGGCCACCGCGGACCGCCTCGCTTCGTCCAGGGCGGCCTGGTAGCAGTCCTGCGCCGAGCCGCCTGTGGCGATCGTCGTCGCAATTGCGGCCACAAAGACGGCACACGAGTCCCGACACACCTCATGCGGATGGGTCAGGCCGCTGTCGGTCCGTGCCCAGTCTGCTGCCGCGTCTGGATTTCCTGCGCCAAAGATCCCTAGGGGGCTGATCCGCATCAGCGATCCGTTCGCCTGGCTGGACGTGCTGGCGTGGCGCTCGGCGCCAGCCAAGCGTTCGCGCGGTGTCTGGCCGCGCCGGGCGCCATGCAACGCCGACGACGTCGTGCTTCCGATGTCGAATGGCGGCGAGTCGTACCAGTGCAAGTACGCATCGAGAGCCGTCGCCGGATCGTAGCCCTTCGCGCGGACGATCGAGCGGGCCAACATGAGCGCTAGTTCCGAATCGTCGGTGGGCTGGCCGGCCAGGATGCCCCACTGGCCGCCGTCCACCAACTGACGCAGGCCGCTGGGAAATTTCGACCGGATCCTGGCCGCCGAGCTGAACTCGACCAACCCGCCCAGGGAATCACCGGCCAACTGGCCAAGCAGGCAGCCTTGGGCGCGGGAAAGCTGGCCCGTGTCAGAGACGGACACACCACGTTCGGGGAGAACGAGGGCCAGTGGCCCGATAGCCTTCGCTCGCGAGCCGTAGACGCGATCCCAGTCCCGCCGATACAGGGCATCGACCGCCGCGGGCGCGCCGCCGAAACACCGACCACAATGACTCTCGCCGTGGGGACCATAGGTGACGGGCTTTCCGGCTTGGTCAATCAGCGTCCCATCGACCCCGATCAGCAGGGCGTGGCCCCCGGCGTAATCCCAATCGCCTGGAGCGTTCAGGGATGTGGCCGCAACGCCCTCGCCCGCGGCGACCAACGCCAAGCGGTAGGCGATACTGGGCATTGCGATGAAACGCGCCGGCGCCACGCAGGCTGCGTTGGCTGTCGGGTTCTTATCTGCATCCTGCGAGACGAAGACGATCGCCGGTACGTCATCGCTGCCGTCCAGAGCCACGTCAGCCAAGCTGATCGTCACCGGCTTGCCGTTGCGGGTGACGGGTCCGCAGCCTTCGGCCCAGGCAAACAGATCGCCGTTGTCGTCGGGGTAGGTTGGGGCGTAGACGACGCCCAGCACCAAGGCGTCCTGTCGGACCAGGGCAATGCTGACCGCACTGCCCCTCCAACCCTTCAGGTAGGCCGAGGTGCCGTCGTTGGGATCGACCAGCCACGTGTACCCCGAGTCGCCGCCGCTGGCAGCGCCTGTTTCCTCGCCTCGATAGGCCGCCGGAAAGGCGGCCAGGAGCGTCTCGCGGATAACCCGCTCGGCCTGTTCATCTACGTCTGCATGGCCGGCGCTGCCGCGAGGGCCACCGGGGCGATGGAACTCGTCGCGGAGCAGCTTTCCGGCCTCTAGGGCGGCGGTTATGGCGGCGCCCAGGACATCACTGAGGGAACGCCTGTTCGAGGTTCCCCATTCGGAATCGCGATCGCTCACAGAAGCTCTCCCCTCTCGTCCGATGCGTTTCAACAGTTGCTATTGCACGTTCCACTACACGTCGCGCGTCAGATCGGATTTTCGGCAGGCACTACGAACGGGTGGCGATACTCGCGGGTCAGCAAGGCGTTCGCCTCGTCGTTGCCGACGAATCGTTCGGCGGCCGAGTCGCTCTCGAGCCACGGACCGAGCGCCAGCGGGGTCTTTTTCAAATCGATGTCGAGATCGGCCAGATAGCGACAGATCTCTTGAAACGTCTCGGTCGCGTACGCCGGCGCGCGACGCGATTCGAGCGCCCGCTGAATCTCCGCCGACGACGCGGGCTTGCCCAATCGCTGCGAGATGGTCGCCACGTGGACCAGACTGGTCGAGATGTGGCCGCCCTCGACCTCGGCGCTGAGCACCTCGCGGTTTCGCGTCCGGACGCCTTCGAGGCACGAGCCGAACTGATCAAGGCCCGGACCCGCCAGATTTTGCAGCAACTCGCCTTGGCGATCGTACACGGCCAGCCGGCCCAGCTCGCCGGCGATATAGCCTTCGGTGCCGACGACGTACAGCGATCCGTGCTTGGGTTTGACGCTCT
>JAVYAJ010000457.1:0-2121 GCA_032229885.1 Candidatus Anammoximicrobium sp. | reverse complement strand
GTTGGTGATGGCCTTCGGCCAACGCGCTTCCTGTCGTCTGTGCTGCGTAACATTCATCCAATGTCCATTTCACCTAACATGATCTAGTGTCAACAACTCAAAAGTGTAGTGTACAAACCAGTGTACAAGATGCGCGCATCGTGCGCGCATGATACGAACTAAGACTCTAACCCAGTCCGGTGCTAGTAACCCACAAGTGTACTGTACACACCACTGTACAACAGGCGCGCGTCGGGCGCGCATGATACGAACTAAGACTTTAACGCACTCATTGCCTGAAAACATTGTCAAAAAGTTCACGATGTTTGAGGTTAGTAGTGCAGACTGGCGAAAGTCTGGCTGTAGTGACCTGCCAATTGTGATTTGCGGCACTACTACGGGCGGCGCGCCGCCGTCGGCTTGCGGGGGTCGTGGCGGCGCGAGGCGGACCACGGTCGATTCGCCGCGGACGGAGGCGCCAACGGCTCGACCTGTCGCAGCAAAACGTATCGTTCGCGGCCTACCCTTTCTCCTCGACGTGGTTATGCGGTAGACTCTGGGGGCGGCCGCCCGCGCCGCGCGGCGGCGGGGAAACAGACACCTCAGTAGCAACGGAAGGGAACCGGCAATGTTGAAGGGCAACGCCCTCGTCGGGCAGTCGGGGGGGCCGACGACGGTGATCAACGCCTCGCTGGCAGGCGTGATCGAAGGCGCGATTCGCGCGCGAGCCATCGATCGCGTCCTGGGAATGCGGTTCGGCATCGAGGGCGTGCTGAACGACTATTTGTTGGATCTGGGCGGCGAAGCGCCGGAGACGATCAAGGGTCTGCGAACCACGCCCAGCAGCGCGTTGGGCTCGAGCCGTGTGAAGCTTACGGAGGAACATTTCGAGCCCATCCTGCGACAGTTGAAGCGGTACAACATCCGGTACTTCTTCCTGATCGGCGGCAACGACACGATGGATACGATCCACCGCGTCGTCGAATACGCCAACTCGCAAGGATACGAGATGCTGGGCGTCGGCGTGTGCAAGACCGTCGACAACGACCTGTTCGGCGTCGACCACACGCCGGGCTATCCGAGCGCGGCGCGCTACGTGGCGCTCAGCGTCCAGCAGGGCGGCTTGCTCGCGCGGGATATGCAACGCGTCGATCAATTCACGGTTTTCCAGACCGTCGGCCGCAGCGCCGGTTGGCTGCCGGCCGCGGCGGCCTGTGGAAAACGCAGTGCGGGCGACCCGCCGCACCTGATCCTGATGCCGGAACGGCCCTTCCAGCGCGACGCCTTTCTGGACGCCGTGGCCGATGCCCAGCGGCGATACGGGTTCGTATCGATCGTGTGCGGCGAAGGGATCACGAACCCGGACGGCACGCCGGTCAGCGCATCGCAGACCAAGGATCCGCACCAGAACGTCGAGTTCGGGGCGATGGGCGGGACCAGCGCGGCGATGATGCTGCACCGGATCATCAGCGAACGATTCGGCTGGCGGGGCGAGTTTCAAGTGACCGAGTCGCTGCAGATGTGCGCGGCCGACCGGGCCGTGAAGCTGGACATCGACGAGGCGTACGGTTGCGGACGCGAGGCGGTTCGGCTGGCGGAAAAAGGCGTCGGCGGCGTGATGGTGACCATCGAGCGGGATTCGAAACCGGACGAAGCGTATCGCGTGCGGTTCGGCACGATTCCGCTGAGCGAAGTAGCCAATGCCGCGCGACCGATGCCCGATCGCTACATCCGTCGCGACGGCATGTTCGTGACCAAAGCGTTCCTGGACTACGCCCGCCCGTTGGTCGGCGAACTGCCGACGTATGCCGACCTGACGATCAAGCGAACCCGGCCCTGACGCGGGCTAGCGCCCGCAACCCAAGAATCTGTTTGGCCGCAGGCCTCCGCTCACCGTAGCCTGGGGCACCGCCCCAGGGCTGGCGCCGTGCGTGCGCTTCTTTTGGCCGCAGGCCATATTCATGCGGGCCGTGGCGACACGTTGATGTCGGCCTTCGGCCAACACGGTTGCTGTCATCTCTGACTCCTGGGGCGTTGCCCCAGGCTACGGTGGTGATGGCCTTCGGCCAACACGCTTCCTGCCGTCTGTGCTGCGCAACCGTTATCCAATGCCAATTTCGCCTAACGCGGGCTGTCGCCCGT
>JAVYAJ010000456.1:0-6422 GCA_032229885.1 Candidatus Anammoximicrobium sp. | reverse complement strand
GTCCTCGTCTTCGTCGTCCTCGTCTTCGTCGTCCTCGTCTTCGTCGTCTTCGTCTTCGTCGTATTCGTCATCGGTTGCCGCTGCTTTGTTTTCCGCGTCCTCGTCGTCCTCTTTGTCAAGCGGTTCGAAGTCGCCCGCGACGGCATCAGCCCGTTCCCAAGCGTCTCGCACCGGGTCCGGCCTTCGCCGTGGATCGGCAAAGTCCATGTCGGCGGCTTGATCGACCTGCTCGGCGGTCGTGAGCAGGACGAACGCGTCGGGGTCGGCCGCGGTCATACAGAAATTCTTCTGAATCAACCCGTCGTCGGAACGGTAAATATCGGAAAAGGCGGCCGCGGTCGTCAGCAGGTTCAATCCGATTCCATTCTCGAAGGATGTGTGTTGGATGAACCGGCTGGCGTTGTGGATCGCCGTGGGGCCGGAACACGCGATGTTGTCAAATCCGACGAGCTTTGGATAGCCCAACAGACGCACCTCGCCCGCCGGCCAGCGAATTGCCGAACGGGCCATCAGAAATCCTGCAAAGTCCGCCCCGTCGGCGCCGTCCTGCGCGGCTGGCGAATGCCCGCGCAGCCCCGCCACCGCGTACTCGCAGATCACACAGTCGATTCCGCTGAACGGCGCCGCCAGCGGGGCGTCCAGCAGATGGATCGTGCCCGCGACGCCCACCAGTTCGCCGTCGCTGAGAGGCAGCCAATGACGAGCCGCCAGGATCAGGGATCGATCGCGGAGGGTTCGCACGGCGTTGAGCATCCCGCTCAGACAAGCCAGGACCAGCAGGCCGACAAGCACCGCGCCAAAGTAGGTTGTCGGCGGTTCGAAGACGCGGTTCAGCCAGCAGTAGTATCCGAACGCCAGACCAGCCCACAGTCCTAACGGCAACAGACAACTGCGAGCCATGAAGCGCTCCTGAATCGTAAAAGACGCCACGTGTTCCCCAAACGGCCCCGGGCCGCTCGAACGTGGCGCACCGTCGCGCGTCGCCGCCCAGCGAAGGCGCGCGTTTCCCCCGGACGTCCGCCGCCATCACGGCTTAGAATTCGGCCTGCCGAAACGCGTCGCGCGCCGCAGGCTTTGCCCGATCGGCGCATCGCTCATTCGGGCCGCGGTACAGTTTAACACAGGGCGAAAATCGAGGCCAGAATTTTTGCCCGACCACTTGTCAGCGGGTATTTACCTACAGTGTCACACGACACGTGCAACGCGAGACGAAAAAGAGGCGAGGAAACGGATCAGAAACCCGGACCGCTCGAGTCCGAAGAGGGAGGCCGAGATGCAAACACCACCCGAGTTCAGACACACAGCGGGCGACGGATCGACGCTGTGTAGAAGCTAACGGACCCGCACGTGGCCAGCGGCACTTCAACCGCGCAATGACGGGGAGGTCAAGAACGGTTCTTTCAGGCAGGGGAGGATCTTTTCATAACGCGTCGTGGCTTGGTTGTTTCCTCGCTTTTTCGTCTCGGTTGACGAGCACACGCAGCGATTGCCCGAGCCGCGTTACGGGCACGGGCAAGACGCAAGTGGCCAGAACAGTTGGCGTTCCGAGCGCCGGCTCGACTTGAAGAACGCGTCGCCAGCTCGCGCCGAAAATCGTCGGCGCGCATCGCGCGAGTTCCGCCCAACGGGGCATGCAGACCGGATCGACGTGGAACGTTAGCCTGTTGCGGCCTTTGGCCAAACTCTCACACGATTGTCCCAAGACCCTCGTCGCCGTCGGTGCGTCGAGGGTTTTTTCGTTTCTTGCAGGCGTCCGCCCAGCGTGCGCCGTCGTGGCGCGACACGGCGCGGACGCGCGTCGCGGCCCTCCGGCGCAGCGTCCAACATTCATCGCCGCGCACTGAACTTGAAGATCGTCGTGTGATGGTACGTCTCACTGGGGCGGAGCACGGCAGAAGGGAAATTGGCGTGGTTGGGCGCGTCGGGAAAATGCTGGGTTTCGAGACAGAAACCGTAGTACGGTCCGTACGGTCGATCGCCGGTCCGCCACCGCGCGTTCAGCATCTTTGCGGTGAATAACTGGACGCCGGGCTTGGTGGTCCACACGTCCATCGTGCGTCCGCTGTGCGGATCGAACACGTGCGCCGCATGGGCGAGCGCGGCATTGGCAAGCGCTGCGCCGGGCGGTTTGTCCAGCACGTAACAGTGGTCATAGTTCTGGTCCGCGACCTGCTGAATCCGCGAGCCGATCGTGTGCGGTCGGGTGAAATCCAGCGGCGTGCCTCGAACGTCGACGATCTCGCCGTTGGGCACCTTTTGGTCGTCGGTGGCCAGGTACGATCGCGCGTACAGCGTCAACTGATGATCGAGCACATCGCCCGAACCCGCTCCGGCCAGATTCCAGTAGGCGTGATTCGTCAAGTTGACGACCGTTGGTTTGTCGGTGGTCGCGGTGCAGTCGAGCTTCAGCTCGTCGGCGTCCGTCAGCTCGTATCGCACGACGGCGCGGAGCTCGCCGGGATAGCCTTCGTCCCCGTCCGGGCTGACCAGGCTCAGCTCGACGATCGCCGCGTCCGGCCGTGTCATGGCCCGCGCCGACCAGATTTTTTTGTGAAAGCCTTCGCGTCCGCCATGAATATGGTTCCGTCCCGCGTTGGCCGTCAGCGGATGGCGGACGCCGTCGATCATGAATGCGGCTCCGCCGATCCGGTTGGCGAATCGGCCGACGACCGAGCCGAATAGAGGATGCCCGGCAAGGTAATCGTCCAGCGTGTCCAGGTTCAGCGTGATGTTCGCCAAATGCCCGTCGCGGTCGGGTGTTTTCACCGAGGTCAGCGTCGCGCCGTAGGTCATGAGCTTGACCTCGACGCCCTGCGAGTTGGTCAGCGTATACTGGTCGACGTTGGTCCCGTCCGGCATTTGGCCTAGCGACGCTACGGCGACCGCCGGCGGTCGCGGCCGCTCGGCGCCGCCCAGCGGCAACGCGACGTGTAGGACAGGCAACAGGGCCACCGCGATCAGAGGCACGGGGCGACATCGTCGATGAACACGGCGGGCCGAGCAGGCGAACGTCATGGCGACAGACCTCCGTCGTGCACAGGGGCAACGGCAACAAAGGGAGCAGCGGGGTGTAGTACGACGTCAAGGCGAAATGTTGGGATAGCCGCAATCCGCAGGCCGCGAGCAACGGCGCAGCGCGATGCCCTACGCTCTGGCGATCGACGGCCCGCGGGCAACGGACACATATACCCGGCGATGCGGGTAGACAGGCGGCGCCCCGTCGAGCGCGGCGATCACACCCGTTGCGCGACGCTCGGTTCAGGCCGTGGCTTGTTCGATCAGATCCAATGCCTCGTCGATCTGCGCGATGCTGCCGAATCCGATCGTGAACGCGTCGACGGTTCCCAGGCCCAGGACATATTTCAGCGATTGCAAACGCTTTTCGGCCGAATCGAAGCCGGTCTCGCCGTAGATCTTCATCCCCAGCACGCCACGGCCTCGGGCGTGCATCTTCTGGAGTTCAGCCGCCACTTTTTCCGGCGACTCGTCCATCTTTTCGCCGAATGGATTGATCCGCACCAGGTGGACATCGATCCAATCGACTTCGGACGATGTCGCCAGCGGCGGGAATCCGTGGCACGACACGCCGACCGCTCGAATCTGACCTTTCTCTTTGGCGTTCTGCAACACGTCCATCACCGGCCGCATTTCCGTCGGCCAGTCGCCTTTCGTCATGCAGTGGATCAGGACCGTGTCCAGCGTTGGCATCTCGAGCTCGCGGCGGAATCGCTCGATGTCCGCCTTGGCGACCTCCGGGTGCCTGGCCCGGATCTTGGTCTGGACAAAGCATTTGTCCCGCGGCACGCCTTTGAGCGCCTTGGAAACGAGATAGTGGGTCCGGTACGCATCGGCGGTGTCGATATAGGTCACGCCTCGATCCAACGCATGGCGGATCATCTTGACAAAACTCTCCTCGCCGAGCGCACGCTGTTCGTTTCCGCCGTGCGTTCCGGTGCCGACCCCCAGGATCGAAGTGCGAATGCCGGTTTTGCCCAGGGTTACGACATCCGAACCCTTCTTCGGCGTCGTGCTCGCGGCGATGGCGTCCGCCTCGCGATGCCCGGCGGCGCTGACGGCCCCGGCGGCCACCGTTCCCAACACGAATTGCCGACGCGATATATTGATCATGAAACGACCCTTTTTCGGACGTTGATGGATGGTTCAAGCGGCGAATGCTTCAGCTCATTGTATACGACGTGGCACGGTCTAGCGCCTCGCGGAGGACACAGAGCGTCACTATGGCTGCCTCGCTACGGCTGCTGGAAGCGCATCCGTGCCCATCCGACGTGATTCGCCTGTCATGTCTCTCCCCGCTACGCCGGGGCGCCGAAATCTCAGCGTCCTCAGCGTCTCTGCGTTTCCAAAACGTGTTTTCATGCCGTCCGGCCAGTTCGCCCGCGCGAGGACGTCGACGAAACGCCGAGACTCAGAGGACACAGAGCTACCGCAAGCACAACATCTAACCCTTTTTAACAACTTAACGCGGTCGCTGCCTGAAAACACTGTCAAGAGTTCACGATGCTTGAGGTTAGTTGTACTCCGCCATTTTTTGCAAGTCGCACACCGAAAGCATCTCGCCCCGAGTCGCCGTTCCGCTTGCCACCCGAGACGTCGCCACCTCGAGAACCGTCCGTGTCGCCGATCTCTCCACGATCGCCGCGAGAACCAGGCGAAGTTGGATTCGCAAGATCCCGGCTCTTCCGTGGGTTGCACGGCTGTTCTTGCATCGCGAGCAACGCCGATGTGGTGGCTAATACGCAAGCGTTCATCACATAATCAGTTACGTCCTTACCAGATTCCAAAGTGGCCCATCACCACGAGATTTCTTCCTGTCGCCCAACGCGGCATTCGCCGTTCAAGCGGACGGCAGGTTGGCCAGCAAATCGATTTCATTTGGCGCCACCCACCAACTAAATCGCCGGGTCGCCCCAATCCCGGCCACGCGGCCCTCCGGGGTTGGACGGACCCGCCTGGAGGGACGCGCTCCGTCGCGTCCGGATTATCTGTCCCGCGTTTGCTTCAATGAGTGCTGCTTCGATTGGCGCCACCCACCAACCATACCGCTTCCGCTCGCCTTGGCGCCCGCACGGCTTTGATCCAGGACCGGCCCGCACCGGGCGGCAATGCCAGCGACGAATTGGGCGTGGGGATCTGCGGGGTCAGCGTCGGCCATCTGAACGCCCGCGAAAGCGGAATCATGGAAAGGGCCGGCCGCCACAAAGACCGGCAACACGGTGTTTGCCAAGACCGAGTTCGCCACGCCGATGTCTGCGCCGGACTTCCAACAGCAGATGGGACGCGCCGAGATGCGGACGACGGACGGAATCTGCGTCGACCGACACGACCATGTCTTCGTCGCGGATTTCTCGAACAACGCCATCTGCCGGGTCGACCCGCAGGGGCAGATCACGGTCTTGGCCCAGAGCCTCGACGGGGACGGCAGCGACGGCGGATTGGATCAACTCGGCGAGCCGATTCTGTACTACTAACCTCAGCCATCGTGAACTTTTCGACAATGTTTTCAGACAGCGACAGCGTTACGTTGTTGAAGGATTACATCTTGTGCTTGCAGTAGCTCTGTGTCCTCTGCGTCTCTGGTGTGCCAGGCTAAGCTTGGCAGTTCCTTGTTTGATTGAAAGGTATCGAACCATGGTAAGTGCTCGTTCGCCATGTAGCTGAGGGAGCGGCATTTGGGAGTAATCCCGGTGTCGAAGCCTCCTGAAGCAAAGATGTCAGCCGTAATGCGCAAGCGTGAACCCATTTCGGCCTCGTTACGCTATTTCGAGGTGGCCAGCGTGCCAGAGAACGTGAAGCCAACATGTGGAATGAAGCAACGAGCATTTGCAATTTCGCAGCCTCGCGGGGTGATAGGGGACAGCGGGCATCGAAAGAACTGTCAGGAACCTGGGAGGTCCGCCTGGTGGTCGTCTGCACTGGACATGTGCGTAGATCAACGAGCTACAGGAATCCATAACTGTGGCCCGGCCAGCGCGGAAGTCGGAAAGGGGAGTATTAGCGCTGACGTCGGGTAATGCCGGTCGAGTGAAGGCCCCTTGGCAGTAACCTGCGAGTACATCAAGGCAAGGAATTCCGCTTGGAACATTGTTTCCGACTACGGAGGACCGATCTATATCGGTCAAAACGTTTCTTTCTGCGGCGACAGCTACGCCCAAACAGCCAAACAGGTTTGAGGTAAGCGTCTGGTTTTCCAGCGAGTCATCTGATGTTCCTTTGACAGATGTCTCAGCAGCCTCCCTGATTACACTGTGGGAAGAAGTGGGCGCGATCCCATTCTGCGCGACGAAGTCTCCGCGTTTTCCCGGTGCTTTCGCAATCCTGACGCTGCGTTCAAGTTTTGGAACTCATGGGCTGAGGGTCCCAACGCCAGTCGAGTCGCCCGTCGTAACGGAGGTGTCGGCGTT
>JAVYAJ010000455.1:0-21557 GCA_032229885.1 Candidatus Anammoximicrobium sp. | reverse complement strand
CTGTTGGCCGAAGGCCATATTCATCTGGGCCACGGTGACACGTTGATGTTGGCCTTCGGCCAACACGGTTGCTGTCGTCTGTGCTGCGCAACAGTCATCCAATGCCAATTTCACTTAACGCGGTCCAGTTCCATCAACCCAAAAGTGTACTGTACAGACTGGTGTACAAGACGCGCGCACGGCGCGCGCATGATACGGACTAAGACTCTAGACGCCGTCCTCAGCCCGGCCATTCCTTTCCACTCGCCTACGCCGGCCATTCAGAAACGCGCCGTCGCGCCGAATCGACACAGCCCGTCCGTTGACTTCCTCGCTCTCGGCTGTCGCTACGCGTCTCGCCAGATTTTTTAAGAAAAAACAACAAAAACACTGCGGGCTGCTGTGTGTTTGTACCGATTATTAGGCTTGTATGGATCACGGAGAGTGGAGAAAAGTCGCGCGGCAAGTCTAGGATGGGGGCGGCCTAAACCATACAGCCTAGCGGGGCGAATGCAGGTCCCGAGCCGACATCTTCGCCAGCCCGGCGAGCAGGCTCGGCCGTTGTGTTCGCTCGACAGCGAGAAGTCTGGTCCGACCGAGTCGCAGGTGAGATAGATGACAACACACATCATACGGCGTCGCGCTGGCCAACTGGTCATCGCGGTTACGATCCTCGCGGCGTTTTCGGGGTGTACCGCACTCCAGACGGCGACGGACAGCTCGCTGGTCACGTCCGCCAACGCGTCGGCGGTCGACTCGTCGGGGATTACGCTCGAGATTCGCGCCACGAGCGAGAAAAAGCCGCGGTTTGAACAGGTCGCGCTCGACTCGGGAAGCACCGTTCAGCAGGTCTTGGAAAAAGCCAAGCTGACCAAAGAATTTCGCCGCATGAACATTCAGATTGTCCGCATGGCCGGCGACCAACAGGCTCGAATGGACGTGAAGTACGAGCATACGAAAGGGGCGGTCGATCCGTTGTATGACTACGCGCTATACCCGGGCGATTACCTGATCGTTCGCGAGGTCAACAAGACGGCCCTGGATGACATGCTCGAATCGCTGACCAGTCCCCTCGGTCAATCGTCCTCACAATCGGGACCGCGCCGTTATCGCAGCATGTAACCGCGTTGGGCTCGGCCAGAGTCCACCCACGCGCGGACACGCAAGCGGCAGGAAGCCGCTTCCACGAGGGCCTCACCCAGAGTCCACCCGCGCGCAGAGAAGCACGAGCGCCGATTATCGTGATCGTGCCCTTTGGCCGCGGGCCTTCCATCGCCGTAGCCTAGGAGCGTCGCCCTCGGTCGCACCCTCCGCCAATTTGGGCGAAGAGCAGGCGCGACACGACCATCCCCAACGGCGGCCACTTCGCCAGCCCAGGGCGCAGCTTTGGAACCACGGGCCGCCCCGTTCCTTCGTGCCCTGAAAAGGGCGCCACTCTCAGCCCTCGAGATCCTGGAACAATCCCAGGATCGCTCCTGGCGTTGCCACAATGTCGTCGATCGAGTCTCGCCCCTTCGAGGCTTTCGCTTTTGGTTGGTCATTGATTACCCAGGCCTTCAGCCTGGGCTGACGCGCTTGGGCGCGTTCGGCGCCGGCCGGTAACAGAGGACGATTCGTCCATCCGGGGCGCAGCGCCGGCCAAGGGGTCAAGGAGTAGTTCCAGCGACTCCTGCACAGCCTCGCTGTTTTAGCACCGTTCGAGAAACAATTGCCCGACGTCCCTCGCCCTTTCACGGACAGGCCGGACGTCAGGACCGAAAGTACGCGAGTTGTCTCTCGAACGATGCTTTGGCGGCAGTTTTCGCGACGTTGGGGTTGTGGCTTGCCGCTTCTCAAAGCTGTATCCTCCGACCAGTCAATAGGCCACCCCCATTCGTGGATTGTTTTGGTAGTTATGTTGACAGGTCGACTTACGCCCCTGAAAATAGAAGCTGGTTTGCTAGCGGCGTGTTTGCGCAGACGCGGAACAATGGCTTTGCTACTGAGTTCGATCGAACACAACAACGCCACGCTTGGCGCCAAGCGCAACACAACGGGCATCCCGGCGCCGGAACACGGTATGGGCGTCAGCTCCTTTGCGGCGTAGACGTTTTGACGGCGACCGAAACGACACGATTTTACCGGACGCGCTGTCAACAGCTATCCACGACAAAATCAGATTATTTTGGCACAATTCCATGCGCGACAACCATCGGCGAATGCGAACGGGTGGGGGCGTCCTGTTGGCCGGAATGACGATGCTGCTGACGGCGGGCTGCGGTCCGCGAGGCCCGGCAGTGGTGCCCGTGTCGGGCCAGGTGCTGGTCGATGGCGAGCCATTGGCCACGGGCATCGAAGGCTTCATTCAGGTGATTCCCCACGAAGGGCGTCCTGCGACAGGCGCCATCGATCCCCAGACGGGGACGTTCAAACTGACGACGACCAAGCCTGACGATGGCTGTGTCATCGGTACGCACAAAGTCGTGATTATCATGCAGCAGATGGTAGGCCAAGAGAGCGTGTCGCTGGTTCCGGAACAGTACCGCAACGTAGCCGACACCGATCTGCAGGTTACCATCGATGGTCCGACGGAGGCGCTGCGTGTCGAGCTGACCGGCCCGGTCAAAACCGCATCCCCCCAGGCGGCGCCGATCAGCGATGATCCCAACAAGTTTTGATGGTCCTATTTTCCCTTCTATTCTCTAACTCACGGAGAACTTGTCATGATCTGTACACGCAGGCATCCGTTGCCGAGGAACGACCGGGTCTGGCGGCGAACCGGGTTCACCCTCGTGGAATTGCTGGTGGTCATCGCCATCATCGGCGTGCTGGTCGCGCTATTGCTGCCGGCGATCCAGGCGGCGCGCGAGGCCGCGCGGCGTTCCGAATGCTCGAACAACCTACGGCAGATCACGTTGGCCGCCGCGAATTACGAGAGTTCGCATCGAGTCTTCCCGCCGGGGCGGATGGGCTCAGACTGCTCGGACTACAACGGGCTCGCGCCGATTTCGGGGGCGAGGATGAAAGGCGACATGCAGCGGCAGGGAACCAGCGGCTTTTGCATGCTGCTGCCCTCCTTGGAACTGCAGCAATTATACGACGAGTTCGGCTGGGAGATGGGCTCTCTCAACCCGTCCGCTTGCGGGTTGGGCGCCTCGGCCGCGAACTGGCGCAACACGATTTCCAACGTGGCCGATGTCTTGTTGAGCCGCCCCGCGGTCTTCGTCTGTCCGAGTACGATTGATCGAAAGAACTACGGAGACTGGGCCACGGGTTCGTATGCCTTCTGCTCCGGATCGAATGGCCCAAGCCAAGGGATCGGCACCGGGGTCAAAGTCAACAACGGGATGTTCGTGTACATCGAGTCGTACAAGATTGCCGAGTGCCTGGACGGCCTGAGCAACACGTTCTTCGTGGGCGAGGTGATCGACGCCCACACGGCGAACAGCGCCAATCGCTGGATGATCGCCGCGCGGCACTTGGATTCGCTGCGGACGACCGACAATCCGTTGAACACGCTGCCCGGAACCGGAGTCGTCTATAGTGGAGCCAACGGCGCCTTTGCCAGCCGGCACCCGGGCGGCGCCCAGTTCGGCATCGGCGACGGCTCGGTTCGTTTCGTCAGCGAGGACGTCAACCTGGCCGTCTACCGCGCGGCCTCGACCCGCGCAGGAGGCGAGTCGACGCAGATGCCGTAAACTCGGTCGGCCGGACAACCGACGCGCGAGCGTCGTGTTCGACCATTTCAGCGTGACGGTTTGGCTCCGCGTCAGCGCGTGAGCACACGTCGCAACGAGCCTTCGAGGCGCGCAGGACGCTGTGTCACTGGGCTTCGACGCAGCGTCCGTCCGCTGCGCATTCAAGAACCCGGCCGATTTCATCGACCGAAGCTCGATCGGTACGGCGATGCCTCGAGCTTCGCCAGAAATCGCGCCACCCGGTTTGCACTGCGCGCCTGGTTTGCACTGCGCGCCTGGTTTGCACTGCGCGCCTGGTTTGCACTGCGCGCCTCGGTTGCACTGTGACCAGACGCGCGCACCCGCGTGTTCGACAAGCCGCTCTGTGGCGGCGCGTAGAAAGCAACCAGTCGCGCGCCCCTCTCGTTTGCCTCTATCCAAGGCGGCATTTCACGCGCACTCGGTACCTGCCGAGAGGGATTTACCAACTGGCCGGCCAGGTCGCCCCGGGGCGTCGGCGGATCGCGTTATAGCTAGAAGGCCGCCCGGGCCCCGCCTGGGGTCGGGTAAACGGCCGCCGACTGCGTAAGTTATTTCTTGCGGTGGCGAATTCGCGACCGCATCCGTCGTTTTTTGCGACCAATCTTACGCCGTCCTTTGCCCGTTTTCTTCGTTCCCACTAGTGTGCTCCAGATTGCCCCATGTCGTGCGTGTTGCCTTTTGCCCGGTTGTTGGTACGGTTCATTGTAAGCGAGGCGGAATTGACAGCAAGGGGGGACGCCGCGGCGGAATTGCGGCGCGAACGGGCACGCTCAGCCGCGAACGGCCGATAACCGGATCGTCTTTTTCAGGCTCAGCGGCTCGCCCGTGGCAGTTTTTTTGAGTTGGACGACGACTTTGTGCTCGCCGGCGGCCAGCGCGGAAATCGGTGCGAGGAAATGGCGGTCTTGGAGGTCGCCCCGCGCGTTTCGCGATTCGACGAGCGCGGCATCAAGCGGCGCCCCGTCGAGGTGGACGGCGACAAGCTCGGCGAGCGGTTCGGGCAGCAGGCCGCGCCCCGGAACGTGGGTCTGGCGGACGCGGATCCGCAAGACGGTTCCTCGGTCCGGGCGACCCGGTTCGAAGACATCGTCCGAGCGGACGACGACGATCGATGCGGGCGTCTGGTCGAGCACGCTACCGCGATCGTCCCACCATTGCCATTGCGAGCCGCGGTCGAAAACTGCCTGGCGGACCTGCGGGATTCCGCCGAGCATTCTCAGCTTGCCGCGGGTTTGGGCGTCGCGGCGCACCGCGACCACGCGCTTTTCACGCAGGGCTTCGAGCCAGCCGTCCCACGTCGCATCGGCGGCCAGAAACACGGTGCGATACCCGGCCAGATTATCCGCCCACCACCAGGCCTCGCCGTGTGCGTCCTGCAAGGCGACCAGCGGCATCTCCTCGCGATATCGCATGACGAAAGGCAGCGTCTGAGCCATGTTGTGACACCAAAAGTGGAACGTGCTCAGCATATCGTAACCGCCGTGCGCCACCGACTCGTCCAGCAGCACGCGCGCCAATTCTTCGTTATCGCAGATCTGCCAGACCATTCGCCCGCCTTGTGCGCGCAGCGGTTGTACATACTCGTCGGCGAACGCCTGCCAAGGACCGACCTTGCGCGCCCAATCGACGAGCGGTCGTCCGGGCGGCGCCAGAGAATCGTTCAGATGCGAGCAGCAGCCCAAGCCGGGCACTTCCACATAGTCGCCATAGGCCTCGTTCGAGGCGAAGAAGGTCACCGGCACGGCTTGCTCTCTCGCCAATGCATTGGCCGCCGCGATCCATTCGGACATTGCGTTTTTGGCGCCCCACAGATCGATGCGCAGAATGCGGGCCAGCTCGACCGCCTCGGCGATCGATCCGTTGCCGGGCGCTTCGAGCTGAATCGTAAAGGCGCGCAGATCCGAGGCGATGCGGGGCGGTTCGGAATGCGGACACCGCGCGGCCGGCAGCGGCGCACCCAGCGTTCGCAAGGCGTCGAGCGCCTGGTAAGTTGCCAGCGCGCTGGACGAGACGCCCGGGCGGTCGGCAAACCCACCGTCGTCGTTCCAGAGCGACTGCAGCCACGCGATGCACGCATCCGATCGCGTCGGCCGTCGACCGCCCAACGCCAATACACCGACCGCGGCCCATGTGTAACTGACATCCTCGACGGCGCCGATCTCGGGTGAGGGCGACCACTGAAAGCCGCCCGAGGATCCTTGGCATCGAGCGATCCAGTCGAACGCAGCTTCCGATGGCTCGATCCCCATGGCTCGACGCGCACGCACCGCGAGACACGTGTTGACCAGATGCCCACCGCTGCCGTCGCTGGCAGGCGTATTGTTGAAGGATCCGTCTGCCCGCATCCGGACGGCCAGATAGTCGGAAAAGGCGGGCAGCAGCGGATCGATCGCCAGCCCGAGCAGCGCGCGACACAGGACGGGTTGCACTTCCTGCCGCAGCACGGGATTGCCGCCGCGCTCGTAGCCGGTGGTGTAACTCGAGATCGTCCTCCAGCTCTCCGCCCGTTTGCAGAACTCGCTCGCGTCCTCGCCCAGCCACAGCAACGTTTGGATCTGTTGCGCGTCGAACTCGCGCAGTTCGGTCCAATGTTTGCGAGTCTCGCTCAACGGACCCGTAATCGGGTGCCCACGCCGCACGTACGCTGCGATCCGGCTCGCCTGGGGCGCCGACATCCCCAGTGCGCGATACGCGCCGACGACAGCGAACGTGACGCTCAGGTGCGAATCGTATTGCTCCGCCCAGCCGTAGCCGCCGTCGGGCTTGGCGAGTCCCTCGAGATATCGCCCGATGATCTCGCGATCCGCCGCCGAGAATATGCCGCCGTCGTGATTGGCGCTGCCAGGATCATCCGTATTGCGATCGAGACGCTCGCCAGCGGCCTGCGGCGCGGGATCCGTGTCGGCCGAAACTCCCGCGGATGCGAAGACGACGCAGGCGACTGCCGCGAGCAAAACCGTCTGAACCGTCTTCGCGACCTCCTTCAACGCGAATACGCATCTGCGACCACGCATGTCGTCTCTCCTCGTGCGGCGATCGTCTCGCATCTTTTCTTTCTCGCGGAATCGACGGCTCACGCGGTCGCCGTCCGCGACCACCCCACAGGCGCCGCCCGAAGGCGGCACGAGGAACGCCGTCGCGCTGAGTGCGTTGTCCAATCGTGATTTTCGGGTTGCCGCACGCACCAGCGTACAGGATTCTCGCGGTCTGGAGACCGTGGCTGATGGGGAAAACGCGCATCAGCCGGAACGCGCTAGCGTCCGGTTCAGTAGATTCCCGGCGTTTCACGTTCCGGCTGGATCCACACGTGGCTGCGCGAGCTCGAAAAATCGTTTCGAGCCGAGTTGCCAGCTCATGCCACGTCTTTGTCAGCCGGACGTGTGATCCGTGGTTGCAGCGCGCGGACCGGCGTGGCATTGGCGATGATGTCTCCCACGGGGCAGCGCTGTGCGACGAGCGCCAGAAACTCGTCGATCTTATGCTGCGGCTCGTCGGTCGTGATATGCACCGTGTAACGAACCTCGCGGAACCCGGGACGCACGCCTGGATTGCCCGCCATCCCGCCCACATTCAAGTCGCCCTCGACTTCGACCTGCAACTTTTCGTACCGCACGCCTTGGGTCCGCGCGAAAAGCTGGGCGACGATCGCCTGGCAGGCCCCCAATGCCGACAAGACCAGCTCGACGGGGTTCATCGCCAAATCCGTGCCGCCCAGGCTTTCCGGTTCGTCAACGATCACCTTGTGGCGCTCGGTTGCGGCCTCGACCAGCGTCTGCTGTTGAAGCGTTGCCGTCGCGCGAAACACGTGTGTCTCCATGGGCGTCTCCTTTTGATTCCGAGCAAACTGGAGGTTCTCGGGAGAACCTGTCCTCGGTAGCGTCCGTCAGCAGACCAAAGATCCAGCGTCCGTCGTGGATCTCAAAACAACGTGGCGCCCCTACGATCAACGCACAGGGTCGGACGGGCGAGCAAATCTTGTCGGCCTACCGGGACCATGCGAGCCGTCGACGCGCGGCCTCCCGAACCGCGGCCATCTTGTGGCTTGTCAAATCCGGCGACCACAACTATAAAAAGTCGAGCCCCTCGCGGCGAGGGCGCCTCGCGCGACATCGACGTCCGAGCTCGCGCGACGCAACGGCGGGTTGCCCGGGACGTGTTGCGAGTCGTCTTGATCGCACGGGTTCCGTGATTTCGTACCATCCGCCGTATCTGCGCGCGGCGTGGCGAGCGGATTCGAATCCCGACGCGCGCATGAACACGCGATCAGCGATCGTGAGCGCCGCGACGGCGCCTTTCCCGCCACAGAATCCGAGGCCGAATATCGTTCCGCGACGCGCGCTGGGCGCGGGCGGATCCGGCTCGAAACAATATGCACGGAGACCGCTTTGCCATGTCGCTTGCCACCACGTTGACGACGCTTCAATCCGACCCTCGCGTGACCGGACACCGTCTGCTGGGCGAGCACAAAGCGGCGCTCGATCTGGCGAATGGGCGGACCATCTTCGTGTACCACATCGGCGACGAGAAGGTCTTGGCGGGAACGATCCGAACGATCGTGAACGATGATCCGAGGCCAGATTTCATCCTGTATGACCGGTTCGAGCTCGTCGGGGACGGGGCGCTGATCCAGGCACACAAGATGGACGCGCGACTCGTTACGACCCGCCGGTTCCTCGAACTGCTGTCCGAACTGGTCGCGGCGCCGCCAGCGTCACATGACGCCGCATCCGTCAACTGAGGTCACGCGCGTCAGGTAACACCCGCGCTTCCGCTCGATCCGATCCCAGCCTCGCACGGCGCCGTCGGAGCCACGCCCGTCGGGCCCAGCCTGCCGAAGCCCCGTCCATCGGAGCGCGCGACTTTTTCGCGCAGTCCGATGGTTCCTGTCTTTGATGATCCCGGATCTCGTTCAGCCGTTGGCAGCTTCGGCGTGAGTCGCCATCGTGTCTAGGGCGAGGTTGGCGTGCGCGTATGCGCCGCCGGCCCGCATCTCGGCCGCGACCCAGATCGCTTCCATGATCTCCGCTTCGCTCGCCCCCGCCTTCAGCGCGCCTTCGGTATGCCCTTTGATGCAATAGGGGCACTGCGTGGTGTGGGCGACGGCCACGGCAATCAACTGTTTCGTCTTCGCCGGCAGGGCGCCCTCGGCGAACACGGCGGCGCTAAACACGCGGAACGCTTCGAGCTGTTTGGGCGCCAGCTCGCGTCGCTTGCGCGATAGCTCGGCGCTGCCTTGTGGGTACATTGGCTTTTCCATCGATGGTTTCCTTGCGATATGCTTCGTTGCGGCATTTTGGAAAGACGCGACTGCCGCGTCCTTGTCCTGGCTTCCGCGCCGCGTCGCGGCAGTCGGCGTCCGTCTAATCCCCGGCTGGGGCCGGCGTCGGACGCTGTCGCCCGCCGGCGGGCGGCCCTGGAAATGACGAGAAACGGACGCCAGCCCATCGTAGTCGCCGAGGTCGGAACCGGCAAGCGCGCGGCGCGTTCCTGCCTGCCATCCGCGCATCCCGCGGCCAACGACCGCCGATGGGCCGCCGCCGTGTTTCTTACGATCCGGCCAATTGTACGGACGTGAGCCAGATCCCACCGAGGACTAATTCTTCGACGACGCGGGCGTCAGCCAGGTATGCGGCGAGCCGAGCGGCATCGCCGCCGGCGATGAACACTTGAGGCGACTGTGAGGCGCGCGCCGATATCTCGCGCGCGGACATGCGTCGGACCAATTCACCGACGGCCCCGATCTGCCCCCAGAACAGGCCGCTGCGAATGGCGTCGGTCGTCGATTTGCCGATCACGGGCGGCGGTTCGGCGGTTGGATCGAACGTCACCTCGGGCAACAAGTCCGTGCCGTCAGCCAGCGCTTTGGCGATCAAGCGAAAGCCGGGCAGGATCACGCCGCCCTCGAACGCCCCCTCGCCGGATATCAGGTCAACGGTAATCGCCGTGCCCGCGTCGACAACGATCGCGGGTCGACCGGGCGAGCGCAGATGGTTGACGGCGACGGCAGCCAGCAGTCGATCGGCGCCGACGCGGTTCGGTTCGGCGACGTGAATCCTCAGCGGCAGATCGTCGTGCCGCAACAGTCGGTAGCGATCTCGCGGTCGGTTGCGGGCAACCCACGCGGCCAACCAGCCCTCGGCCCGACGATGCACCGTGGCGACCGACCACAGCAGCGGCTCGGGGGGCAGCAGCTCGGGCAAAAGGTTCGCCGCGGATTCGTCGTTGGGAATCCGCCAGACCGGCGACGGATGCGGAAAACCATCACCGCGCCGCGACGGATACCGCCCCAGTTTGATCTGGTGATTGCCGATGTCTACGGCCAGCAGGCGCGTGACGTCAGCGATGCTCTCGAGATCGGCGGACTTCGACACGTTGCGGAGTCACGATTTCTTCTTAGGTGGTTTGTCGTCGTCGTGTTTGCGATCGTAGAACTGCAGCAAGTCGGAGAAAGAACGCATCGGCTCCTTGCCTTCGGCCATGGCGTCGGTGATCGGCCGCACAGGTTTGGGCTTGGCCGGGCGAATCTCGACCGTCCGTGGCCGCGAGCCGCCGCCCGCGCGCGCATCGCCGCCGCTCCGCCCCGCTCCGCCCCGCCCGCCTCCTCGCTGGCCGGCGGCGTCGCGCGACGGAGGCCGGCGCGATTCAGGCCGGCGCCCTTGCGGCGGGCGATCCGACGGTCTGGCCGCCCGGCCCTCGGCCTGTTGCGCAGGCGACGCGCGCTCCTGGCGTTGCGGCGCCGGCCGCTCGGTGCCAGGCTTGATCGCCGTCAGCGAGACGCGCCGGCGTTGCTTGTCGACCTCGACGACCCAGACGTTCAGAATATCGCCGACACTGACAACCTCGTGAGGATCTCGGATGAACCGATCCGCCAAGCGGCTGATATGGATCAGGCCGCTGTCCGGCAGGCCGATGTCGACGAACGCGCCGAAATCGACGACGTTCAGCACCGTCCCCGTGAGTTCCATCTGCGGCTGAAGCCGTTCCAACTTGATGACTTCGCGACGAAACGTCGGAGATGGCAGATCCTCGCGCGGGTCGCGGCCGGGACGCTTGAGGGAATTCAAGATGTCCCGCAGCAGATGCTCGCCGACACCGAGTTCGCGAGCCAACTGCACGGCGTCCGCGCGGGCAGCCCGCTCGGCCAACGATGCGTGCGGCGGACTCGAGTCCGCCGTGACGCCCGTCCGCGCCGCGACCGCTGGCGGGGACGACGCGTCGGCGGTCGATCCAGCAGGATCCAACGCCGTTTCGCCGGCCTCGTCCGCGGACGCCGGCGGTCGTTCCGCGGTCTCGATCGCCGCCGATACGCCCGACACGGCCGGGGCGCTTGTGGGGTGGCCGCCATCGTCAGGCCGTGCGGCCTGTGCATCGTCGCTTGGCGACGCGGCTGGCGTTTCGGCGGCCGGCGTTTCGGCGGCTGGTCGAGTAGGCTGAGCCTCGCCCATTGCATCCTCAGGGCCGGCCACGGCGATCGTTGGCGCATCAGCGGCCGACGGGGCGAGTTCGGCATCAGCCACGAGTTCGGACGTCGCGGCCACGCCGCTCGTCGCCGGCGTTTCGTTCGCCGTATCGCCCTCCGTAGGCGAAGCGGCGATCGCGGCCGGCGTCGACGCTCTGGACGCCGACGCCGTGGACACAGACGCCGTAGACGCTGTTTCGAACGGTGTGCTCTCCGCTGCCGTGGTCTCCGGCGACACCGTTTCCGCGAGCGCGGGCGCAGACGCATCGGCCACCGGCTCGTGGACCACGCCTTCGCCGAACGCCGGGCGCACGGGGTCCTCGATCTTCTGGCGGACCGCGATCTGGCTGGCCAGTTCGGCCTCGCTGGCGCCGAGCCGTTCGAGGACTCGCTGGGCGATGTCGTAGCTTTCCGGGTGGATCCAGGTGGCGTCCAGCGGGTTGTCACCTCCGATGATCTTCAAAAAGCCGGCGGCCTGGATGAAGGTGGCCTCGCCGAAGCTCGGGACGTTGCGGAACTGGTCGCGGCTCCGGAACGGGCCATGCTTCTGGCGATATTCGTACATCCGGCGCGCGGTCAACTGGTTCATTCCGGACACGTACCGCAGCAACGCGGGGCTGGCCGTGTTGACGTCGACGCCGACGAAGTTCACGCAGGATTCGACCACCGCGTCCAGCGATTCCTCGAGATGCTTGGACTTGACGTCGTGCTGGTACAGCCCGACGCCGATGTTCGCAGGGTTGATCTTGACCAGTTCCGACAGCGGATCCTGCAGACGCCGTCCGATCGACACGGCGCTGCGCAACACCGGATCGAAACGCGGCAATTCTTCGCGGCCGACGCTGCTCGTCGAGTACACGCTGGCGCCGGCCTCGTTCACGATGACGTATTGAACATCGCGGTCGTTCAATTCGTGAGCGAGGATGTCCGCAACCAGCCGCTCGGATTCGCGGCAGGCGGCGCCGTTGCCGATGGCGATGACCGGAATCTGATACATCGAGACCATTTCGACGATCTGCTGTCGCCCGCGGCGGACGATCTCGTCCTTGCCGATCACATGGATCACGGTATGGCCGAGCACGTTCCCGAACTCGTCCAAGGCGGCCAGTTTGCATCCGCTGCGAAATCCAGGGTCGATGGCCAGAATGCGCCGGTCGTGGACCGGCGCTTGGAGGAGCAGTTGCCGCAAGTTACGGGCAAAGACTTGAACGGCGTGCAACTCGGCTTTCTCGGCCAGTTCGCGTCGCACTTCCCGCTCGACACTGGGCAACAGCAGGCGGTTGACCGCGTCGCGCAGGCACCCGCGCAGCAGCTCGGCAAACGGGTGGTCCGCACGGATCAAACGCTGTTCCGTACGCTCGGAAAGCGTCGGCTGACCGACATCGATTCTGACCCGCAGGATCTTGGAGCGTTCGCCACGGCTGATGGCCAGCAGACGGTGCGGCGGGATTTTGGTCAGCGACTCGCGATAGCGAAAATAATCCTTGAACGACTCGATTTTCTTCTCGCGTTTTCGCTGTTTGGCCTCTTTCCGACTCTTCGCAGCCAACTGTTTGATCGACAGCTTGGCCTCGACTCGAGCCGTCAGCGGCCCGCTTTTCGACGCGAGCTTGGACCCCGGTTTCGCCCGGTCGTCTTTGGGCTCGGCGAATGATTCGATCAGCGGAGGCGGCGACGATTCGGCGGACGACGCCAAGCCTTCGGCCGCGGACGCCTCGGCCGCCGAACCGAGCGCGACTGCGGGCGCCGGGTCCGATACGGACGCAGGCTCGTCCGCCAAGGCCGGCGCGGCCGCAGGCATCGGCGCGGCTTCGAACGCGATGTCGATGGCGGACGCCGGTTCAGCCGCCGGCGCCGATTCAGTTGCCGACGCCGGTTCAGTCGCAGCCGCCGGGGCGGTCTGCTCCAAGGCGTCGGCGCTCCGCATCGGCCGAGTCTGGTCGTCGCTGTCGCTCGCCCCCGCGCCCACGGGCGGCGGGCTCGACAGATCGGCCTCCGCAACGGCGCTCGAAACGGTCGCTGTGGCGTCGGCCAGGGGCGCGTCGAGCGACGCAGTCGGCGCGTCCGATTCGTCGTTGGAGACGGGGGCGTCGGTCGAGGCTGCGCCGGGCGCGTCAGCACTGCCTGCGGGGCGCGCGTCGATCGGTCCGGGCGCAAGTCCCTCGCCTGTCGCTGACGCGTCGTCCGCGAGCTGCGCGTGCGGCTTGTCGTCGCCCTCCGGTTTGACGCCACCGTCGGCCTGGACTTTGCCCTCGCTCTCCGCCGCGGTCTCGCCCTCCGCCGCGGTCTCGCTCTCCGCCGTGCCCTCGCTCTCCGCCGTGCCCTCGCCCTCCGCCGTGCCCTCGCCCTCCGCCGTGCCCTCGCCCTCCGCCGCGGTCTCACCCATGAGTTCGCTCGTGGCCTCATCTACGGCCTCGCCCGTGGGCTCGTCGTCGACCGCGGCCGGCGAGTCCGGCGTTTCGTCATCATCGGCGGTCCGCTCGGCGCCTTCGATCCGCGTGCTCGTCAGTTGGCCTGTTTTTTTCAGCAGTTCGCGTAATTCATCCCGCAGCCCATAGTCTTCGGAAAAAACTTCCGCGATCAGATGTCGCGCGCCCTGGAGAACTTCGGCGATCGTCGGCAGTCCGCGGTTCGGATCGACGAACTCGGCGGCGCGCGCGTCGAGATCCATTCCGGGTCGCCCCTCGAGGATCTCCTTTGCCAAAGGTTCGAGGCCCCGCCCGCGGGCCAATCCGGCAAGCGTTTGTTTCTTTGGTTTGAAGGGCAGGTACAGATCCTCCAAACACCGCAGCGAATCGGCGGCTTGGATCCGCGCGATCAAATCCGGTGTCGCCCGCCCCTGCGACTCGAGCGACTTGAGGATTCGCTGCTTGCGGTCGGTCAAGATGCGCAATCGGTTGACGGTTTGCTGGATGCAGCGAATCTGCTGTTCGTCGAGCCCGCCGGTCCGATCCTTTCGGTACCGCGTGATGAAAGGAACCGTGTTTCCGTCGTCCAGCAGCTCGACCGTGATCTGCACTTTGTCCAAAGGCGCCGCGACCTCTTCCGCCACTTGCCTCAGATCAATTTCCATCATCGTCCCCATAGCCGACCTGCAACAGGTTCTCAATTCGCTCGCACGTGCGTTGCTGCGCCGCCTCGCAGTGGCGCAATCTAAGCCTCGATCTCGCGTTTTGTCAAGGATCGACCCGGTGTCTTGTCGGGCAATCGCCGGCGATGGCCGACGGAGGCGTCGCTGGTCGGCGGATCATTCGGACCGATGCTTGCGGCGCATCCGACGACTGTACGCCTCCAACACCCGACGCTCTTTGTTCGTCAGGGCGTCCAGGCCCTCTTGCCGGACCTTGATCAGAATTCGATCGGCCTCCTCGTCCTCGTCCCCGCCGAGCTCGTCGGGCCTGCGAATCCGTAACCGCGGCCCGGGCTTCCAGCGACCCACCGAGCGACCGATCCAACGTACATCCGAAAACGAACGGGTGAAATTCCAGCGGAACTTGAAGTAGGCCAGAGCGAACGCCGCGCCGGCCAGGTGCACGTCGAAGGCGACCGCCCGCGAGCCGGCGGGCCCAAACATCTGCCGCACGTCGCCGCCGACGATCAGGATGCCGACGACCCAAGCCGGCACGGGCAGGATGAACAGCAACAGGATCGGCCGCGTCGGATAGTGCAGCACGAACAGCAGCACCACCGCCGTGACCGCGCCCGAGGCGCCGAGCAACGACGCCGGCGTTTCGGGGTCGACGAGCTGATGTCGCAAAGCCCAGACCAAGGACCCGAACACAATCGCCATCAGATAGAACACCAGAAACTCGCGGCGGCCATACAGCACTTCCACGTCTCGGCCGAACATCCACAAGCCGAACATGTTCCAGAGGATGTGCTCCATGCCCGGATACGGCATGTGCGCAAAGCCACACGTGACGAACTCCCACCACAGCCACGGTTTCGCAAAGTCGCTCGAGTTGAGGGTGAGCGTTTCCATCAGCCAGTGATCTCGGCCGAGGAAAATGTCCGCGATGAAGATGGCGACATTCAGGATCACCAGATTGGTGACCATCATGCGATCGGCGCCCCCCAGGCGGGGCGGCGACGCCTCGTCACGGTAATACTCGCGATCAAACAAGCCCATGCGGCGTCCTACGAATGCCGAAGATTACAGCGACCATGCTTTGACAAGCAATCGGCCATCACGCCTCGCAACGTCGAAGCGCTGTCCGCATTGTGTGAATCGTTCTATGGTACGCCAGCGCCGAGGAATTGGCGAGTGGTCCGCTGGACAACAAAATGACCGGCGCAATGCGATCGCGGGACGACGACCCGTTACACGGGCGCGGGCGTCGCCGAATCGGCGGTCGCCGTGGAAGACGAGGCGTCGGGCGGCGCGGATTCGGGCGGCGCCGATTCAGGCGGTGCGGGCGCGGGCGATGCAGGCGCGGGCGCGGGCGATGCAGGCGCGGATTCGGGCGAGGTGGGCGCGGGCGTCGTCGCGGGTGGCGTCGCGTCCGGAGACGCCTCGGCCCGCGGCGCGGCGCCGCCGGCCGCCGCACGGCGGTTGATCTCGTCGGCCAATTGCGTTTGGATCTGTGCGAGCTGGGCCGACAGCTCCAGGTTTCGGCGATACAGCTCGCTGAGCCGAGTACGGGCCTCGCCCCATTTGACAGTCAATGCCTGGTTTGCCGCCGTGACTTCGTTCAGCTCGGTCCGAAAGCCGACCAGGTCCGAGGCGAGTTTGTCTTTTTCGGACTGCTTTGCAGCCGCTTGCGCTTCGACGTTGGTCTTCAGCCCCACGAGTATTTCCGTGTCCCGCCGCTGTCGGATGATCGACTCGTTCAACTCGAGCTGCCGATAATGCGTCTCGCGAAAGAACCGGGCATAATCATGCAGCCGTCGCCGATAGACCGGCTTGATCTTTTCACAGATCCCGTCATCGATCAGCGCGGTGGCGCTCTGCAAGTCGAAACAGCCGGTGTCTCCGGGCTCGAAGGTCACGACGCCATCCTCGCCTCGACGCAACCGCGCCTCGACGGCTCGACCGCTGCTGTCGAAATAGCGGGCTTCGCCCTCGAGCAACGATTGCGGCGTGTCGCTGTCGACCGGGATCGAATGTTTCTTCAAGAACTTGACCAGCACCCAGGTCTCCTCCGGCGAGTCGTCGTCGCGAACGTCGCGGTTGAATCGGGCGAACCGATCCAGGAATTTCTCGTACTGCTCGGCGGGCCAATTGAAGACGTTGGGAAAATACTCGGCCAAAGCCTCGCGGCTCATCCCCAACGGCCTCTTTTCGTCGGGATCCATCTCGGCAAAGACGTCGTGGCTGTCAACCGGCATGACCTCGTACAAGGCCCAGGTGGCGCCGCCCTGCTGGATACGTTGAATCTGGTCGGGATCCAGAGGCAGTAGCGAACGGATCGTCACCTCTTCGGGCGTGGCCTCGACCACCGCGTATTCGCCCAGATACTGGGCTGGCAGCTTCCAGCCGTCCTTGCCCTCGTGTTCCGCGAACACGTACAGCAGCATCTGTTCGGCGATGCCGTTAGGCTCAGCCGGCGCGTCCTGCGCTTGGCTGGCCGGAACCGTGCGCACCTTGAACGTCCGAGGATCGACCGCGGCCATCGGCGTGCACTCGCGCCACACGCGGCCGCGATCCAACACTTCGTCGTTCAGCTTCGCGCGCAGGCTGCGGATGCTGTCTTCGGTCTGCTGGACGACGCCCAAGTCGCCCTGCAGCAGGTCGAGCTGCTCGGCTTGCTCTTTGGCCAGCGCGATCTTGTGGGTTTCATACGGCTTGCGCCACGCCGCCTGGGTCTTGAGCACGAACGAGGCGAACGCCAGGAACGTGGCCGCCAGCGAGAACACGAACAAGACGGACAGAATATGAGGAATACGCCAAGTCTTCCGGCACATCACCAGGAGGAAGATAAAGGACAGCGCAATGACGCCGCCGATGATCTGGCAGACGAGCGGATTACTCATGTCGCTAATTGCCGTTGACTAAAGTAGGTCTGGCGCCTCATCCCAGCGATCATAAGTTCAGGACAACCGGGTGTCAAGTTTGCCGAATACGTAGACCAAGCAGGTTGGCCATCGAGACGGCCGTCCATTCCAATTATTCGAATCGGGACAGGGCGCGTATTCCGGGTTTTCGTTCGAGTGATCGGCTCGCGCCCTCTGGCTACCGCAGAACGACGCCCCAGATCGGCGCACTTTCGCGTTTGTCGCGGTTCATGGCTGGCGCTGTCCGCTATACGTCGATCAATGCCTATGTGCCGCACAGCCGCCGTTGTTGATGCGATCCAAAAAGGTGTCCCCGGGAAAACGTGTCTTCGACCCAAAATGCCGCCTGTTCGAAGAATCATCGCCTCTTCGGGCCGATAGGTGACGTAAGTGTTAACACGGAGGGTGCTCAGCCGGATGTCAGCGTCACAGCCGCCCGGGTGGCTGAATCGAGGGATCACGACTGGCGGTCCGGTTACGGCGGCTGTGGTGTGCCCAGATCAGTTCTGCCGTGTTCAACGTTCAGTTCCCGGTTTTTTCAGGAGTTGCGAGATGAAGTATCGCGTTGTCGCCCCCGTGGCGCTGCTGAGCTGGCTGGTCTGTTTCGGCGGAGTGGATGCGCTGGCATTCGGCCCGTTTCGCTTGATCGGCGAAGAGACGGCGGTCGAGACGCCTGCGCCGGTTGATGCGCCGGCGCCCACCGACGCCGACGGCATTTGGCAGCACGACGCGCCGTATCAGAAGGGTGGGGTCGCCCAGAAATGGGGGCCTGCCCAGAAATGCGGACCGATTCAGAAAGACTGCGGCCCAGTTTGTCAGAAGAGCTGCGAGCCGCTGGGACTGCGATGTCGGCCCAGGCTGCGAGTGTGGGAAAACCTGTGTTGCGAGCCGGCCTGTGGCCCCGTCCAGAAGTTGGGCCCCGTGCAGAAATGCGGCCCGATCCAAAAAGACTGCGGCCCGGTCTGCCAGAAGAGCTGCGAACCCCTGGCTCTGCGATGCCGTCCGCGGCTGTGGGCGGCCTGCGGCAACCCGTGCTGCGAGCCGGCGTGCGGTCCCGTGCAGAAGTGCGGTCCGGTACAGAAGTGCGGCCCCGTGCAGAAGGATTGCGGCCCGGTGTGCCAGAAGAGCTGCGCGCCGCTGGCGTTGCCCTGCCGCCCGCTGCTGAAACTGCGAGCCCTAGGGTGCTGCGAGCCCGCAGCCTGCTGCGATCCGGTCGTCCAAAAGGGCTGCACGCAGAAAGGCCTCGAGCTGGGCAAGGATTGCGCTCAGAAGGCCGTGCAAAAGTATTGAACCCAGGCCTGATCGTCGGATGCGGTGCGCCGATTGACAAGTCGGCGACACGTCGTTGACACCCGGCGGCGCGCCTCACAAATCGTGGGCTGCCGAGCTGGATCGCTCGCAGCCTAGCCCGAGCCGTCGTCGTGCACAGCGCGAACGACCGCACGAAGGGTGGATCCCAGCGCCGCAAACAACTGCGGCCTAACGCGGGCCAGTGCCCGCCACGCTGGAGGGCTGCGCTCCGTTGTGGCCTCAACCGCGTGCGCGCGACGCAGCGTGTCCCTCGGCAATGTCCTACTTCTCTACGATCCCCAATCAACCGTTTTCGCTACGTCCTGTCCAAATCGACGCCGCGTCGCGGGACGGCGGCGAGCGTGGGCAGATTGTGCGGCGGCGTGGGATCTAACGGGACACGCAACTTCTGAGGCCACGGGTCGCTTCGTTCGTGGGAAATGCGGTACACGATGGCCCAGAGCGCGATCACGACCGCCACGACCACGCCCAACGCGACCCGTGCGTCGCGGGCCAGGCGGCGCCCCAACTGCTGGACCGGCGCCATCGCCGTCGCCGCATTGATCTGGACGAGCACGAGCAGGTCGGTATCGTGCCGCGGCCTGCTCGCCTGCTGGTTTCGCCGAGGCAAAGCCACCGGTTCCGTCGCGGCGATCCACTCGCCCTGGTACTCCTGTCCGCCCGCCGCCGTCGCCAGCGGATCGCGGAAATCGTACACCGGCTCGCTCCGCAAACGAGCCAACTGGGCCGGGGGGATGCGAAAATCCTGGGCCGGCGGCTGGTCCTGGAACAGTGGATGCTGAAGAATGGCCCCCTGCCGGTCACCGGGCCGATTATCGATCAAGACGGCGAAATAGTCCGCGCTTGCCTCGCGGCTGCGGAAGATCGCGAAATCGCCGATGTCGAACGTGATCGCCAGAATGCCCAGGAACCGCGGGCGGTCTGGCGAACGATCGTACACGGGCGTCGACACGGCAATTTTCCACGTGCCGGTTGCGCTGCTCTTGAACGCCGCCGACAGGTGCGTGGCCGCGATGTGCGGCGGCGCGCCAGCCGGATCGACCTCCGCCCGCGGATGGTCGCCGCGAAAATAGGTCCGCCAGCCAAAGTTTTCGCCGATCGGCACGGCCGGAACCTCGGCGGCGTACGCTCCGGCCAGCCACGTGCCCATCGCGTCGGTCGCAAAGATGCTGGCCAACTTCGAGACGGGCGGCCCGCCGGCGTGCATCAGCTCGCGCAGTCGCCCGTCGAGCCAGGTCTGAAGCTGTATGCGGCCCGGCTCGTTCAACAACCGGGCGCGCAGCTCGCCCAACCGGCCGTCGGACGTGGCCGCGTCGTTGATCTGACGCAAAATGTCGCTGGCCGCGGCCGCCTGGAAATCGGCCAGCAACTCGGGCGAGTCGGCCTCTTGCTCGAGCAGCGTGAAATAGTCCGCCAACTCGGCCTGCACGCTCTTGGCGATGAACTTGGCCGCGAACTGGTTGGTGCGGTGCGCCTGGTCGCGGACCATCTGTTCGGATCGCCCCACAGCGGCGGCAAACGCCCGCCACGAGAAGAACGTCATGACCAGCAACAGCAGCACGGGGCCGATCGCGCCCAGAATCAACAACGGACGCCGCCGGCGCGTGCGCTCGCGAGCCTCCAACGCCCCCAAGACGGCCTGGGCATTGGCGTAGCGTTCCGCCGGATCGATGGCCAGACAGCGATCGACCAGCTCGGCCAACGCCCGATCCACGCCCGGCACATAACGGTGCTCGCCCGATCGCGGCGACGCCGCCAACAGATCGCGATAGCAGGCCAGCCGCTCGACGAGATCTTTGCCCTGATCGACGTATCGCACGGCGTCGTCGTGCCGATGCGGCGGCTGGCCGGTCAACAGGCAATGCAGGATTGCGCCCAGCGCGTAGACGTCCCAGCGGGCATCCGGGACGGCGTTCAGATCCGCTTGCTCGGGGGCCATGTAGAACAGCGTGCCGAGTGCGGGCGTCTGCTCGTAGGACAACCGCGACTGGCCAAAATCCGCGAGCCGAGGACGCTGATCCTGATCCAAGAGGATGTTTGCCGGCTTCAGATCACAGTGCAGAACGCCCTTGCCGTGCGTATGTGTCAGGCCGATGACCACCTCGCGGAATAAGGCCACGGCTTCGGCCGGCGGCAACGCGCCGCGCTGGTTCAACACCTCGTCCAGCGAACCATGTTCCATGTACTCCATCACATAGAACGGCGGTTCTGCATCCCAGCCGACGTCCAACAGTTGCACGACATAACGGTCGGCCGATAGAAACGCCAGTTTCTCGACTTCGCGCGCCAACAGCGTCCAATCCAGCCCCCCGCGATGAAGGTAGAACTTGATCGCAACTTGCCGCCCGGTCGTGCGATCGGTCGCCAGCCAGACCTCGCCGTACGCCCCGTCGCCCAGACGCCGTTGGATCTCGTATCCCGGCGCTTGCCCCGGCGGCTGGGTGCTGTGCAAGCTCAACTGGCACGCTCGCTGCTGCTGGCCCAGATTCTGCTGCTGCGTCGAATCATTGCTCATGGCGGTATCGTATCAGATCCACGCGCTGACGGGGATTCTGAATCTGCGGCGGGCCGCGCTGTGTCGCGGCCGATGGCGCGTCCGTGGCCTCCGATTCCATGAGAACGGCGACGTTCGACCCGAACGGAAAAACGCTGCCAAAACGCGTGGGTTGGCCAACTGCTCTTTTCCAGGTTGTCGCATTTGCCAGCGTGCGGGATTTCCGCACTCGGGAGACCGCGGCCAGCCCGGCGCGGTCAATTTCTTAAACTATTCTCGGTTCGGCTGTTGCGCGTTTGAGCGCAGGCATCACCGATCACCGTCCAGCCACCGAAAGAACACGTGCAGCGTTTTGACGGCCCGCGAAAATCGTTGCGTTACAGCCACAGAGGGCACAGAGGGTACAGAGTTGTTTGCACACCCAAGAATTACGAGGTTGCGCCACAGTCATGAAATATGCGTTTCGCCGACACTTCGCTGATTCTGTTTGGCCGAAGGCCTCGATCACCGTAGCCTGGGGCAACGCCCCAGGGCTGGCGCCGCGCGTGTGCCTCTGTTGGCCGAAGGCCATATTCATCCGGGCCGCGGTGACACGTTGATGTTGGCCTTCGGCCAACACGGT
>JAVYAJ010000454.1:0-1783 GCA_032229885.1 Candidatus Anammoximicrobium sp. | reverse complement strand
CGCGCGGCGTCAGCCCTGGGGCGTTGCCCCAGGCTACGGTGAGCGGAGGCCTTCGGCCAAACAGATTCTTGGGTTGCGGGCGACAGCCCGCGTTAGTAGTCCAAGGTGAAAAACATTGGTTGCAATACGCACGAGAAAATCCGATAATCTAGACGTCTTTTGTAGCTTTTAATTTCGTTTTCCCACTTCTTCATCGGAGGTTCACCGATGCGACATCCAAGTCAGACAGGTTGGGCGGTCCATTTATTTTCCGACAACTCGCGACGTACTTGCCAGACGCCCGCTTTGCGATCCGCGTTCACGCTGGTCGAACTGCTGGTGGTCATCGCGATCATCGGGATCCTGGTGGCCTTGCTCTTGCCGGCCATCCAGGCCGCGCGCGAGGCTGCTCGCCGAGCGCAATGCGTCAACAATCTGAAGCAGTTGGCGATTGGAGTGCATAATTTCCACGATACGTACAAGCGTCTCCCGGCTGCCTGCTACGATCCGGTCTTCCAACAATACGGAAACCAGTGGTATCGTTGGTCGTACCTGACCGCGCTGCTGCCATTCGTCGAACAGGGACCGCTGTGGGATGAACTGGCGGCCAAAGACGCCAATGGGGTGGCGGTTTTTGGGGTGGGATGGCCACAAGCTAACACCCACCCGGCGCTAAAGCCCTTGATCAATACGTTCATCTGCCCGTCGGATGCGGGAAATGCCGCGGTCTTGGCTGCATTCAACGCCAATTCGTCACCCGGAAGCTACCACTGTAATCGCGGCGATCAGTGGTTGAACTGGGATTGGTACGAAGGCCGCGGTCCGTTCTGTCGCGGCGACAAGAAACCCGTCAATATGTCGATCGTCAGCGACGGGACGAGCAACACGATGGCGATTGCCGAGGTGTGTATCGGCGTTTACAACAGCCGCAAAGTCACCGAGGGGACAGCGACCGGCGTCGGCGCGTCCAACAGTGCGCCGCCCTCGTTATGTCTACAGCGAGCCGGCGCAGATGGCATGTTCACGGGGACGATCGATACGCTTGCCCACACCCAGATCGGCTCGCGCTGGATGTGCGCCTCGATCTATACGCAATGGCTGCCGATGCTTCCGCCAAACGGGCCCAGTTGCGCCAACGCGCACAACGAAGATTGGCTGATGACGACTGCCAGCAGCCGGCACCCGGGCGGCGCGAACGTCGCGTTTCTGGACGGCGCCGTAAAGTTCATTAGCGGGTCGATCGACGCCGGTGATCCGACGCGGACCGCCACCGCGCTGCCGCCCGGCTTTCCGCCTTTGGCCGACGCCAGTCGTCCACAAGATTACTCTGGCCCGTCGCTGTACGGCGTGTGGGGATCGCTCGGCAGCATGGCCGGCGGCGAGTCGGTTCAGGCGCCATAGCCGCTTGGCGTGCGCAGAGGACGCCCGTGCGTTTCGAATGCAGAGAGGACGGGGCGCCGGACTCTGGCCGGTCCGCTCCGCAACCGAATCTGCGCCTGGCGCGGCCAAAAAGCCGGAGACTGCCGAGTTTAGACGGAATTGGCTTTGCAGGGCTGTTGCGCAGCACAGACGACAGGAAGCGCGTTGGCCGAAGGCCATCACCAACGTAGCCTGGGGCAACGCCCCAGGAGTCGGAGATCATAACAACCGTGTTGGCCGAAGGCCAACATCAACGTGTCACCGCGGCCCGGATGAATATGGCCTTCTGCCAAAAGGGGCACGCGCGGCGTCAGCCCTGGGGCGTTGCCCCAGGCTACGGTGATCGGAGGCCTTCGGCCAAACAGATTCCTGGGTTGCGGGCACT
>JAVYAJ010000453.1:0-19137 GCA_032229885.1 Candidatus Anammoximicrobium sp. | reverse complement strand
CAGTCCTGGGGCGTTGCCCCAGGCTACGGTGATCGGAGGCCTTCGGCCAACAGATTCAGCGTCCCAACGGGGCTGCCCGACCGCGTGCTATTGGCCGTTGAAGTCTTAGTTCGTATCACGCGCGCATCTTGTACACTGGTCTGTACAGTACACTTTTGGGTTGCTGGCACTGGCCCGCGTTAGGGCCGCAGTCCGTATCGTGCACACCGTGCGCGCGACGCGCTGTCCGTGAACGCGGTTCAGCCGTCGGCCTGCAGCGCGTCGGCCACGCGCGAACGAATCGCCGCGTAGAGCTCGGCCGGCAACGGGCCGGCGGCCGCCGCCGCCAGATTCTCGGCCAGATGGGCGGAGTTGCACGTGCCGACGATCGTGGTGTCGCAGTGCGGATGAGACAAGGTAAACCGCAAAATCAGTTGCGCGCGACTCATCTCCGGCGGTCGGAGCTCGTCGAGCCCTGCCCGCGTCCAGACATCGTTCAACGCTGGCCGCTGGATCGCGGCCTCGGGGCCGCCGTGCGCGATCCCGCCGCGAATGATGATGCCCGCTCCGGTGGCGGCGGCTTGCGTAATCCAAGCGTCATGTTCCGGCGCCAGGCACGAATAGGGGAGCTGAAACGTGTCGAACACGCCCAGCGCGATCAGATCGGGCAGATCGGGCAGTGAACTCGACACGCCGAGGAACCGGATCATCCCCTGTTCGCGAAAGCGGACCAGCAACTCGATCAGCCCCTGCCGCTCGAGGGTTCGCGCATCGCCCCCGTGAAACTGGAGGATATCGAGATGGTCGGTCTGTAGCCGACGCAGGCTGGTTTCGAGATTCCGCTCGATCACGGCCTTTGTCCACACGTGCCGCAGTTCGAGGCGATCGTCGTGCTGGACGTAATCGCATCCGCATTTGGTCGCCAGATGGAACTCGCGGCGTCTCGAGCCGATATGACGGCCGATGCGCTCCTCGCTCAGGCCATAATCCGGCGCCGTATCGACGAAATTGATCCCCGCGTCAAGCACTTCGTTGAGGAATCGACCCGCGTCGTCTTCGTTCACGACTCGCACGCCCCAGGTCTTGGGCCCCCGCAAACCCATGCTGCCATAACCGATCTGGCTGACCTCAAGACCTGTTCGGCCAAGTTGATTTCGTTTCATCTTTGCGGCATTCTATGGTGTGCCGGCTTGAGGTATGCCGGCTTGGTCTGTCGGGCCCGGTCGTCGTCACGAGACTGATGCGACCGCGGGCAGGGAAGGCTGGTCGGACGCCGTCTGAATTCGCGACAGCGCCGTTTTGACCGGCGGCCTGGATGGGTACAATCGACCCGTTCTGGCGTTTATGAAATAGAAGACACGGCCTACGCGAATAATCATAGGCGCCGAAAGACTAGCGGGTAGTGGATCCGCGGCTGGGATTATGCGGCCGGGCGTGCTTGACGCGGTCGCTGACCCAACATTTTCGCGCGTTCCTGCAAGGAGTCGAGATCGTGGATTGGCTCAACAGCCTGCAACGATGGTGGCAAGAGAAAACGGGCGAGGAAGAGACCCCGTTCGACGGTGATTCGTCGGCCTTTTTCGCCAGCCTGCTGGTCCACATGATGTTGCTGATCGTGTTGGGACTCGTGCCGCTCGTGTTGACCAACCCCAACGTGTCTCTGACCATCGCCGCGCCGACCAAAGAAGAGTTCGAAGAAGCAGACTTGATGCTCCCGAAGGATTTTGCGGACAGCCCGCTGGTCGTCGAGAACATCGGGGCCAACAGTGTCGGCGACACCGAGGTGGCCATGTCGATGGCGCAGATCGTCTCCGACGTGTCCGTGGTCCCCAGTCCCACGGAGATGGACGTTCAGCCAACAGGGCAACTCGACGTCAATCTCGAGGTTTCCGTGGCGACGGGGCTGAACTTCAACAAGAATCTGACGGTCAAAGGGGCTGCGGGCGAGGGCGTTACGGGCGCCGCCGGCGCGATCGATCGGCTGACGCAAGAGATTTTACGGTCGTTGGAAGAGCGGAAGACGCTGGTCGTCTGGCTGTTCGACCAGTCGCCCAGCCTATCTCGCGAGCGAGCGGCCATCAACGAGCGATTCGAGCGGATTTACGAAGAGCTGGGCGTGATCGAAGCGGCCGGAAACCCGGCATTTGCCAAGCACGAAGACAAGCCTCTGTTGACCGCGGTCATGGCATTTGGGCAGAGCGTCGAGGTGATGACCAAGCAGCCGACCGACGTTCTGACCGAGATCAAGTCGGCAATTGCCCGCATTCCCGAAGACAATTCCGGGATCGAAAAGATTTTCTCGGCGTTCTATCTCGCGGCGGACCGTTACAAGTCGTTCCGGACGCGCGATCCGGTCAAAAACGAACCCGAGCGGAACGTGCTGCTGATCGCCTTTACGGACGAGCGCGGGGACGATTTAGAGGGGCTCGACACGACGATCTCGATCTGTCGCCGCTTTGCCATTCCGGCCTACGTCGTCGGGGTCCCGGCGCCGTTCGGCCAGGAAGAGACGTTCGTCAAATGGGTCGATCCCGATCCACAATACGACCAGACGCCCCAGTGGGGCCGCGTGGACCAGGGCCCCGAGACGCTGTTTCCCGAGCGGATCAAGCTGGGATTCGGAGCGTACGACGAGCGCAGCCCGGATCCGATGGATTCTGGCTTCGGTCCGTTCGCGCTGACGCGTCTGTGCTACGAGACGGGCGGGATCTACTTTTCCGTTCATCCCAACCGCAATGTCAATCGCGAGGTGTCGCGCGAAGAGACCGAGGTTTTGACAGCCCATCTGAAGCACTTTTTCGACCCGCAGATCATGCGCCGCTACCGTCCGGATTACGTCCCGGCCGACGAATACCTGCGCCGCGCGGACGCCAATCGAGCGCGGGCGGCGCTGCTGATGGCCGCCAAGAAATCCTGGGTCCAGACGCTGGGTGAACCGACGGTGCGGTTCGTCAGACGGAGCGACGCCGAACTGTCGGCGCGGCTGAACGAGGCGCAGAAACTGCCGGCCAAGGCGGAATCGGCGCTCGTCGATCTGTACAACATCCTGAAAGAAGGCGAAGCCGACCGACCACGCGAGACGACGCCTCGATGGCAGGCAGGATACGATTTGGCGATGGGGCGCGTCCTGGCCTCGCTGGTCCGCGTCCAGACGTATAACGCCATGCTGGCCGCGCTCAAACGCGGGATGGCGTTCAAGAATGGGAACAGCAACACCTGGGTTCTCGTGCCGTCTCGCGAGACAGCGTTGGATGGCAATATGGCCGGCGCCGCCGCCAAGGCCAACGAGTACCTCGAGCGGGTCATCCAGTACCATCCGGGCACTCCTTGGGAACTGCTCGCCAAGTACGAACTGGAGGTTCCGCTGAATTGGGCCTGGACCGAAGACACCGTCGATTTGAACCCGAATCGCGGCGGTAGCGGCGGCCACGGCGGGATGGGCGGCGATGGCATGCGCGGCCCGACCGAGCGCAAACCCCCGCGACGCGAACCACCGCGTCTGTAGGCCATCCCGAAAGACCTCTACCGAAACGCGCGTTTGACCTACGAGCAGTCCCGGCAACCTGCGAAGATGGTTGCTCGGGGTGTGTGCTGGCGCCGGGGCGACGAACGCGTTTGGCGGATCGGGATCTTGTCTGCCAGCTATGTTAACGCCGCGGCGCCTAGTCCGCGAGGTGAGCCGGACGTACATCGGCGCAGGGCGGAAATGGCGCGGCATGTCTGCGGCGTACGTGCGCGCGACGACGCCGAGTGGCCCTGGTGATGACAGCGGCCACGCGCTGTCGGCCAGATGCGGACGCGGACTGCGGGGGCGATTGTCTTGACGTTAGGCCGACGGTCCGGCTAGTATTGCGGCGCAACGAGGCGCGGCAGGCCGATCGAGGCAGCGGAACGCGTTTCGGCGCCTGGCAACGTGTCCGGTGTGCCGTATCCCACGGCGAGTTTACGGTTGGATGCCTGGTCTGGTCTCTCGAGTCCGTCTTTTCGTATTGGTCGTTATGCGCGCGATGGATCGCCGATTGATTCTGTTGAGTTTCGGCGCGGTTGCCGCCGCCATTGGCTGCTCGCCGTTGACCACGGGATCGGCGGGCAAGTCCTTGTTGCAAATGGCCCGGATGTCGCCGGACAGCGTGATCGTCGAAGTCGCCTTGCTGGATCTCGACGGCCTGCCGCCGACGCAGATCTCCGACCTGTGGCTGGGCGCCGACGAGCAGCAGATCCCGCTCGAGACGCGGCAAGCGCTGGCGCGGCATGGGTTGCGGTGCGGAGTCGTCGGCAGTCAGTTGCCGGCGTGGCTGACGGATCAACTGGCCAGCCAACGCCAGCGTTTGCAGTTGGATGAATCCGCGCAGACTGCCGTCCTCAGCGATGTGGCGACCGAGCGGCGGATTCAGTGCCGCGCGAACCAGCGCCGCTCGATTCCGGTGGCCTCGAAATGCGCCGCGCTGACCGTGCCCCCGGCTCGAAAGGCCGCGGAGGACGCCGGCGCAGACGCCGCGCCGCCCGACAAGTACGCCGACGCCCAGTGCTACGTGAGCCTCACGCCCAGTCCGAAGGGCGACGGGCAGGTCGAACTGGAACTGGTCCCGGAGATTCAGCACGGCCCGGTTCATCAACGGTGGGTCGGACAGGACGGCTTGTTCCGGCTCGACGCGGCTCGCGACTCGGTTCGCTACGACAGGTTGCGGACCGCCGCGACGTTGGGGCCCGGCCAGGTTCTGATCCTGTTGGCCCAAGGCGGTCAGGGCGGCTGGGGAGAAGCGATGGTGGGTAGTTTTTCAGACGCCTCGCCCTCGGCGGGCAGGCTGGCCCTCTTTCGCGTCGCTCAAACCCAATTCGACGATCTATTCAGCCCGCTGCAGGCTCAGACCCCTGTTGCGACCCAACCGCCATAGTCTACCATAAACGGTCGGTAGCTGCCCTCGACCGCGCCGCCCCCTCGCCCCGGCTCGCCTTCCGGCGACTGCGCATGCCGAACAGCAGCGAAGGAGCCCCCGAGACGGCTGCTGTTCGCCCGATTTCGAAACTACGTTAAAGCCTTTGCACGAGGAGTCTTTCGCCATGCCTTTGATCCCATTGCGGACGCTATTGGACCACGCCGCGGAAAACGGTTACGGAGTTGCCGCTCTGAACGTCAACAATATGGAACAGATCCAGGCCATCATGGAGGCGGCCCGGGAGACCGATTCTCCGGTGATCGTTCAGGCGTCGCGCGGCGCGCGCTCCTATTCCCAGGACGCTTATCTGCGGCACCTGATGCTGGCGGCGGCTGAACTGTACCCCGAGATCCCGATCGTGATGCACCAGGACCACGGCAACAGCGTTCAGACGTGCGTCAGCGCGATCGACAACGGGTTCACGTCCGTGATGATGGACGGTTCCTTGCAGGAAGACGGCAAGACCCCGTCCGATTACGCCTACAACGTTCGCGTCACGTCCGAGGTCGTCCGGATCGCGCACGCGCGGGGGGTGTCCGTCGAGGGCGAGCTGGGTTGTCTGGGGTCGCTGGAAACGGGGATGGGCGAGAAAGAAGACGGCCACGGATTCGAGGGCCAACTGAGCCACGACCAATTGCTGACTTCGCCGGACGAAGCCGCCCGGTTCGTCGAAGAGACCCATGTCGATGCCTTGGCTGTCGCCATCGGAACCAGCCACGGCGCGTACAAGTTCACCCGCAAGCCGGACGGCGAAGTGCTGGCGATGGCGCAGATCGAAAAGATCCACAAGCGGATCCCCAACACGCATCTGGTCATGCACGGCAGCTCGTCGGTGCCGCAAGAGTTGCAGGATCTGATCAACAAGTACGGCGGCAAGATGAAGCAGACCTGGGGCGTCCCGGTCGAGGAGATCCAGCGGGGGATCAAGCACGGCGTGCGCAAGGTGAACGTGGACACGGACAATCGGATGGCGATCACCGCCGCGATCCGCCAGGTGCTGTGGGAGACGCCCGAGAAGTTTGATCCGCGCGATTATCTCAAGCCTGCGCGGGCGGCCATGCAAGAAATCTGCAAACAGCGAATGATCCAATTCGGCCAGGCCGGACACGCCCCCGCCGTGCGGCGATTGGTCGGCTGACGCCGCCGCGAACCAACGCTCCCGCGCCGTCCGCCGTGGCGGCGCGGCACGGCGTCCAGCCGCGTTCGTCTACTCGCGGGCCGAGGAGCGACAATCCAATCGACCTCGCCACCAAGCCCGACGAACAATCGGATGCAATCGAGCGGCGGTTGCGTCCAGCGGTATGGAAAATCGCCCCGTCCCCGCCGATTGATCCGTAACGTTCGCTCCACACGGAATTTCTCAGGGAGCCGCCGAGACACGGAGATATACGAGGATGCATCGGAACGTTAATCGTCGATAGTGCAGTCCATTTGCACTTTGCACCAGAACCTCGGACCTGGTGTGCTGAAAACGGCGCACCAACTGGACCGTCTCGTCTACGGCGAGTTGTAACTTCTTCTCCGTGGCTCCGTGCCTCTGTGAGAATCAACAGGGAGTGAACAAGGGGTCGTCGTTGGGGGACGTACCTGGGGCGTGTTCCGCTGGTAGGCCAACTCGCGCCGCCCACTGAGCCGAATCATTCGCGGTCTCGATGGATGCCTGTGCGGCTGGCAGGCCATGCGGCTCCGGCGGCAAACCAGGCGCACCTGATTGCGAAACGTCGCTGAAGGCTGGATAATCCCGTAGGCGACCCGCGCGGGATGGTGACCTGGTCGGTACGGTATTATGTGGCCACCGATCGGTTCCGAGGGCAAGCGGGGGCGCACAAACAAGGCCGTTAACCGAAACGGCCGACAGCGTCGATCCTGACGGCAAACCCGTCACCGGCCGCCCGGTTACGGCCGACGTTATCCGACTGAATCATGGGACTTGATGCTATCGAACTCGTAATGGACGTCGAAGACCACTTCGGCATATCCATCCAGGATTCGGAGGCAGAGCATGTGCGCTCCGTCGGCGATCTCGTTGCGTTGATTCAATCGCGAATCGACGCCGCCCACGCGGCGACTTGTCCCACATTGTCATCGTTCCTGCGACTGCGTTCCTGCGTCCGCCAAATCACAAACGACGACCAACTTCGCATTCGCACCGACACCCAGATCATTGATGCACTCACTCGAACGGAGCGCCAACGGCTATGGAGACATCTTGGCGATCTTCTTGGCTCCGCTCCACCTGGTTTGCGACGCCCGCCAGCGATGCGAACACTACTCCTTTTCCTCGTCCTCGCGGCAATCATATCGGCCATCGTTTTTGCTGCGTTAATGGATCTTGCCATCCTACCATTGACTCTTGCGCTCGCGGCGATCATCACGATTGTTCTTCACTTTCTAACTGTCCCTTTTCGCGTAAATCCGCCCGATGGCCTCACAACGTTCGGTGCAATAGCACAACGCATTTCCGGTATGACCGTCGCCACCAAACGATTGCACCTTCGGTCGCTTGATGAAATCCTTGACGAACTAAAACCAATCGTCGCTGACACGCTTGGCGTGCACCAGTCAAAGGTTGTCCCAACTGCTCGGTTCATCGAAGATCTTGGCATGGACTGACGTCGGATAACAATCGGTTCAACCGGAGCCGCAGGTCGCGCGGGCTCTGAAGTCAATTTTGGTTGGCCGCAGCCCGGTTAACCATAACGTTCGTGACTCGGGCTGGAGCGCGCACTCGCCGTCTGTCTGGGCCGGTTGACCATGGGAATCGGCGGGTACAATGCCGCAGCGGGATACGCGCATGAATGTCACGATGGAAGAACTCGATCGATTCCACGACTTTGCGATTTCGCTCGTGTCGGGCGCGGAATCCGAAGTGACGTGGCGGCAACTGTTTGAAGCCTGGCGACTGCAGAATCCGTCGGTGGCCGAATACGAGGAAGATGTTGCGGCTATTCGAGAGTCACTCGACGCGATGGACGCAGGGCGGATGCGACCGTTGTCCGTTTTTGATGTGGAGTTCCGTCGTCGCCGCGGCATCACGAGCGACGCATGACCTATCGACTCGTTATCGTCGAGCCTGCTGAAAGCGACGTTGACGGGATCTACGCCTCCATACTCGCGAGATCGTCGCAGGGTGCGGCCGCTTGGTGTCGAGCGTTCCTGGCGTGTACAGAACGGATCGTCCTGCAACCCTTGGCTTGCTCGATCGCACCGGAGAGCGCCGAATTCGAGTTCGAGCTACAGCAGGCACTGTTCAAGACCAGACTGGTTTCCCCTACCGTTGCGTATTCACTGTCGTGGACGACGAAGTTCGGATACTGTGAGTGCGTGGCCCCGGCCAAGCCCCGCTCAAGGCTGCTGATATCGTTGAACGTTGATCGAGCGGAGAGCCCTGCGGCCACGAACAAAGCGAGGCACGCGCGGGGCGATGGTCCGCGGATTCAGAGTGGTGACGTTTTCGTCGCCGCCGCGTGATCGCGGGCGTTCGGCGAAGAAGGGCGACGACATGTGGCGAGTTGAGTACAAACATGCCAAAGCGTCTTCGTCGTGGACAATGCACGACGCCTACGGCAGCGTAGTCTGGAGCGTGTGAGGAGGCGAGGAACGAGATTCCATGCCGAGGTCCGTCGTCAAATGCGAAGTCGATGGAATCGAGATTGGGCAGTACGAGTTCAACTGCAATTCCGTGTCCAAGCCGCAGAAACTCGACGGTGGTCCGATCACTGCGTATTTTGACCCGGCCAACGATGTACATTACCAGATGGAAATCAACAACTTGTCGCCAAGCCGATCGAGTACAAACAAAGCCGGCGACTCGAAAATAGCCTCGTCGGGAAGGTCGGGAGTGTCTCTGCACCTGACCGAGCCATCGCTTCTGAGTAGAATACTCGTGGAGGTGTCCCATGATTCAAACGGTTGAGGCGGTTGTCGATTCCGCCGGTCGGGTCCAGTTGCTTGGTGAGGTCGATATTCCCGGGCCCCGCCGGGCGCTGGTAACGGTGTTGGACGAGCCGGCTGTGGCGCCAGGCGAGGCCGCACTGTTGGCAGAGCCAGCCTTGGCCGTGGATTGGCTCCGCCAGGAGGAGGATGCGGCGTGGTCACACCTACAGCCGGGGAAATAGTCCTGGTTCCGTTTCCGTTTTCAGATCTTTCGCACTCGAAGCTACGTCCGGCTGTGTGTGTGGCTGATGCCGGTCGCGAAGATTGGGTTTTCTGTCAAATCACGAGGCGGCCGTACGGTGACCCGGCGGCCGTACGTCTGGATGCCGCCGATTTCGTTTCGGGTGGGTTGCTCGTGGTCAGTTTTGCGCGGCCTTGCCGCCAGTCGTTCCGCTCATCCAGTGTCTGACGCCATCTCGTCGCGCCCATCGCCATCGCGCTGGGCGTGTCAGCCTGACCGCCGCGCCCTGCAGGCTCTCTCCGAGGCACGACAAAAACCGGAAAAAACGTGACCTGGAGCAAGGCCGAGTTTTCAACGGGCCAAGGCGGCCCTCTGCGGCTGCCCGTGCGGGATTCCGGCGGCGTGGAGACCGCGGTGACGCGTTTGTCCCGGCCCTTTGAAAGCCGAATCCACCGAGTCGGGCGTGTACGGAGCGGATCGCGGCGCGCGGATCTTCGACCGGCTGCGCGCAGGGCGCAAACGGTTGGACGGGATAGACTTTCGTCTTGCCGATTCCGCTGCCAGCACGTAGGATATCCGGCGTTCGATTTGCGTCATGCCCGCCCCCTGTTTCCCTGTTCGCCGCGTCCTTTGGCGGCCGTCTATTGGCGCCAGAATGAAGTTCCAGAAGTTTACCCCGCAATTTGCGACGATCCTCGAGACGGCCCTGCAACTGTGCACGGCAACCGGCGCCGACGCCGTCTTGTTGGTCCTGGACGGCCCGAGCGATTGGGTTCAAATCAAAGAGCGGATCGGCGAGCACAAGGTCTTGGTGGTCGCCGATTTGGCCGAAGAGTTGGCCGGCGCCAAAGAAGCGGGGCTCACGACGCTCGTCCTGAACATGGAAGACGCGCCGGTCATGGAAAAGCTGACGCACTCGCTGTTGGAGAGCGTCGGACGCGAGCTGATCGAGCCCGGCGCGCGGGTGATCGTCATCTACAGCGGATTTGCCCCGGGCCAGTTGGACTCGGTCAGTTTGCTGCAAATGGAAGAGCATCTGGGCCGACTGACCGCCCGCGACCTGCGACGGCTCGAGACCAGCGTTCCGCTCGAGACCCTGAAAATGGTCCTCGATCTGGCGGTGGATATCGGCCGCGAAGGCCGCGAAGGCAACCCCGTGGGAACGATGTTCGTGGTGGGCGATACGCGTCGTGTTTTGACCCGCTGCCAGCCCGCGGGGTTCGACCCCGTGAAAGGGTACAGCCGCAAGGAACGCGACCTCGAGGATCCCCGTGTGCGCGAGGCGATCAAGGAGATCGCCGCGTTGGACGGGGCGTTCATCGTCAACGCCGAGGGAATCGCCGAGCGCGCGTGCCAGTTGGTCGATGCGCTGCACGCCGATGTGACCTTGTCCAAGGGGCTCGGCGCCCGCCACTGGGCGGCGGCGGCCATCAGCCGGACGACGGCGGCCGTTGCGGTGGTGGTCAGCCAATCGACCGGTTCGGTCCGCCTGTTCCAGAACGGCCATGTCGTGCTGCGGGTCGAGCCGTTTCGACGGGCCATGAAATGGAAGGAATTCGAATACGAACCGATCGCCGGTCCCCAGGAATCCGCGGCCGACCGACAAAAACGGCTCCAGCCGAAACGCGAGCGTCCGGAGGCCGCGGTGGATCCACCCGCGAGCAGCGCGCCGGACCCGGTTGGATGAGCACTTTTCTTCGGGCCGGATGCAGGATAGTAACTAGAGCCGGCACAATAGGTTACGCATGTTAACGACGATGCCGGATCTCGGTCGGACGCCAACCGCTGTATGCGGCTGACCGGCTGTTCGCTATACTACTGTTGGGTACTGTTGATTTCCGTGTTGGTTGCGGCGGCGCACTCGCCGCCGTGAAATTGCATGCACGAAGCAACTATTGCGCTGGCCGAGCCTCGGGTGGCTTTATCCGTACTGGGGACAAAGGACCAGCACCTGAAGTCGATTCGCCAAAAGCTGGGCGTTGTCGTCACGCACCGAGATGGGCAGTTGCGCGTGTCCGGCGAAGAAGAGGCGGTGACGCGGGCGACGCAAATCTTCGAACGGCTCAAGAGCCGAGCCGAGCGGGCCGGTCTATTGACCGTGGAAGAGGTGTCTCGCGCATTGGACTCGGGCAACGGCGCAGCGGAGTTGGCTCAGATCGAGGTCATTCAAGCGGGGCGCGTCATTCGCCCCAGGACCACGGGTCAAGCTCGATACGTGCAGATGATGCGCGATCATGATCTCGTGTTCTCGGTCGGTCCGGCGGGCAGCGGCAAGACTTATCTAGCGGTCGCGATGGCGGTCGAATCGCTCAAGTTGCGGCGCGTGCGCAAGATCGTGCTCGTGCGTCCCGCGGTCGAGGCGGGCGAAAATTTGGGATTCTTGCCGGGGGATTTGCAGGCCAAGATCAATCCCTATCTGCGTCCGCTGACCGATGCACTGCACGAGATGATCGACCACGATCAGATCCGACAGTATATGGAATTGCAGGTGATCGAAGTCCTGCCGCTGGCGTATATGCGGGGGCGCACGCTGAACGAGTCGTTCATCATCTTAGACGAGGCTCAGAACACCACGATCGCGCAGATGAAGATGTTCCTGACGCGAATGGGCACAGACTCGAAAATTGTGGTATCCGGCGATATTACCCAGACCGATTTGCCTTCCCACACGCAAAGCGGTCTGAACGACGCCTTGGTCCGTTTGAAACGCCTCGGCGGCGTAGGCATCGCGCACCTGACCAAAGCCGACATCGTCCGACACCGGCTGGTCCAAGAAATCGTGCGCGCCTACGACCGGGACTCGAGAGACTCGAAGTAGAAAGGAACGTGATCGCCGGTCGCCACCGGTGGGGCAAACGGACAGCGCGCACGCGCCCGCACGGGCGGATGTCGCTGTTGTTCGGCGATCGGCAAACTGGTATGTCCTCTGGAACTTCGATGAGATCTCGCGCCGCTCGCATCGCGACGTTGACCGCCGCGCGGCGGCGGCCCGAAGGCGGTTGGCAGCGTCTGCGAAACCCGGACGTCTGGCGCCGATTAGGGGCGTTTCTGATGGCCGCGCTCGTCATGTGGGCGGTCAGCGGCGGATGGTCTCGGCCTTTTCCGTATCGCAGCGGTTACATTCCGCCCCGCGACGTCGTGCCCCGCAAAGCGTTTCATTTCCAGCACGGCACGTCGGCCGAACGGGCGTTCGAGGTCGGAGACCGGATTGCCACCCAAGGCAAACCCTTATCGCCGCGGGACCTGCAAGTGCTGCGGGCCGAGCACCAAGCGTACAGCGCCGACGCCACCTGGATCGAGCGGCTGGCGTACTCGCTGGCCCGAATCGGCGTCTATCTGGCGTTGTACGTATTGTGCGAGTACTACATCTCGTCCCACGACCGGCGCTTGTTAGGCGACTTTCCCGCGTTGGTTCGGATCCTGGGGCTCGTCGTCGTCACGGTGACCGCGGCGGTGCTGGTGTCGCGGGACGCCTGGCGGGCCGAATCCATCCCGCTCGTGCTGTTTGGCATGACGTTGGCCATCGTCAGCCGCCGCGAGGTGGCGCTGGTCCTATCGCTGGTGGTGGCCTTGTTGATCGCCATCTCGCTGGGACAGGGGCTGTACGAGTTCATGATTCTCTCGGCGACCGTCTGCGGCCCGGTGATCATGCTCAACCGCGTCCGCAGTCGAACGAAGCTGATCTATGTCGGCCTGTACGGTGCGCTGCTCACGTTTGCGGCCGTCATCGGCGTCGGCCTGTTGGCCGACCAGACCTTCGGCGGAATGTATGCCGACAGTTGGACATTTGCCGAAGAATTGACGGACGTCCCGGGCGGCTACGCCATGAAACTGGTCTCGGGCGCGTCGTGGTATGCCGCGTGCGTGATTCTGTCGGGATTCATCATGACGGGCTTGCTGCCGTTCACCGAGCGGTTGTTCGATGTGCAAACGGACATCAGCCTGCTCGAACTGGGCGATGCCGCGCACCCGCTGTTGCAAGAGTTGGCGCAACGCGCGCCGGGCACGTACAACCACTCGATCAACGTCGCCGCGCTGTCCGAAAGCGCGGCCGAACGGATTGGGGCGAACGGGTTGCTGGTTCGTGTCGGCGCCTATTTTCACGACATCGGCAAGATGTTGAAGCCCGCCTATTTCGTCGAGAACCAGGGCTGCGACGGCAATCAACACGAATCGCTGGTCCCCGCCATGAGCACGCTGGTGATCATTGCCCATGTCAAGGACGGCATCGACCTGGGACGCGAGTATCATCTGCCGCAGTCCATCATCGAGCTGATCGAGCAGCACCACGGCACGACGCTGGTCGAGTATTTCTATCGCCAGGCCGAACGGAAGGTCGCCGAGGCGCGGTTGGGTGATCGCGTGGAAGAGGCCGACTTTCGCTATCCCGGACCCAAGCCGCAGACCAAAGAAGCGGCCGTGTTGATGTTGGCCGACGCGACCGAGAGCGCCTGTCGGACGCTGACCGAACCTACGCCGGCGCGGATCGAGAGCCTCGTCCACGAGATCACCATGAAACGGCTGCTGGACGGTCAGTTCGAGGATTGCGGGGCGACGCTGCAAGAGCTCAATCTGATCGAAGAGAGCCTTGTCAAGTCGTTGACCGCCGTGTATCACGGACGAATCAAGTATCCCGATCAACAGACCGCCTGACTCCCGCGGGCGCGCCGATCATGCTGGAAATCGAACTGGCCAATCGTCAGCGGCGACACGCCGTGGACGCCGAGCGACTGCGGACGGCGGCCCAAACGGTGCTCGCCGGCGAGGGGATTACGCGCGGGACGCTCAGCGTCGCCGTGCTCAGCGATCGGGCGATTCGTCCCTTGAATCGCCGCTATCTACAGCATGACTATGCCACGGACGTGTTGAGTTTTCTGCTGGATTCGGGCCCCGGCTGGCTCGAGGGCGAAGTGCTCGTCAGCGCCGACACGGCAGCCGCACAGGCGGTCGAACACGGCTCGACACTGGCAGACGAATTGTCGCTGTACGTGATTCACGGAGTCTTGCACTTGACGGGGTACGACGACACGACCCCGGCTGCGCGGCGACGGATGTTCGCGCGCCAGCAACGCTATCTCCGCGGCCTGCAGGGCGGGCGATGAGCGCGGAAAAGACCGCGGCGATCGTGCTCCGCGTGGTGGACTTCAGCGAAACAAGCTGCATCGTCACGCTGTTTACCGAAGACTTCGGAAAGATAGGCGCTTTGGCCAAAGGCGCTCGTCGTCCTAAAAGTCCTTTTGACTCTGCTATTGACCTCTTGGCCGTCTGTCGAATAGTGTTCATCGACAAATCGGCCGATGTTCTCGACTTGTTGACGGAAGCTCGCTTGGAGCGGCGTTTCCGGGCCGGGGCCTACGACTTGTCTCGTCTGTACGCGGGCTACTATGTCGCCGAATTATTGCGCGAGTTGACGGAACCAGACGATCCGCATCCCGAGTTGTACCGCCATGCAGACCAAACGCTGCTGGCATTGGACGGCGACGGTCCGGTGGCCGAGACGATTTTGAGTTTCCAAGTCGTCGCGCTCCGGCTGCTCGGATACCTGCCAACCCTCGAGGCGTGCGTCGTCTGCGGCGCGCCCGTCGAAGGCGAGCAGGGACGAGTCTTGTTTGGCCATATCGCCGGCGGCGTGCTGTGTCCGCGCTGTCGGCCGGGACAGCGACAGGTGGTGAGCGTCAGCCGCGAGGGACACGCGATGCTGCGGAGGCTAGCCGACCCGGCTGCGCCGCTGCCGCGCGAGGCGACCGATGCGCGCGTGCGGGGCGAACTGCAAGGCTTGTTGAATCACTACGTAGCGAACGTGTTCGGACATCTGCCGCGGATGCAAGCGTACCTGGGGCTTGGGCCGCGGACTTCGAGATAATCTTTTGATCGGACAAGGACGTCCACGATGCGAACATCGCGCCAGATGGTCCTTTGGCTCGTCGCGCCCCTGTTGTTCGGCTGCGCGGGGTGCGCGTCGCTGACGGGCGCTCAGAATGACGAAGGCAGCACGGCACAGCGCGATCTGTTGGATTTGGACCGGCTGCCCCAGGACTTGGAAAGTTCGTTCAAGACATTGATCGGCAAAGGCGTGGATCCGCAGAAGGCTCGCGAGCTGTACGTCGCCGGCGAACAACAGTACCAGCAGGCTCTCGAGGCCGAGCGCGATCAACAGCCGGATCTGTTCGTCCAAGCAGCCAAACAATTCCAGGAGGCCGCCGACCGCTGGCCGGATTCGGCTCTGGAAGAGGACGCGATGTTCATGGCCGGCGAAGCGTATTTCTTCGCCGACATGTATCCCAAGGCCAACGATTGCTGGGAGCGGCTGCTGAAGAAGTACACGAACTCGAAGCACCTGGACGCCGTCGAATCACGACGTTTTGCGATCGCCCAATTCTGGCTGGATCTGTCCAACAAATCCCCCGAAGCGTTCTGGTCGTTCAACTTTACCGACCAGACCCGTCCCACGCGCGACACGTTCGGCAACGCCGTCCGGGTGTTCGATCGAATTCGGCTCGACGATCCGACCGGCAAGCTGGCCGATGACGCGACGCTCGCGGCGGCCAACGCCTACTTCGCCCAGCAGCGTTATTTGGATGCAGACAATTTCTACGCCGATCTGCGCAAGACGTTTCCGGCCAGCGAGCATCAGTTCGCGGCGCATCTGCTGGGGGTCAAGACCAAGCTGTTGAGCTATCAGGGAACGGATTATTCCGGGGTTCCCTTGGACGAGGCGGAAAAGTTGATCAAGCAACTGCGCCGTCAGTTTCCGCAGGCGGCCGAGCGCGAGCGGGAATACCTGACGCGAGCCTATGCCGAGGTCCGCTTCAAAAAGGCCGAACGCGAATGGAACCTCGGCCAGTATTACGATCGTCGCGGCGAATACGGGGCGGCCCGATTCTACTATGACATCTTGGTTCGCGAGTTTACCGAGACGCCGTTCGCCGAACAGGCCAAAGCCCGCTTGGCGGAGGTCACGGACAAGCCAGCCGTTCCGCCTCAACGATTCCAATGGCTGGTCGATGCGTTTCCCAAGGAACAGTATTCCAAACCGCTGATCCCGACGTCGGATCCGGGCAAGAAGCGACGTTGAGGGAGCAGGCCATGATACGTGATCGTGGATGCCCGCGGCTGCCGATGCCGGCCATCGTGATCCTGATGCTGGCGCCCGGATGCGCCGCATATCAGGTCGGCCACGCAACCTTGTTTCGGTCCGATGTCCGCACCGTTCACGTCCCCGTATTCGAATCGGACAGCTTCCGCCGAAATCTGGGCGAGCGTCTGACGGAGGCCGTGGTCAAGGAGATCGAATCCCGCACGCCGTACAAGGTGGTCGCAGGCGGGGATGCGGACAGCATTCTGAGCGGCCGGATCGTCGCGGAGACCAAGCGCGCGGTGGCGGAGAATCGCAACGACGACGCGCGCGCGATCGAGACCGAGCTGACCGCCGAGGTGCGTTGGATCAGCCGCCGCGGCGAGATGCTGATGCAGCGTTCCAACATCCCGCTCGGGCCGCTGTCCGTCGTCCTGGCGCAAGACTCGCAGTTCTTTCCCGAAGCGGGCCAGTCGCTCGCCATGTCGCAACAGTCCGCGATCGACAGGCTTGCCCGGGAAATCGTCGGCCAGATGGAAGTCTGGTGGTGACACGCCGGCCATCGGGCCCGTGGTCGGCACGCCGAGCCGTGGGTGGCGCGTCGGGACGGCGCTCGAGTCCCCGTTCGCACCAGACGCGCACGGTGCGCGCGTATGAACCACGGATAATACGGATCGGCACGGATGAACGAAACGGAGATGACGATCGCCCTCTATCGGTGCGTTCGATACGATCCGTGGTCTTCTTCCCGCGTCTTTTGCCGGCGTTGGGCCGCGGGCGGGCGCCCACGTCAGGGAAATCCGTTTGCGCCCGATCGTTCGGCACGGTGCTGCGAGCCTCATTTTCGTCGCAGCGTAAAGCCCACGTAATGCAGGCCGGACTCGTCGTCGGTCAGCAGGCTGCCGCTGGGCGCCAGATAGCGGGCCAAGACGGCGAACGGGGGCAGCGGGTGATTCTGCAACGCGGCATCGACGCTGCGCAACAACGGGCTCCGTTCGGCGCGTTGCGAGATCCGCTGGCGCGTCGTGTCGGCCGTGATGACGTCGTACCACAGCCGCAGGGTTTCCTCCGGACGATCAAAGGCGATCAGGCCGGCTCGATCGCCACCCGCCTGGCGACGAATTTTACTGGCGATCAACCGAAATTCGAGCTGATCCGCCAGCGGCTCGACGCCGCCGTTTCGCGTGGCGATCGCCTGTTTCAGCAGATCCGTACTGTCGCTGACCAGCAGATAATCGTCCACGATCGCCGTGGCCGGATCGGGCTGGCGCATCGGGAGTCCGCGGCGTGGCTGGGCCGGCGGCTCGCGCGGCGGCAGACGATAATAGGAAATGCCGCCGAACGATTCGCGAGCCAGCGGCGGGCGGATGTTGCCGACCAGCGTGTCCAACGTCTTGGCGAACGCGGCCGGATCTTTCAGCTTGATCCCCAACACGCTGGCGCGGCTGTTGAGTCGCGCGGGCCGAACCATGGCGCTGGCCAGGGTTACGCGCCCGGCAGCTGCGCCGATCAGGTCTTTCTGAAAATCGACGTTCAGCCGCCGTTGCATGTCCTGCTCGAACGACTCGGCCAGCGCGCCCGGTCCGCGCACGCTGTCGTACAGTTCGGCGAACTTCGCGTACGTTTTCGCGAAATCCCAGTTCACCGTCGCATAACTGACGGTGTCCGCCGAGACCCAAGCCTCGGGCTGCGTCTCGCCGTGTTGCAGGGCCACCAGTTCGAGCGCGCCTTTGCGAGGGCTGTCCAGCAGCAGGTGCAGATGGGTTAGGACGTCGAAATCGTCCGTGGCGAACGTCAGATTCCCCCCCAGGCCGCGGATGCCGTTCAACCCCAGCGCCGGGAACAAGGCCAGCGCGGCCTGGGCGCCCAGACTGTCGCGCGAAGCCGCGGCGAACAGGCCGATCGGATCGACGAAGAACTCGACCTGCGGCGGTCGCGAGTCCGTCGCGACACAGCGGCGCATCACCCCGGCGAACTTGGCGTTATCCGCCAACGAACGCCGTGCCCCGTTTGCGCCATCCCACGCCGCCAGCATCCCCTTGGCCAAATCGACGTATTGCGTCGCCAACACCACGCCGTTGCGCACGACAAACGCCATTCCCGGAGCGGACCCCAGCGGACCGTAGACCGTGATGCGCGTGTCGCCGACCGTCTCGTCCTTTCGCGTCGCGCCTTCGGCGACGAGTTTGCCGCCCACGCGTTCCAACCACCGCTCGGCGACGGGCAGCTTTGCGCCCGCATCCACCACGAACACCGGCGTGATCCCTGCCTCGGGCCAATCGACCAGGGCAAAGCACGCCTCGCCCTGCGGAATCGACAGCAAGTCGTCCAGCGAAACGCCGATCTCGTCCTCCATGTTCCGCAACGCCTCGGTGGCCGCCCCATACAATTGCGAGATCAAAGGCTTCATCGCCGGATCCTGCGATATCCGGCCGAGCGCCGTCTCTTGGAACAGAGACACGGTCTCGACGGCATCCGGCAGGCGGATAAACAACAGCGTGTTTTCCGGCAGCAGCCGAGTCGCATCGGGGCGTTGCGCAGCCTGAGCTTCGGCAGCCCGAGCTTCGGCGCCTCGCGCGGTGACCGACAGGCAGATCGCGGCGACGGCGAGAACTTGCAGTACGCGGTGATTGGGGAGGAAAGTAGGCATAGAGCTGCTCCAGCGGAGGTTCGACAATCCGTTCGCCGCAGGCGCCGCGTCACGCGGACGCTGCGGACACAGATATTACTCCGGCAGACGGGGCAAAGTTTTGCGCAAAAACCGCTGCGACAGCACGGCGCTGGCGCGGCCGATTTCTTAAACTATTACCGTTTCACCTGTTGCGCAGTTGGGCGCAGATAACCGCGGATTCTGTTTGGCCGAAGGCCTCCGATCACCGTAGCCTGGGGCAACGCCCCAGGGATGGCGCCGCGCGCCTGCCTCTTTTGGCCGCAGGCCATATTCATCCGGGCCGCGGTGACACGTTGATGTTGGCCTTCGGCCAACACGGTTGCGATCATCTCTGACTCCTGGGGCGTTGCCCCAGGCT
>JAVYAJ010000452.1:0-10370 GCA_032229885.1 Candidatus Anammoximicrobium sp. | reverse complement strand
GTTGGACCTATACCGGCCGCCCGATGGGGAACAGCACGACAAAACGGCCCACAAATTGGAAGGCAAGCTGGGTAAGCTCTAGGCAAACTGGTGAAAACCTTGCTATGGTGACCTGACAATTCCGAGTTGCGGCACTAGCAATGTGGGGGAGGAGAAATGTTCCATCTAAGACCAGTCACAGCAACAGCTCAGCGGTAGAGTGGAAGGACGGAGTCGGGTGTTTTCAGCCCATTCCAGGGAGACGTACGATGTCGTTGATGGATACGCTCAGGCGCAAAGACGAGTCTCGCGGAGGAGTGGTTCAACCGCCGCACGGATACGGCGAGGAAAGGCGGCTTGCTGGAGGGCAGCTCAAAACGCGATTTGAAGGCCCCCTTCGATGGCGACGCGGTCCTCTATCTCATCGCACCCGAACGCGGAAGCAAGAGAGAATGAATAATGCCGACAAAACGTCATCGGGGTTGGTGGAAACGGGGCGTCATCTTCCTCGCCGTTTTTTGCACGACGGGCGCGGTCCTGGCAGCAAGCCTGGTGCGGTTGCGGTGGGAGCAGTTGTACGAGCCGAGTTGCGGCGGATGGCCCTCCTCGCTGGACGTCAGCCCGCACGATCCGAAGCGGGTGCGGGCCTGGGGTGACAGGCTCGGCGTGGGCTTGAGCGAAGACGGCGGCGACTCATGGCAAGCCGCGTTCAGCTTTAGCACGTGGCCCATGTGATGAAGGCAGATCTGAATGAAAGACCAAGAACGACTGCTACGTTCGTATTCCTCACGATGAAAGGACCAGCCATGAAACAAATCGAGAGCCTACCAGCCCTGAGAGCCGGTGCATCAGTCCTCGCGCTGGCCGCCGTGTTGCTCGCCAGGAGCGTGCCGGTTGGCGCTGCCGCGGAACCGCCACCGCCCAACACCTTGACCGACGCCGAGAAAGCAGCCGGCTGGAAGCTGCTCTTCAACGGCCAGGACCTGACGGGCTGGAAAGCCAGCGAAGACCCCAGCTCATTCACGGTCCGCGACGGGATGATCGTGGCCCATGCACGGGGTGCGGCAATCAAGGGGCAGGCCCGGCATCCCAAATGCCATCTCTACTACGTCGGCCCGGACGGCCGCGCCGAGTTCACCGACTTCGAACTTCGCGCCGAAGTCAAAGCGGAGCCTGGTTCCAACGGTGGCATCTATTTCCACACGCAGTTCGTGCCGGACAACTGGCCCCAAACGGGCATGGAGGTGCAGATCAACAACCTCAAGACGGAGAAGCGCAAGACGGGAAGCCTCTACGCCGTGGCGGACGTCGCCGATGTGCTGGTGCCGGACAACGAGTGGTTCCAGGTTCATGTCCTCGTGCGCGGCAAGCGGGTGACCGTCGCGCTGAACGGGCGGACCGTGGTGGACTGGACGCAGCCTGCGGATTTCCAATCGCCGAAGAACCCGACTTGGTCGGACCGCCGGCTGTCGTCGGGCACCTTCGCCCTGCAGGCGCACGACGAAAAAAGCGTGGTCTGCTTCAGAAATCTTCGGGTCCGTCTCCTGGACGCATCGGCCTCCGCGGAGTCGTGGGTGAATCCGCCGCAGGAGCCGATCCCGGGTGTCGAACACTACATATTTCAAAGCGCCTCGATGCAACATGCCGTCGGCTTCACCATCTATCTGCCGCCGGGATACGCCGGGTCGGCCCGACGTTTCCCCGTGGTCTATTACCTGCACGGCATGACGGATTGCGAGAGCACGCACCCGCAGCTCTTCGGCATCCTTGACCGGGCGATCCGCGCGGGCCAGGTGCCGCCGATGATCCTGGTTTATGCCATGTGCGGGCGGACCAGCTTCTACGCCGACTCGCCCGACGGCGAGGTCATGGGGGAGACCGTGTTCCTCAAAGAGTTGATCCCGCATGTGGACGGCGCGTTACGCACGATTGCCGCGCGCGAGGGCCGGGCGGTGATGGGCTTCTCGATGGGTGGCGCGGGCGCGCTCAAGTTCGCCTTTAAGCGTCCGGACCTCTTCGGGTCGGCGGTGTCGATGAGCGGCGGCTTCTACTCCGGCGCCGTGGAGAAAGAGCGCCACCCGGCGGTGTTCGAGAAGATGTTCGGCGGCGATACGGAGCGCTTCGATGCGCAATCGCCCCTGAGGCTCGCCGCGGGCGCGGGCGGCAAGGTCCCGCTGTGCATCGTCGTGGGGACCAAGGATCCGCACTTGGAGTCAAACCGGCAGATGAAAGCCATGCTTGAGCGGCTCAAGATCGGTCTGGAATACGAGGAGATCGAGGGCGTGGCGCACCGCCCGCCGCTGGTCTTGGAGGCCCAGGGGCTGAAGGCGTTTCAGTTCCACGCCCGCCATTTCCAGCCCTGAAGCCCGCCGCACCGCCAACAGAGCAGCACCAACATGAAGAGGAGCACCAGCATGAAGCGTTCAACAAACTTGACACGTCCAAGAGACATGAAACGCCCTCCCATCCGCTCCGCTCAGTGCGCGCTTTCCAGGCTCCTCGCCGCCCTCTGTGCCTCAGTGCGTTGCGAGGGCAAAGGGCCGGGCGTCGCCGTGACGCGCGGATTGCAGCGACGGACCGGCAGGCGGCTGGTTCCGGTGGCATTTTCCGTGTTGAGCATGGCGGCCACCGCCAGTATGGCGGCAGAGCGTGAGGGGCGACTGCGGCTGGCCGCCGCGCAGTCGGCGGCCGCCGCCCACTTAACGCCGCGCGCGGTGGCGGAATGCCTCGCCGCCGAGTTTGTTCGCCGTGATCGGATTCCGGCCGATTACACGAACGACCTGACCTTGGAGGCCCTGCTGCTGTTGGACGACGTCACCGGCGAGCGAAAATACTGGGCATTTGTCCAAAAGATACTGGATGAGCGGGGCCTGTCGTGGGAACGGTTTCCGGCCTACCAATCACAGCCGTTCAATTGCATTACCTTCGCACTGCTGGAACGGACCAGGGACCCGCGCTACTTTGGTCCGTTCGTGGCGGAGATGAACAAGTATCGTCACGGAGTGCCGCGGGCGTTTGACGGCGCGGTGTCACATTACGGGGATCCTCACATGGGCCGAATCCTCATCGACCAATTGCAGGACTATTCCGCACGGATGGCGCGGGCCGGTTGGCTGAGCGGCGACAGCAGCTATTTCGACGAAGCCGTCGCGCAATATGGTTTGTTTCGGACGGCGTTGCGGGACCCAAAGACCGGGCTGTGGGCTCATGGGCGAGGTTGGTTTGACAACCCCCGATATGTCACCGCCATTGCCTGGGGCCGCGGCTAGGGTTGGCTGCTCCGCGGCTTCGTTGAGACGCTCGCTTGCCTACCAGCGGATTCGGATTGGCATCGGCAGATGCAAGATTGGCTGCGGGAGTTGGCGGAAGCGCTGCTGGCATTCCAGCAGGCCGACGGCATGTGGCGCCAAGTGGTCGATCGTCCCGACAGTTTTCCGGAAACAAGCGCGACTGCCTTGTGCGTGCACTATTTCGCCCGCGCAATTCGCCAAGGCGATCTGCCCGAGCAACCGTACCGGCAAGCGGCCGTGCGCGCCTACGAAGCCCTGCTGGCGAACTCCATCAGCGCGGATGGCAAGGTCTACCTGACGTGCGTGGGGACTGGGCCGCAGCGATCACTCGAGGACTATCTGCGACGCGAGTCGCCAATCAATGATCAGCACGGTATCGCGACCTGCCTGTTGGCTTGCAGCGGGCGGATGCTGCTTGATGGGGAAGCCCGCATCATCGAACCACTACCGCAACAAGCAGCCCAGAACAGCCCGGGAGGCCCGACTCGATAAGATCATCCGAATCCAAGACGACCACAACATCAACGAAACGTCCGTCGACACCCAGGGAAAGATGAGGAGACTCCCATGAGAATGGCTTTGACCGTTGCCATCTGCTTCGCCATTCAAGTTGCGCCGCTTGACGGCTTTCTGACAGGAGGCGTTCTTCGCGGCGCCGAAAGCGAGACGCAATCGGCCCCCGTGGCGGACGCCGCCACGCTCCACAGACGGAAGAGTCTCGCGGAACCCCGCCCCGATGTCGAATCCCTCGACTGGTTCCCCTTTCCCATTCCGATTTTCAGCGACGCCGCGCCGGCCTTCGATCTGTCGGGGCTCAACGAGAAGCCGGCTGGCGCTTCGGGATGGCTGCGCCCCTCCGGCGAACACTTCGTCGATGGAAAGGGCCGCCCCGTCCGGCTCCTCGGCTTCAACATCGCCATGGCGTCGGCTTTCCCAGACGCCGACGCGGCTCCGAAAATCGCGCGGCGCTTGGCGCAGCTCGGCGTGAACGCCGTGCGCCTGTCCTTCCTGGACTTTCATTATCCTACTTCGGCTCCCGGTCGATCGCTCATTCCCCCGTCCAATGATTTGAAGAAGGACGGATTGAACGCCGAATCCCTGGAACGGCTCGACCGCTTCATCGCCGCCCTGCGCCAGGAGGGAATCTACGTCCATCTGGTCCTGCACACGGCACGGGAGTATCCGGGCTACGGCGACACCCTGCCGCACTTGCACAAGGGGGTGGACCAATTCATGCCGGACATGATCGACGGCCTCAAGCAATACGCCCGCCTGCTGCTGCTGCACGAGAACCCGCACACCGGCCTGCGCTACTGCGACGATCCCGCCGTGGCCGTGCTGGAGATCGTCAACGAGGACTCCCTCGTGAAGAGCTATCCCATGTGGCTCGCCGACTGCCCCGAGAGGGTGCGGGAGACGCTGCGCGCCAAGTTCCTCTCGTGGCTGGGACGCGCCTACTCCGACGACGGGGCGCTGCTGGCTGCCTGGGGCCGGGACACCGGCTTCACCGGTCCGGAGATGCTGGCGAAGCATCCCTTGTCGGAGTGGATCGCGGAGCCTCATGCGGGATCGCAGCATTCCATTGCACCCCTCTCCGACGGGAAGGGCGTGCGTTGGACGGCCGTCAAACCCGGAGGGGTGGCTTGGGCGATTTTGTTGCGTTCCAGCCAGCTTCCGTTGGAAACGCGGAAACGGTATCGAGTCAGCTTCGAGGCGAGGTCGCCCGACGGACTCACCCTGCATCTCGAGGCGAGCCAGGGCGAAGGGGCGGACTACCGCAACCTGGGCTTGGCCGAATCCTGCCGGCTCGAATCCGACTGGCGGGCCTTCTCGTTTGAAGTGTCTCCATCCGGCACGGGCTCCGAAGGCAGCCGCCGCCTCCTCTTCTCCCTCTTCAACCATACCGGCACGGTGGAGATCCGATCGATCAGCCTCCGGCCGGTCTCCACTGGTTTCCTCAAGCCGGACCAGACCCTGGCGCAGGGCACCATCCCCCTGCCCGGCAAGGGGGCCCTGCTGCCGGTGCACCGCGATTTTCTCAAGTTCCTCGCTCAAGTCGAGCTGGATTTCGCCCGGGAGATCAAGACCTTCCTCCGCGAGGAACTCGGATGCCGCCAGATGATCGTGGCCAGCCAGGTGATGTTCGGCGGGATTCTGGGCGCCCGCCGCGAGGCACTCGCCAGCGACTTTGCCGACACCCACGGCTACTGGCAGCACCCTCGCTGGGACGAAGGGTACCGCTGGGACCCGGTTCGCTGGAGCATCGGCAACAGCAGCCAGATTCGTGGAGGCAGCGCCAGCGCGCTCGCCGACATCGCCCTGGAGCGCGTCGTCGGCAAACCCTTCTCCGTGAGCGAGCACGACCTCCCGGCGCCCAGCGACTACACCGCCGAGATGTGGCCCCTCTACGCGGCCATGGCATGCTTCCAGGATTGGAGCGCCATCTTCCAACACACCTTGGCGCACACCCGGGAAGACTACGAGTCCCGAAAGATGGGACGCTATTTCAACGCATCCGGGCATCCCGTGAAGCTCGGCTTCCTGCCCTTCGCCGCCGCGGTCTTCCGAATGGGCTTGGTGGAGAAAGCTCATTCCACCGCTGTATTGCACGTGGCCGAGGGGGATCTCTACGGCGGCGACAGCGGCCGGATGTACAATGGCTGCCGACATTTCTGGCGGAACTTCCCGCAGGCGCCGGCCACCGACCGCGGCGTCCTCGCGCTGAGCCGCCGCATCGGAATCGACTTTTCCGGCAGCGACAAAACCCGCCTCGAGCTGCAGGGCGACGGGGCGGCGCCCTGGACGTGGGACGCGGAGCGCGGCATCTTCCTCCTCAACGCGCCGGCGGCTCGGGTGTGGTGCGGGGAGATCGGAGGGCAAGATCTGACTGCGGGAGACGCCCGCTGCCGCGTCGGCGAGTTGCCCGGTCCGGCCCCGCACGGCACCGTCGCCGTGGTCGCCCTCGACGGCAAGCCGCTGGCGCAGTCCCGCCGCGTCCTCGTCACGGCGGCCCGCCGCGCCGCCAATCCCGGCATGAAGTGGAACGAGAGCCGCACTTCCGTCGGCGACGACTGGGGCACCGCCCCCGCCGGCGTGGTCGGGTTGCGCGCCTCCCTCACCCTGCCCGGCAGTCCGTGGACAGTCACGGCGCTCGATCCCTCCGGCGCGAAGCGGCCCCCGTCCAAGCAACTCGGCGGCCACCTCGAGTTGAGCCCGAAGGACGCCACCCTCTGGTTCCTCTTGGAGCGCTGAGAGTTCCCCTCTCCGTCTGACTAAGATCTCAAATCCAAGACAATAAGGAAGAATCCCATGAGAACGTTCTTGGTCGTCGTGATCTGCTTCGTCATTCAAGTTGATTCACTTGACGGCTTTCTGGGCGGAAGCGTGCTCCGTGGCGCCGAAAACACGGCGAACTCGGCCCCCGTGGCGGACGCCTCCACTCTCAATGGACTTGTCGCCTACTGGCCCTTTGACGAGGGCCAGGGTGGCTCGGCAGCGAACGCCTTGGGACGGAATGGCGACCTGTTCGGCGACGGACCGATCGGCGGCGCGAAGATCGCGGACGCGGCCTGGACCGAAGGCAAGTTCGGCGGCGCGGTGCGCTTCGAGGGCAAAGGCCCGGGCATCGCCGTGGCGCCGATGGCCGCGCTCGACTGCGAGCACGAGGTCAGCGTGGCGGCATGGATCAAGCCGGCCGAGACAGCCGCCGAGGGGATGATCTGGAACTGCGAGCGCGGTTACCGTCTGGCACTGCTGTCGGGAAGCACCCGCCTCCGCTTCATGATGGGACTCGATGGCAAGTGGGCGATCGGAGCATGGTTGGCCGGGAAGAAGGCGCTGGAGCGGGAGCGATGGTACCACGTGGCCGGCGTGTACGACGGCAAAGAGCGGCGAATCTACATCGACGGAGAACTCGACGCCCGCGAAGCGATAACCGGAACGATTGCTCGCGGCGGAGCAATCACCATCGGCAAAGATTTTGCCGGAACGATCGACGAATTGAAGGTTTGGAACCGAGCTATCTCCGAGGCCGAGGTCATTCAGGCGATGCGGGAAGACCTGGGACATGTCCAGGCCCAACTCCGGCCCGAACATGCCCTCTGCTTTTATCCGGTCCAGTGCGTGGCCATGCGGGGCAAGCCCGAGTCGGTGGAGCTTGCCGTGTTCAACACCGGCCGCGATCGGTTCGGCGGCGAGGCGACGTTGGCGGTCATTGCACCGGACGGGTCCAAGCTGGCCGAAGAGACGCTGGCCTTGTCGATCCCCGGCCGCGACAAGACGCCGGCCAAGATGATGCTCCGGGCGGAACAGGCGGGACGGCACACACTGGTCGTTCGCCTCCACAATAAGGAACTGTTTCACATGCCGTTGTATGTGCTTGCGCCGCGCAAGAAACCGGCCGTGGGAGAGCTGAAGCTCCGCCAGGTGACGTCCGTCGATCTCACGCAGCCGCTGGGGCCGGACATCCTCTGCGACGACGGCGGAAGCCGCGTCGTCGACTCACCCCTGGGTCGTTATCGCGAAGCGGGTGCCGAGCGATTCTCCCGTTTCGTGGTGCGCACGACGCTGCGGAAGACGGGTCTGCATCTGCTGCGGATCATCTACCCTGACGACAAGATGCGCACCTGCGAAGTCACCGCGTCCTCGCCTGCTCCCGACGACTCCTACAACGCCCAGACCGGCTACTTCACGGGCGGGTCCTATCCGCTCTCCGGGCAATTCCAGACGCTGGACTGCCTGGTGTGGGCGCGCAGCGCGGACCAATGGGTGCGTTTCTGTACCTGGGCGCAAGATTGTCCGGCGGCAGCCTCCCGCGTGGAAGTCTTCGAGGTGGAAGGCGGCCTTCCCGCGAGCTTGGCCAGTGCCGAGCCGAGCCGGCGGCAGATCGGCCTGTATTGGGAAGACGCCTATCCCCTACCGTTTTGCTTTGGCGGTGGCGCGGGCAGCTTCGAGGATTTCGATCGCGTGGCCCAGAATATTTGCGATTACCTGGACTACTCGGGACAAAACGTCCTGTTCCATCCGGCGGTGTGGTACAACGGCCCGATCTACAATTCCCTTGTAGAGCCGCGAGGCCGCGGCCAGGGCGCCAATGGCGGAAGCGGCTGCCCGCGCGACGCCTGGCTGGACATCCTCTTGAAACGGTTCGAGGAGCGGGGCCTCCAGTTCAACGCCACGCTCAACGTCCACACCCTGCCGTCGCTGCTGGCGTCGGCGAACACCGACATCGAAAAGATCAAAGCCGGCGAGCCGACATTCAACACGGTGACCAAGGATAATCAGGTCTTGAGCGAGACCTGGCACCACAAGCCGCCGGCATTCAACGCCATGCATCCGCGCGTCCAACAGCAAGTCTTGGCGCTCGTGGATGAACTCGCGAAGCGCTACGGCCGGTCGCCGGCGTTTGCCGGCGTGACGTTCCACCTGACGAATTGCCAACTCCACCAACTCGGCGGGCTGGATGCTGGTTACGACGATTGGACCATCGCCAAGTTCGAACAGGACTCGGGGACAAAGCTACCCGTGTCCGCGAGCGATCCGGAACGATTCGGGAAACGGCACGAGTGGTTGATGGCCAACGCCAAGAACCAGTGGATCGCGTGGCGCTGTGGGCGAATGGCGGACTACTATGGCGAGGCGGCTCGCATTCTGCGGAGCGGCAATCCCGACCTCCAACTGGTGCTGTCGATCTGGACGCCAGCCTTGGTCCGGCCCGATCCGCGCGCACGTTGGGAGCGTGGCGAGCGGTTGGTTCAACTGACGCGGGAAACGGGAGTCGATCCGGCGCTCCTCGGGCGGCATCCCGGCGTGGTGATCCAGAAGTTCATGGGTCCCGCGGACTACCGGTGGCGGTTAAGCTGGGCAGGCCTGAAGGATGAAAAAGTTCTGCTCCCGCTCCGTGCCGCGGACTTCGACGAAGATCAACTGAGCGACTACCGCACGACGGACCTGGTTGGCGTCCATTTCCACGACCGCTATTTCGAGAGTCAGAGTAGCGCTGCCCGGGGGAAGCTCGGCGGGGGGTGGAAGCAGCTCCAGAGCGACTGGTACCGCGAACCCGCCTGGCTCGCCTCGATGGTCGTGCCGGGACACGACCATTTCCTGGAGTATTACGCCCATGCCGTGGCGGCCCTGGACGCGGCCTTGATCACCAACGGCGGCTGGACGGTAGGCACCGTCGGCCACGAGCAGCGGGTCGAGCAGTTCGCGCGCGTGTTTCGCCTGCTGCCGCCGGGAAAGTGGGAAACGATTCCTGGCCTTGGCACTCACATCGTCGGGCGCAAACTGCACGCGGACGGCAAGGTCTATCTCTATCTGGTGAATCGTTCCGGAACCGAGGCACGCGTGACGCTCGACGCCTCCCTTGTGCCGCAACGCATGCGCCCCCTCGGTTGCTCGCCAGTCCTGGCCTGGACGGGCAAGGCGCGCGAGGCAACCCTGAAACCCTATCAGCTTGCTGCCTGGATGAGTGACTAAAACGAGGAACACGTCCGGCGGACCTCGCCGACACCACAACCCCCGGTTTTCCTGGAGGAAAGAATGAGACTGTTTTGGTTCAGCGGGATATTGAGTTTCGCTGCGTTCGAGTTGATGAGTAAAAAGAGCAAGGACCTTCGGCTGTTTTTTTCTGTGATGGGGGCCAGCCCAGGGCAAACGCATCAAATCCTTTAGAAAAAATTATTCGCATTGACCTTGCCTTTGTCAATGCTAGCAGCGAAAGATTTTTGTGAGTCGGATTCCCCTTGGATTCACGGAGGTTCTCGCATGTCAACCGTCGCTACGTCGTCCGCGCCCGGCCTTACCATCCTCGAGCATTTCAAGGATCTCGAAGATCCACGAATTGAGCGGACGAAGAAGCATCTTCTGTTGGACATCATCGCTCTCGCGATTTGCGCCGTCATCAGTGGCGCTGATGACTGGGAGGACATTGAGGCATATGGAAAAGACAAGTACGAATGGCTACGACGTTTCTTGAGACTTCCAAACGGCATTCCATCACACGAGTGAGCGCCCATCAGTGCCATGCTTGACGGCTTCCTTAAGCTGAGGGGTTGGCAAATCCATTCCCCTTTGACTGGAGGCAGATTGATGGCGAGAACG
>JAVYAJ010000451.1:0-12031 GCA_032229885.1 Candidatus Anammoximicrobium sp. | reverse complement strand
TGCAAGGACCCGTGCCAGAAGGCCTGCAAGGACCCGTGCCAGAAGGCTTGCAAGGACCCGTGCCAGAAAGGCGGAAAAGGCGATTGCGCTCTGAAGTGCGGTTGCGGACTGTTGGGCGGGGGCTTGTTCTGCCGCTGCAACCATGGCTGTGACGCGAAGGGCGGCAAGGACCCGTGCCAGAAAGCCTGCAAAGACCCGTGCCAGAAGGCCTGCAAAGATCCGTGCCAGAAGGCCTGCAAAGATCCCTGCCAGAAGGGCTGCGCCGTGAAGAGCTGCGGTTCGTCCTTGTTGGAGCGGATCTTCGCCCGTCGCCACGCTTGCTGCGACTCCAAGTGCGGCAAGGACGGCAAGGGTGGACATAAAGCTGACGATTCGATCGAGCCTGCGGCGGACGACGCCGTCCCCCCGGCTCCCGTGGTCGATCCGTCCGCGTTCCTGAAGAGTCAACGTCAAGTGATTACCGCCAGCGCCACTTTGGTCCGCTAAGTTGGCTTTGCCGATCGGCTCTGACGTTTCGCGGCCTGTTCGGATACTGACTCCGAACAGGCCGTTTTTCGTTATCTGACAGAGGCCTGTTTGCTGCCGGTTCCCCGCGCGTTAAGCTATGACGAGCAGCCGGCGCCCGTCGCCCCTCATACCGCCTCTGTCACGCATCACGCTCGGCGGGCCGAGGCGCGGACGCCTGGCTTTGCCTGTCGCTCGCCGTGTGACTTACGACCGGAGACTGTGAGGAGCAGCAGCAGCCGTGAATCTTGACCATTTTTTCCATCCCTACCCGACCCTCACCACGAATATCGTCGATTGCCTGCGGTTCTGGACCGAACAAATCCCCGATCAACCGGCGTTCTATTTTGTCCAGGACGGCGAGACCCAAGAGATCTGTTGGACTTTTTCCGAACTGGATCGCCGCGCCCGATCCGTGGCTGCCGCGTTGCAGGCTCGCGGCTTGCAGGGTGAACGGGTGCTATTGCTGTACCCGCCGGGCTTGGACTTCGTGGCCGGTTTTTACGGCTGCTTGTACGCCGGAGCGATCGCCATCCCCGCCTATCCGCCGCGTCGCAACCGGAACACGTCGCGAATCCAGGCTATCTCGGACGATGCCGACGCCAAGGCCGCTTTGTCGGTCCACGAAGTTTGCGAACGGGTCGGCGCCCAGCTAGACGATGCGCCTCGACTGAAGGACCTGGCGTGGCTGGCGACCGACCAACTGCCCGCAGCCGGCGCGGGCGACTGGACGCCTCCGAAGATCGACAGCGAGACCTTGGCTGTCCTGCAATACACGTCGGGATCGACCGGGTCCCCCAAAGGCGTGATGCTGGTTCACCGCAACTTGATGCACAACGTGTCCTTGATCACGTATGGCTTCGAGCCCACTCGCCTGTCCTGCGGCGCGTCGTGGTTGCCGACCTATCATGACATGGGGTTGGTCGGCGGCGTGCTGTATTCCGTCTTCTTTGGCCGTTTCTGCGTGTTGATGTCGCCTTTCGCGTTCCTCCAGAAGCCGGTGCGCTGGCTGCGCGCCATCTCGCGCCACCGTGTGACGGTCAGCGGCGGGCCGAACTTCGCCTACGACCTATGCGTGCAAAAGATCGACGACGCCGAGCTGGAGGGGCTGGATCTGAGCTGCTGGGAAGTCGCGTTCAACGGGGCCGAGCCGATTCGCTCGGTCACGCTGAACAAGTTCAGCGACAAGTTCGCTCCCGTGGGGTTCCGTCGCCAGACCCTGTACCCCTGCTACGGCATGGCCGAAACGACGTTGATCGTCACCGGCGGCAAGAAGGACGAACTGCCCGTAATCCGCTCGTTTCGAGGCAAAGCGTTGGACGCCCATCGGGTCGAGCCGGTGGGCAAAGAAGACGCAGACGGCCGCGAGCTGGTAGGCTGCGGTCGTGTCCCGCCGGACTCGCAGGTCTTGATCGTCGACCCAGTCGAGCGCCGCCCAATGCCCCCGGATCGCATCGGGGAAATCTGGGTGGACAGCGACAGCGTCGGAGTGGGCTACTGGAACAAACCCGAGGCGACCCGAGAGACGTTCGGCGCCACACTCAGCGAGGGCGGTTCCGGCAAGTTCCTTCGCACCGGCGACCTGGGATTCATCGAAGATGGCGAATTGTTCGTCACGGGACGCCTGAAGGATCTGATCATCGTCCGCGGCGTCAATCGGTATCCGCAGGATATCGAACTTACGGTCGAGCAGGCCAGCGCGCATCTCCAACCAGGCGCCGTGGGCGCGTTCGCGGTCGACCTGCATGGTCGCGAGCGGTTGATCGTAGTCAGCGAGGTCGAGCGGACGCGACGCAAGGACTGGTCGGATGTCATCGGCGCCATCCGGCGGGCGGTCACGGCCGAGCACGAGTTGCCGCCCGACGGGATTGTCCTGGTCCGTTTCGGCTCCATCCCCAAGACGTCGAGCGGCAAAATCCAGCGCAGCGCTTGCCGGACCGATTTCTTAGAGGGTCAGTTGTCCGTGGTCGCGCAGTGGTTTGTCTGGGACGAGGATCAATCCGTGGCGACCCCGACGCCCGTGGCCGTGGCGGCGGCGCCCGCTGTCGTGTCGAACGCGGCCCCGGATGCGCCCGAGGTGGACCCGCACATTGCCGCGATCGTCATGGAACAAGTCCAATTGGTCGCCCGTGAACGCGGCAAGGATTTGCACCTGGACGCCAATATCGTCACCGACCTGGGGCTCGATTCGCTCGAGCGCGTCCAGATCGCGAACAGCCTGGAAATGATTTTCGGCGGGCGGTTTCCCGAAGCCGTGCTCGCCCAGATCGAAACCTGCCGCGAAGTGGCCGCCGCCATCGAAAAGCATATCGGCAAGACGCCCAAGTCGCGCGTGGTGGTCGTGCGGCGCGAGGCCGAGCCGCCATCCCCCGCGGCGGACGCCGCCAGCGAGGACGGCGACATCCGTCGCTTGCCGGAGTTTACGCGGCTCAAGGGAACGCTCCAGATGCTGGCCGCGACAGGCTTGCCGAATCCCTATTTCAGCGTTCACGAAACGGTGACGCGCGATACGACCGTGATCGGCGGCCGTCGTCTGGTCAATTTTTGCAGCTACAACTATCTGGGCATGTCCGGCGACGAACGGGTTTCCCAGGCGGCCAAGGACGCGATCGACCGGTATGGCACGAGCGTCTCGGCCAGCCGACTGGTCTCCGGCGAAAAGCCCATTCATCGCGAACTGGAATCCGCGATCGCCCGCTGGATTGGCGTCGAAGACGCGATCGTCTACGTCGGCGGCCACGCGACGAACGAATCGACGATCGGGCACCTCTGCGCCGCGGGCGATCTGATCCTGCACGATGGCTTGGCTCACAACAGCATCATCCAAGGCGCCCTGCTGTCCGGCGCGCGTCGCCGTCCGTTTCCGCACAACGACTGGCAGGCGCTCGATTCGCTGCTGGCCGAGGTGCGAGGCGAGTATCGCCGCGTCTTGATTGCGATCGAAGGCGTGTACAGCATGGATGGCGACTATCCGGACCTCCCAAAGTTCATCGAGGTCAAGCAGCGACATCGCGCCCTGCTGATGGTCGACGAAGCCCACTCGATCGGAACGATGGGGCAAACGGGACGCGGAATTGCCGAGCATTTTGGCGTCGATCCCCAGCGCGTCGACCTGTGGATGGGGACCTTGAGCAAGTCCTTCGCCAGTTGCGGCGGCTACATCGCGGGGTGTCACGAGGTCGTCGAGTACTTGAAATACACCTCGCCAGGCTTTGTGTACAGCGTCGGGATCCCGGCGGCCAATGCGGCGGCAGCGCTGGCGTCGCTCCAGGTGCTGCAAGATGAGCCTCAACGCGTGGCCCAACTTCAAGATCGATCGCGGCTGTTCCTCCGATTGGCGCGCGAGGCGAGCCTGAACACGGGTCTAGGCAATAATACGCCGGTCGTTCCCGTGATCCTCGGCAATTCGCTGAACGCCTTGCGACTGTCGCGACAACTGTTCGATCGCGGAATCAACATCCAACCGATCTTGTACCCGGCCGTCGAAGAGCAGGCTGCGCGGCTGCGTTTTTTCATCTCGTACTGCCACTCGGAGGAGCAAATCCACAACGCAGTGGCTGCGACAGCCGAAGAACTACGAAAAATCGAGGCATCCGCGTGATGCGGGCAGACACCCGCCCCGGGACCGATGTACGGCGAAAACCGTTCAACCAGCATTCAAGCCTCGACGTGTGCTGCGCCAGACGCCCTGCCACGCGACGATGCGCGCCGCGGCGCGGACGCCTCGATCCCGGCGTCCACCTCCGCAGGCTCGCGGGCGCGCGGATCTGCTGTTTTTCCCTCCAGATCCAAACGGCGCCGCCCACGTGATGGGTCGAAACTCGGCGCAGGCCAAGCTGTTGCGGCCGATCGCCCACCGCCCTGGACCTGCAGGGCTGGCACAACCGCGAAGGTCTTCGATAACTAGTTGTCAAATAGTAAGTTACGCCAGCCGGCTTGGCCCGGTCCGCCCGCCAGCCTACGCGCCTCGCGCATCGAGACCCGTGTCCTCGGCTCGTAATCCGGCGATCTTTTGCCCGACGGGCCCGCACGGGGCTGCTCGACTTCCATGCTGGACATAGCTTGCGTAACCCGCTCTCATCCGGCTAGAATGTCGCGGCGACAGTTGTCTTGCCCAGACTCGCTGGACGGGGTTTCGCGGCTCGCGGGGGTCGTCGTCGCTGCGTGCCGTCGATCGCGTCCGCCGTTCGTTGTGTCGCGCCCAGGCGGTGCGCCCTCACGGTCACGGCAGCCCGTGGCCTCCCAGACGATGGCGCGTTGCCTGGGGGGACGCGTTCCATCGCGGCTGCCGTTCCGGCGACCGTCGTTGGGCAGTGTATTTGATTCGGGGCGAGTGTGGCGGGGCCGTGCTGGAGAGACAACCGTGCTGTATCGTGCGGCGGTGAGAATGACTGGCCGAACGCCAAAGCCTGCGCGGACAAAGGCGGGACGAAGTTTGCCCTGACGCGGCCGGAGACGGCAGCCAAATAGGGTACGACTCGTGTACAGGATGCGCGCAGGGCGCAGAGAACGCACATTGGAAGGTTTTGCTGAGTTCCGTTCCGTACGAAGCATCCTAAGGACAGACGAGTTGCGTAGACACCATCGCCAAAGACATCAGCGACGAACCGCGCACCCGAGCGCAAGCCTCGGGAACATGCCTGGTTTGTGAACCCTTGTTGACACGCCAGCCGATCAAGCGTCTTGGACATCGGTAGAGTGGAAACAGCGAGAGCCTTGCGCGAGACATTGGTGACGACTCGCGGCGGATGTTGTTTCGCCATCTCGCCGATCAGAGCCGGCTTGAGTCTCGTTTTATTTATTGCCTCCATCAAAAAGGTTGGGACGTTTGAAACGCGCTTTAATCAGTGACATTCACGGAAATTTAGAAGCGCTGCGCGCCGTGCTCGTGGATATCCGTGATCAAGGCATTACGGAAATCTATTGCCTGGGCGATGTCATCGGATATGGGCCGAATCCGTGCGAGTGCCTGGACGAAGTAACGAAGGCGTGCAAGCTGTGCATTCTCGGCAATCACGACCAGGCTGCGCAGTTTGATCCCGAAGGTTTCAATCCAGTAGCGCTGCGAGCCGTGTATTGGACGCGAGACCAGTTGGAGAGAGGCCCCGGCGGAGCGACTCGGGTGAATGCCCGTTGGGATTTCCTGGGCGAACTTCCGCGCACGTTTACCGAGAACCAGACGCTGTACGTCCATGGTTCCCCGCGCGAGCCGACGAACGAGTACGTGTTTCCCGAAGACATCTATAATCAACGCAAGATGGACGCTCTGTTCGGCTTGGTTCCCAAGTACTCGTTTCAAGGACACACCCACATCCCGGGCGTGTTTACAAGTCGCCTGGAGTTTTTGACGCCCGAAGACTTGAACTACGAGTATCGCTTGACGGGCGAAAAGACCATGATCAATGTCGGTTCCGTTGGCCAGCCGCGAGACAGCGATCCGCGAGCGTGTTACGTGATCGTGGACGGCGATCGGCTCGTGTTTCGACGAATCGAATATCCGGTGGAGATTACGGCCAAAAAAATCTATGCCGTGCCCGAACTCGACAATATGCTCGGCGATCGATTGTTAGCCGGTCGGTGAATCCGGGCTTGTCGGCGGAAAGGAGGGGCAGGTTTGAGGCGCGCCATCATCAGCGATATTCACGGGAATCTCGAAGCCTTGACCGCCGTCCTGACGGATATCGCGGCGCAAGAGATTCGAGAGATCTACTGCCTTGGCGACATCGTAGGCTATGGCCCGAATCCCGGCGAGTGCGTCGACGCCGCGATGCGGTTCGACGCCTGCGTGTTGGGAAACCACGACCAGGGCGCGCTGTTCGATCCCGAGGGTTTCAGCTCGGGCGCCGAACGGGCGATCTTCTGGACTCGCGCTCAATTGGAATCACCCCTCGATGATCCAGAACAGAAGCTGAGTCGCTGGAATTTTCTGTGCGAACTGCCGCGCACGATCCGCGAAGAAGGACGGTTGTTCGTGCACGGCTCGCCGCGCAACCCGTTGAACGAATATGTGTTTCCCGAAGACGCTCACAATCCTCGCAAGATCGAAAAACTATTCAGCGTCGTCGAACGGGTTTGTTTTCACGGCCACACCCACGTTCCCGGCGTTTTGACCGAAGGCGGTCAGTTCTTCCGCCCGGATCAGCTCGACGGCTCGTACGTGCTCGGCCGTCAACGGGTGATGATCAACGTTGGCAGCGTGGGGCAGCCAAGGGATGGCGACCGTCGTTCTTGTTATGTGATTCTGGAAGAAGGGGCTGTGCGTTTTCGCCGTGTCGAGTACCCCTTTGAAGAAACCGCTCGGAAGATCTACGCTATCCGCGAACTCGACAGTTTCCTCGGCGATCGCCTCCGCGACGGGCGATGATCGCAGCCTCCTGCCAAAGGTTCTGACTCGTGGAAAAACGCTTCGCCCTGTTCCTGATCCTGTCGGCGCTGATCCTCTTTACGCATCTGACGGTTCAAAGCCTGCTCTTTCCTCCGCCGCCGCCTCAGCCACCGATCGAGCTGGCCGACGGCGCCGGCCACGAGGGAGAAGACGCCGGGCACGAGGGGCTCGAAGCCCAGCCCACGGCCGATGGCCAGCAGCCCGCGGCGCGAAACGGAGCGACCGAACCTGCCAGACTGGCCGCGCCGGACGAAACCGGATTGTCCGGCGAGGCCGCACAGGGCCGATCGTCCCCGGAGATCGCACCGTCCGTCGCCGTCCCCCAGCAGTGGGTGACGTTGGGCTCGATGGCCGCGGACAGTCCCTATCGGCTGTTGGTTACGCTGAACAACCAGGGCGCTGCCGTTGAACGCATCGAGCTGGTCCAACGAGCGGCGAATGGCCAGTTCCGTTTTCAAGAACTGGAACACCCGAGCGGCTATCTGGGGTATCTGGCGTTTCGCGACGAACCTGACGGTCGCGGCTGCCGGATCAATGTGGTGGGGCAAGGGACGCCTGCCGCGGCCGCCGTGTCCCAGACGCCTGGCATTCCCGCCGGGCTGTGCGTCGGCGACGTCATCCGCCGCGTCGAAGATCTTCGAATCCGGGACAGGTTTGACGTAGACGCCTACCTGGCCCAGACGCAGCCGGGACAGCACGTCTCGATCACGGTGGCTCGCACCGCGGATGATGGCCAATCACGGGAATTGACTTTCGACGCGACGCTGGTCACGTCGCCGCTGAGCATCGTCCGCCCCGACCAGCCGATCGCCGCCTCGAACGACCGCACAGACCCACTGTCCTTTCTGTGGGCGCTGGAAAGCATCGGGCATAGCGCAGTGCCTCGCGACAAGGACGAAATCGCCAAGCTGCCGTCGCTCCGCCGCGACAATTGGCAAGTACGGACGCTCGACGATTCGCCCGGCGGCCCGGGCGTCGAATTCACGTTCGCTCTGTCCGAGCCGCAATTGCAGGCGATCGGTGTCACGGGTTCCTTGGAATTGGTGAAACGCTATCGGCTGGCGCGCACGCCGGAAGCGAAATTGACCGACTCGGCGTTTCCTTCGTACCACGTCGAGCTGGAGCTCGAAATCCGCAATCGAGGGCACACTCCCCAACAGTTGGCCTACCGGCTAGACGGTCCCAACGGCCTGCCGCTCGAAGGTTGGTGGTACGTCACAAAAATTCATCCGCGTTTTTCGGCCGCGGGCGCGCGCGACGTGATCTGGTCCACGCCGTCGATCGGCCACGGCCTGATCGGCGCCACGAAGATCTACTCCGAGGCGATGGCGGCTCGCGAGAAAAAACAACCGGTCATCATGCCGTTGTTCAGCGGCGAAAATTCACAGCCCATCGATTATGCGGGCGTCGACGCCCAGTATTTCTCCGTCGTTCTGCAACCGCACGCCGACGAGGCGGCGTCGTTGCCTTCGTTCCGACAGGCTCTGGCGATCCCCGTGGGCGACGTGGCGAGCATCGAGAAATCGATGAGCAAGACCACGAACGTCTCGTTTCGCCTGATCAGCTCCGGCGTGCAGCTCGAGCCCGGCCAGTCGCTGGTGAACCGCTATACGATCTTCGCGGGCCCGAAACAGCCGGCCCTGCTCAGAGCCTATGGCCTGGAACGCTGTATCGAGTACGGCTGGTTCCGGACGATCGCCAAGTTTCTGGCAGCCATCCTGCACGCCTTCGAGAGCCTGCCCGGAGTGAACTACGGTCTGGCCATCATCCTGCTGACCGTGCTGGTCCGCAGCGCCATGACGCCGCTCAGCCGAAAAGCGGCGCGCAACGCGCAGATGATGCAAGAGCTGGCGCCGGAGATGAAAAAGATCGCCGAGAAATACAAGGACGACATGCAGAAGCGGGCGGCTGCCCAGTCGGAACTGTTCAAGAAGCACAATTACCGGCCATTGGGCGGCTGCCTGCTGATGTTCATCCAGTTGCCGATTTTCATCGGGCTGTACCGGGCACTGTCCGTCGACGTCGAACTGCGCCAGGCGCCGCTGATCTCCGGTCTGCACTGGTGCTCGAACCTGGCTGGTCCGGATATGTTGTGGTATTGGAAGCCGTACCTGCCCGCATTTCTGGGTGGTGAAAGCGGTTGGCTTGGTCCCTACCTGAACATCCTACCCATCATCACGATCGTGCTATTCCTGTGGCAACAAAAGATGTTCATGCCGCCGGCCACCGACGAGCAGACACGGATGCAGCAGTCGATGATGAAGTACATGATGATCTTCATGGGCCTGCTGTTCTTCCGCGTCCCCGCTGGATTGTGTCTGTACTTCATTGCGTCGAGCCTGTGGAGCGTCGCCGAACGCAAGATGCTGCCGCCGCCCGGCAAGCGACCGGATACGGCCGCGTCGCCCGCCACGCAGCCTTTCTGGCAGCGGATGGCGGCCAAATTCAATCCCGAACTCGATCCCGCCAAATCCCGTGCGCGCCGGCGACCGCCGCGCAAACGCTAACGTGATGCGGCCCCGCAGGCGTCTGCTCGCCGGCAAGATCGCTTCTCGTGGGTGCACGGATCCGCTAGACTAGTGCACCGTGGCCGCGTCGCGTCGAGGCTGGCCTGCATCGGCGCCGGCACTGGCGCCGGACCGTGCACCGCCGCCGTCAGGTGCCGTCGGCGGCAAGTCAAGACGCGCGTGAGCGTCAACGCGACACGTCGGCCGTAAAACACGGTTTCTCGTGTGCGGACAAACGGCTCGACGGTCGTGTCGCGCAGGTGATGAACGAACCTTGCGGCGCGGCGCCCCTGGAACCACAGCGAGCCTACGGCGACGCAACCAGGGTCGAAGCCGACTCGTGAGGCCGGATGGCGGAATGGCAGACGCAAAGGATTTAAAATCCTTTGTCCCGTTAGGGACGTGCGGGTTCGAGTCCCGCTCCGGCTACTCTGGAAACGCCTGCGTTTCAACGGCTTGCGAAACGTATACGAAAACGCTGGACGTTCGGCGCGTCCGGCGTTTTTTCGCATTTGCGCGGCATTCGCTCGGACGTTCTGTGCACATCGGGCGCAAATCGTTGTCCTCCAACCCCTCCGAAAGCGAACGCCATAAACGTATGGCGAAAGAAAACCGTGCGGGTGCGGGGCGGACAGCGAGAGACGATCTGCTCCAAGCGGTTTTACGAGACGCTGACGCTCGCCAGCGGGACGCGACAACAGAAACCGCTGACGGAAAACAAAACGTTGTCCGGCGTCGAGTCCACCCGCTGCTGGGCGTTGCACATTCTGCCCGAGGGGTTCGTCAAATCTCGCTGCTTTGGCGGCTTCAGCTGTCGGCCGCGCGAGGCGTATCTCAGCCGCTGCCGCATACTGCTCGACAGCCCGCCGAGTCTTGCCCCACCGCGCTCGCCAGAAACGCCTGCCAACAAGTTCGCGGACGCGGAACCGTCCACGCCCTTCTGCCCGCGGTGTCAGACTCCGATGCCGTGTGTCTTCCAAAATGCGCGTGTCAGTTGGCGATCGGTCGTCAACGGTCCCCCCCGCCCAGGGTAGAACGGCCCGCTGCGCCATGCCATCACCTGGAGATATCTCGGCGAGGACCGCTAGCCTCCGGACGGATAACCCATGACCGGTTACCGCCGCATCGCCACGTTGCTTCGTCTCGCGAACGTCGCCAGACGTCCGCCTGTCGGTCGATCTGGTCCCACGTCCCACAATCAGCCCTTTTCCGTTGCCAATCCGCCCGTCGCCGGCCACCATCGCCCCGCTGCACCCGCTCAAGTCCTGTTGCGTTGAACCTTCCGAGGCTGCTAAACTGGCCTCGTGGTAGCCCCGCGGCCATTGAATCCCCAGAGGCCGATCCCCGCGAAGCGGCTCAGTTCAACGCACGATCTATCCGGCTGAGTACAGCCGAATAGATCGCTATTCGTTTTCTATTCATTAGCTGCGACAGAAATGCAGAGTACTACAAGAATGGAAGTAAATCGAATCTACGCCGGTGACTCGCACGAATTACTTAATCGAGTCCCAGATTCCTTCGTAGACTTGATTGTCTGCGACGGCCCTTACGGCGTCACTACAAACGCGTGGGACCGCATCACGAGCATTCAGGAATACAATCTACGGCTGATCGAGCGGTTCTCCAGAGTTCTCAAACCTGGTGGAACGCTGTACCTGTTCGGCAAGCAGGATTGCATCGACTTCATCGACTATCGGGTCCATCTGACCTTGAAAACCAGAATCGTTTGGTATCAACCCAGCCGACTTGCGCAAGGCAGGATCAACTACACAAACAACTACGACGTCATCTGCTATTTTACCAAGGGGCCAAAGGCAGCAACTTTCAATCTCGATGATATTCGTGTTCCGCAACTAGTGGAACTTGAGCATCGACTTCGATGCGAGAGGGTTCCTTCTGTTACCAATGGCGAGTTCGGGAAGACCAAGTTCAATGACGATGGCAAGAACCCGGGTGATGTTTGGGGCGACATAAAACAATTGACCTACAAATCCAAAGAGCTCGTGTCACGTGATGTTCTAAACACGATTCAGAAGCCATTGAAGCTCATTGAGCGTTTGGTAAAGGCAAGTTCAAACATTGGCGATGTAGTCCTTGACCCCTTCTGCGGCGTGGGCACGACCCTTGTCGCATGCAAATCGCTCGATCGCAAGTATATTGGATTCGAGCAAAATCCTGATTTCATTTCCGCTGCAAAACAGCGTTTGCGCGCAGTTGAAAGAGCCCAAGCGGAGATGCTGTTTTAACATGAGCCGCAACATTTTCCGGCAGATTATTGATCTCGTGGTCAAGGCTCAAGAATTGGCGAAATCCGTTGGTATTGGCAATCTGCTGCAACCCGGGTTGGTCAAGGAAATGATCATCGCAGATTTGCTTGGGCACACCGTGATAACATCGAAGCGGGATGCCGATGCATGCGATCCAAACGATTCATCCATCAAGTACGAGTATCTATCATGCAAGGAAGGCGGGTCGGGGCAATTGGATCGAATGTTCAAAGAACCTCCGGACAAACGCGCCGAATCGCTCGCTCGAATTACTCGCAACAAGATGGTCTATTTCGCGGTGTTCTACAAGGCAAATCAGATCAAAGCGAAAGTCATTTATGAACTGTCTCCTGAGGTTGTCGTCACCG
>JAVYAJ010000450.1:0-15903 GCA_032229885.1 Candidatus Anammoximicrobium sp. | reverse complement strand
GGGCACTACATTTCCCGGGACGTGTCTCCGCCTTAAGTTGGCCATTCGGTCCCCCGAACCGCTCACAACGCCATAGCCGTATGTCAGGAGATCTGAATTTCGGTGCGTTTGTAGGCGCACTAGCTGTTGCGCATATCCCAGAAGGGACCAGAAGCGTGCTCGCTTCTGGTCGCAGTTCCAGAAGTAAGACGGACTCGCGGGGGGTTGGGTGTTGTGGCCGACGGCTGGCGTGGTGACATGCCGACGCGGCCGACTGGGTAGCCATCGTTCACTTCGCCGATGACGCTGCTGGCCGTTGCGGTTGCCGGATCTTCGGTGGCTCGGTATCGTGGCGTGGCTGCCGACGGGGGCAGCATCGACGAACGCCGCTAACGGGGAGAACGGGCTATGGGATCGCTGAGGCGTAAAACGTGGACTAAGCCGCTGCCGGACGGTGCGGAGCTAGTGGTCCGCAAGGGACGGGCTGTTGCTCGCTGGACGGATGGACGCGGACGGACGCAAACCGCGCCGGTGACGCGGGACGCGGACGGACGACCGTGGATCGAGCTGACTTCGCGCAAGTGGCTAGCGAAGTATCGCCGTGGCGACGGTATAATCGTGGAAGTTTCGACTGGCTGCACCGACCGATCGGCCGCGGAACAGTGGCTCGCCGAGCGCGAGCGGGAAGCCGACCGGGTACGCGCGGGCGTGGTTACGACGGCTGAAACCCGGACGCTGGAACACCGACGATCCGACATCCGGCCACACTTCGACGATTACGTCGGCGCGCGGAAGGCTCAAGGCCGATGCTGCCGACCTGCCGATACGCTGCGCCAACTGACGCGCGTAGCTGACGACTGCGGGTTTGGCTCGCTGGGTGACGTGACGCCGGACGCTTTCGGCCGCTGGCTTGCGCGACAAGCCGACGCCGGCGTGAGTGCCGCGACTCGCAATCGCTACCGTGCAGCATGGATTGGGTTCCTCAATTGGTCCGTGCGGGTAGGCCGACTGCTCACAAACCCCTTGGCGAGCATAGACAAGGCCGACGAAGCCGCCGACCGCCGCCTGGAACGGCGGGCGCTGACGGAAGCTGAGTTGCTTAAGTTACTGGACGTGGCGCGACGCCGACCGGTAATCGAGGCCGCGACTGTTCGGCGTGGACGCGACGCTGGCAAGGCAATTGCGAACCTGCGGCCGGCAACGGTGGCACGCTTGGAGCTACTGGGACGCGAGCGGGCGTTGATGTACAAGACCTTAGTGCTGACAGGCTTGAGGAAAAACGAACTGGCGACGTTGACCGTAGGCCAATTGAACCTCGACGCCGACCCGGCTTTCCTGACCCTCGACGCCGCTGACGAAAAAAACCGCCAAGGCAACACGCTGCCGATTCGATCCGACCTTGCCGCCGACCTTCGGCAATGGATTGAAGACAAGGCAACGGCGCAAGGGGGCGACGCCGACAGGCCGGACGTGCTGCGGTTTGCCCCTGTGGCCACCAAACGGGGATCGGTCCGCCCAAGCGATGCTGAGGCCGCTGCTGAGGGGTTGCCAGCAAATAGCCTTGTCTTCACTGTTCCGCCCCAGTTAGTCAAGATCTTGGACCGTGACTTGCGAGCCGCTGGGATCGCCAAGCGCGACGACAGGGGGCGAACCGTGGACGTACACGCGCTGAGGCACACGTTCGGCACCCATTTGTCCAAGGCTGGAGTCTCGCCGCGCACGGCACAGGCTGCTATGCGACACTCGCGAATCGACCTCACGATGAACGTATACACTGATCCGCTGTTGCTCGACTTGTCTGGAGCCGTTGAACGTTTGCCAGACCTGCCGTTGGATGATCGGAGCGACCGCGATTCTGCTGCCGACGGCTGAGCGCTTCCCCTCTGCGCTTCCCCTGCGCTTCCCCTGCGCTTCCCCCAGCGCTTCCTCTAAGTTCTGGAAATTGTGGCGTATTCCTGGTTATTCCTGGGGGTTTCGATGGCGGACACGATGCGAGCCAAGAAGCAAAGAAACCCGCGAAATCACCGGGAAATCGCGGGTTTTTCGGGGTTTTCTTGAGCGAGGCCGACGGGACTCGAACCCGCAACCACCGGATCGACAGTCCGGTACTCTAACCAATTGAGCTACGGCCCCGGATCAATTTTTGCGTGGCGAGCGGAATTGTAGCTTGGACCGCCAAGCTTCGCAAGGGTGGGATCGATCAGAATAAGTCTGGTCCCGGAAAAAATCCGAGATTCTTAACTCGAAGACGGTCGTGTTCCGCCTCGAAGGGCCTGTCGAGCGACTCGAGAATCAAAGCTCGATGATATCGAATTACAGCCAGATTCCGGCGATACTCGCGCAACTGGTGTTCGCGTTCCGCTTGATCGAGATAATCGGTACGCGCTTCAAACCGTTGGAACTCGGCCTCGGCCTGTTCGACGGCCAGATCCAGGTCGCCGCGAGCGGCCTTGAAGTCGCCGTTCAAAAAACGGATGTAGCCTCGCGTGTCCAGCATCGCTGCGTTTTCGCCCGCGAGCGAGAGGGCCTGATCGACATTTGTCAATGCATCTTCCAGGTCCTGTTGTCCCAATGCTTGCGCATACGCAAGCCCATTGAGCAGCACCGCACGTTGCCGGGGATCGGCGTTTTGCGCGAAGCCCAATAATTCTTTCCAATCGGCAATGGCACGGGCGTGGAGCCCAAGGTGCTGAAACGCCACGCTGCGATTGATTCGAGCGGTGACGTGTCGCGGGTTGCGCTGCAAGGCCTCGTCATAATCGTCGATCGCCTTCTGGTACTCGCCTGCCTCGAGCCGCCAATCGCCTCGACAAGCCAGCGCGTCGGCTTGCGTCGGATCCCAGCGGAGGGAATCCTCGATCTGGGCCAAAGCCGCCGATTTGTCGCCCGCCCGCCAAAGCTCCATCGCGTAGGCCTGACGCCAGCGGGCGATCTCGGAGGGAAGTTCTAGCCACAACAAGGGCCCCAACACCAAGACGATCATCGCGAGAATCGCCAGACGGCCCGCGCAGCCACTGCCTTGTCGGCCTGTGGCGTCGTTCCCGCAGCCAGTCTCTCGCGGCTCGGGGCGAGTGTCGGTTCGATAATTGCCAGCCATGCAAATCCTGCTGTGGGGACGTCTGTCGGTCCGTCAAGGATTCGCTACAGGATCGTGCGTTTTGCCATTGACGAGTCCAGCGGGCAAATTTAACATCTCGCCGCTTCAGGTCTAGTCGAACGGTGGCGCAGAATTTTCCGTCTGTCAGGAATTAGACGATTTTTCCTGTTCTCCGGCGAGTCGTTTTGTCGAATAAACGGCTGATGGAGCGGTTTTTTGCCTCGTAGCCGTGGCCGCTCGATGCACAAACTTTTGAGAGCCGGCCGGGATTGGCCTCAGACAGCGACGGACAAACGAGCCGTGCGGGCGGTCCGACCGTTCCTCCGCTGGTGGGCCTATTGTTTAAGGACGCATTAGCCATGCGAAAGAGTCATTGGCGAACGACGATCTTGTTGGCAACCGCTTTGTCTGTTTCCGCCGGTGCATTATCAGGATGTTCGACCGGCAATGCGTTCAAGATGCCCAGCAGCGATTGGCTGAGTTGGGGGAAGAAGAAACCGTCCAACACTGCCGTGGCGGCCCGTTCGCCGAGCAATCTGCCGGCGCCGCCGTCGAGCGCGGCCGCCCCGCACCCAGTACCGAGCTATCTGCCTGGGGCTGGCTCGACAGCGGGCAGCTATGCAAGCAATTCCCGCGGTCCGGGGGCCGGAGGAACGGCCGCGACCCCGGCCAGCTATGGCGGGTTATCGCCAAATCCAGCCGCACCTTATAACGCGGGACCTGGAACGACACCAGGATCCGCCTCGGCCCCCTATGGTGGGGCAAACGCGTCGCAAGGCTTTTATTCGCCAGAGTACCGCGGGACCGGGGGGGCAACCGCTGCGGCTAACGCGTATTCCGGACAGCCGGGGCTCAGCAGCCCGCCGCCTGCTTATGGCGGAGACGCTTACGGGACCTACAGCGCGAACGGCGCCATGCCCGGCGCGATGGCGCCCGGCGCCCCGGCTGCGCCAAGCTGGGGACAGACCAATCCACAGCCGACTTACCAGCCGGCGCCGAACGCTTATGGCCAAGCAATGGCCACCGCTCAGCCCGGCGGCTATGCAGCTTACGGCAGCAATTACGCTGACGGCGGCTACGCGGCGAGCGGACCGTCGACGGGAGCGTCCTACGGCGAAAACTTCAACGGCCCGGCCCAGGCGACGCCAATCCAGCAGGCAGATCCGTCGGTGATGGCCGCGGGTGCTTATCGACCGGGCAGTACCGCGAGAAACACGCAATTCGGAACCAACGGCAGCTTGAGCGTTCCGCCAGGCGATTCAGTTCAGGCGGCATCGTTTGCGGGAGCCGGCCAAAACGTGGGTAACGGGGCGCTGTCCCCGGCCACTCCGGGCAGTGGCGTCAACTCGAGCGTCTATGACGCCGAGCCTGCGGCTCGCACGGCAACTGGAGATGGCGGTTACCCGTATAACAGCTCGTATCAGCGCTAGTGCCACAAATCGGAATTGATGGGACCTGGAACGGCAACTCGTCCCAGATTACCAGAGCAACGATCTGGGCCGCGATACATGGCAATCGAAATGGCTGGACAACGAGCGTGGGGCAGTGCGCCGCCCTGGACGGACTCGCTCGGGCGCGGTCCATTTCTTAAACGACGGCCGCTTCGGCTGTTGCCCGTTTGAACGCAGATCGCCGCTGATTCTGTTTGGCCTTCGGCCACGCTGATTCTGGTCGTCCGTGCTGCGCAACAGCCTTGCAAAACCAATTTGGTCTAAACTCCGTAGTTTCCGGCTTTTGGGCCGCGCCAGCGCCGGTCCGTGCAGCGTGGCAACCCATCACGGCTGCTGCACGTGGCGGTCGGGATGCTCCGTTGATCTATCTGGTTGCCATCGAAGAATGTTTCTGGCTATTGCAGACGATCGAGCGATGCTCTACACTCTGCGTTTCGGTTCTGTCGCGCAACTGCCAGCGTAGCTTCAATTGGCAGAGCACCGCATTCGTAATGCGGGGGTTGCGGGTTCGACTCCCGCCGCTGGCTCTAGGCAGAATCCGCGGAAAATGGGCGAAAACAGCGCGCTAGTCCCTCGACAGCGTGCACAGGCCATCGCAAAAGGCCACCCCTGGCACGGGTGGTTTTGTTCGTTTGTAGAGATGGCGATGCGCCGATTCGCGTATCTCGGCACGAGGGGGCATCGGAGAGCCGACATGACGGCAAGCGCACAGGCGGTGGCGATTGATGTTCGTGAAGTGGTCTTGGCGAACAGCACATTCGGGCCGCAAGAGATCAATGGCATCGTACACGCGATCCGAGATGACGGGTCGCGTTACGCCGTTCTGCGAGATGCCGCGGCCGAACTGGCGGCGCGCAGCGAGCAGACGCCGGCGAGCGCCGTGCGGCTCGGCGTTTGTTACTATCTGATGGGACGTTACGCCGAAGCCGAAGCGACGCTGGCGCGGGCCGATGGCGGCGCACTGGCTCATTTTTATCTGGGGCTGGCGAGGTACGAGCAGGCCCAGTACGGCGCGGCGATCAAAAGCTACGAGTCGGCTCGGAAGGCCGGATATGACGCCGACCTGTGCGCCTTGGCAATCAGCGAGGCTTGCCGCATGGCGGGCGATCACGCGCAAGCCATGGCGATCCTGGACCAGATGTTCGGGCCGATCGAGCAGACGGCCGAGTACTTGTATCAGCGGGCGGCGACGGTAGAGGCGATCGGGGAAAATCCGGCCGAAGCGGTGGCCTTGTACGAGCGGGCGGTGGATGTTGATCGGCGACACGCCGGCGCGTTGTTCGGACTGGCGATGGCAAACGACCGGCACGGCAACGACGAGCAAGCGTTGCAGTTGTACCAACGAGCGGCCGAGTCGTTCCCAACGTATGTCGGTGCGTTGCTGAACCTAGGTCTGCTGTACGAGGACTTTCAGCGGTACGACCGGGCTCAAGGATGCTATCAACGGATCCTCGAACATTTTCCGGGCCATCCGCGAGCGATGCTTTACCTCAAAGACGCCTCCGCTTCGCGCGACGCGTTCTTCGACGAGGAGGCGCTGAAGCGACAAGACCGTCTGACTCAGATGCTGAGCGTGCCGATCGCGAATTTCGAGCTGTCCGTGCGGAGCCGCAATTGTCTGCAGCGGAAGGGGATTCGCACGTTGGGCGACTTGGTTCGGACGACGGAAGCCGAGTTGATGGGAAGCAAGAACTTCGGCGAGACTTCGTTGATCGAAATTCGCGAGCTGCTCGCGACTCAAGGCCTGCAATTAGGCCAGTTTGCCAGCGAACGCCCCGCGCCGGAAGTCCCTGCGGAGATGGCGCGTCTGACGGCGGAAGAGCAGGCGCTGTTCAATCGTCCCGTCTCGGATTTGAATCTTTCCGTTCGGGCTCGCAAGTGCATGATCCGCCTCGAATTGACGACGATCGGCGATCTGGTTCGCAAGACGGGCGACGAACTTCTCGAGTGCAAGAACTTCGGCGTGACCAGTTTGAACGAAGTCAAGGAGAAGCTCGCTCAATTCAGCTTAAAGTTGCGCGGCGAGTAACCGGATCAAGCCGCCGGCAGAAGGGTTGACCGCTCGAGTGGCCGATTTCGAGCTGCGATGTGTGGATCCGGACGGCGCGGCTCGGCGTGGGTCGCTGACGACCGCTCATGGAGTGGTTGAGACTCCGGCGTTCATGCCCGTGGGCACCGCGGCCACGGTCAAGGGCATGACCGTCGCGGCCATCCGCGCAACCGGCGCGCAGATGCTGCTGGGCAATACGTACCATCTGGCGCTGCGCCCGGGCGAAGAGATCATTCGAACGCTGGGCGGCCTGCATCGCTTTATGGGTTGGGACGGCCCCATCCTGACGGATAGCGGCGGCTTTCAACTGTTCAGCCTGGCGAAAATCACGCGGGTCAGCGAACAAGGCGCGGTCTTCCGTTCGCATATCGACGGCCGCCTGTTGGAATTGAGTCCGGAGCGAGCAGTCGAGATTCAAGAGGCGTTGGGCAGCGACATCGCCATGGTCTTGGATCATGTGGTGCCGTTGCCGAGCAGTCCAGAGGTCGTGTTGGATGCCTGCGAGCGGTCCATCCGCTGGGCACAGCGATGCCAGGCTGCGGCTCGGCGCCCGGACCAGGCTCTGTTTGCGATCGTGCAAGGCGGGCTGGACGCCGAGCTGCGAGTCGCCTCCGCCCGCCGGCTGGCGGCCTGCGGCTTTCCGGGCTATGCGATTGGCGGGTTGAGCGTGGGTGAACCTCCGGAGGACATGTATCGGATCCTGGACGCGACTTGCCCCGAGTTGCCCGCCGATCGGCCGCGTTATTTGATGGGTGTCGGGACGCCGCGGGATCTACTCGAAGGCGTCCGCCGGGGCGTAGACCTGTTCGATTGCGTCTTGCCGACACGAAACGGCCGCAATGCCTTGGCCTTTACAGACGCGGGACCGTTGAAACTGCGGAATCACAAGCACCGCTGCGACGAACGGCCCCTGGCGCCGGATTGCCCGTGCCCTGCCTGCCGGCACAGCCGTGCGTACCTCCGGCATTTGTTTCTCGCCGGCGAGATGCTGGGGCCGATCCTGCTATCGGCGCACAACCTCACGTATTACCAGAAGCTCATGGCCGAGGCGCGAGCGGCGATCGAAGCTGGACAATTTCTGCCGTTCTACACCGCCAAGCTTCGAGGGTGGGCGATCGGCGAGGCATAACCCGCCAGGACCGTACGTCATGACCGATCATGGGGCGACGGCACAGCAGGCTGTCTGCGCGCCCGCGTCTGGCATCCATCCCGCAGCTCAGAATTCTTCGAACTGGACTTGAAATTCGGCAACGTTCTGCAAGAATGAGCGACTTTGCGAGCTACGGATATCGACGGACCACCCCTCGCTCGGCCTTTTTCGGCTGCTGTTTGGCTGGGCAGGCGCCTGCCTCCCGGCAGGAGGGACAAGGCATACCTACGTCTTCCGCTCGCCTTTCCACGCGGTAGATTTGCAGAGGTGCAGGCATGAGAGCGGTGCTGAACACTGTCATTCGGACCGAGATTGGCTCCAATGCGGTGAAGAGGGTCCGGAAGGCTGGTCGGATTCCGGCGGTTTTGTATGGGCACGGCAAGCAGAACGTGAACTTATCGTTGGTTGCCGAAGAGATAAACTCGCTGGTCCGGCATCACAGCAAGCTGGTCGATTTGCGAGGCGAAGTGTCGGAGACGGCTTTGCTTCGCGACGTGCATTGGAATGTCTACGGCACCGACGTGCTGCATGTGGACTTGACTCGCGTCAACCTCGAAGAGCGAGTGCATGTTGTGGTTCCCGTCGAGCTTCGAGGCACGGCGGCCGGCGTCCACGAGGGCGGAGTCGTCGAGTCGATTTTGCACGAGCTTGAGGTCGAGTGCGCAGCCGGATCGATTCCGGAGAGAATCGAGATCCGGATCCACGATTTGAGTCTCGGGCAAGCGCTGCGGGCCGGCAGCGTCGTTCTGCCGGAGGGTGTCCGCTTGCTGAACGATCCGGACGCGATCGTGGTGCACTGCGTGACTCGCGCAGCCGAGGAAGAAGAAGAGGCGCCGGCGGCAGAGTCAGTCGAGCCGGAGGTGATCGGCCGCAAGGGCAAGGCCGAGGAGGACGAGGGCGAGGAGGCTTGAGCGCTACGGGTCGCGGTTGCTCGGCCGTCGAGTTCTTTGTCGCCGGCGACCGCCCGCGGCCGGATCTGGCGGGCGCCTTGATCGGCCCGAAGGGCGGATGGATGAAACTGATCGTAGGTCTGGGCAATCCGGGCCAAAGGTACGTAGGAACGCGTCACAACATCGGGTGGGAGGTTCTGGCTCGCTTGGCCCAGCAGTTTGGCGCCGGCGCGCGGCGAGTTCGATTTCAGGGCGAGGTCGCGGATGTGGACATCGAAGGCCACAAGGTGCTCCTTCTGTGTCCGCTGACGTATATGAATCTCAGCGGTGCGAGCGTCCAGCCCGCCCGGGATTTTCATAAGCTAAGCAATCAGGACTTGATCATTGTCTGTGACGATTTTAATCTACCGTTAGCCAAGCTGCGGTTTCGGATGCGAGGTTCAGCCGGTGGGCAAAAGGGGCTACAGAATATTATTCAGAGATTGGGGACGGAAGAAATTCCCCGTCTGAGGATCGGCGTCGGATCGCCACCGACCAACTGGAACGCCGCGAACTTCGTATTGAGCAAATTTGGCGCGGACGAGCGAAAACTGATAGATGGGGCAGTTGCCGAGTCCGTGTGGGCGCTGCGCGACTGGGTTGTGAAGGGCATTGAAATCTGCATGAACCAATATAACGGCGCGTGAAAAGCGACGGGGGGGATGCTGGGTTGGCACAGAACGTTTATGAATGCTTGTCGATTTACGATTCCAACAGCTTTGCTCGTGACCAAGCGGGCGTAGGCGGCAGGATCGCCAAGCTGGTCCAGAGCTGTGGCGGCGAGGTTTTGGCGAGCCGGCTATGGAGCGAGCAGCGACTGGCATATCCCATCCGTGGGCACCGCAAGGGGACCTACTGGCTGACGTATTTTCGCGTCGAGAGCAGCAAGCTGACAGCGTTTACGCGAGCTTGTCGTCTGGAGGACGATATCCTGCGGAGCCTGACCTTGCGCGTGGATCCGCGCCTTGTTGAGGCGCTGGTCGCGCATGCCGAGGGCAAGCGATTGTTGCCGCATCCGGATGAAGTATCGTCAAGAGCGTCGGACGAGGCTGGTGAGAGCGAAGATGGCGCGGCAGATGGTCCATGGGAAGAGGACGTGGAGGAGGAAAAGAATCGTTGAGGTCGATTCCCCAAAGCCGATGCAGTCGAGGCTGATATAATCGACAAGCAGGGGTTGTCTGGCTGCCAACGCGTGTTTGTCGATAGGGGCGTCATGGCTTGACGTCCGCGTGGACGGTGTGTCTAGCTGGGTTTGCGACAATATGCCAGCAACAGCGCACGGGACGCCGAATTTTCGCCGATCTGCGGGCGTTCATCGTCAGTCACGGGTCGTGACTCTGACGAAGTTGGAACCGGGTGGCGGGTGCGTCGCGATTTATCCGTCGAACATAGGCCGCGTTCGTTCTGGGCGATAGGCCGCGTTGTTCTGGGCGAATTGCCGGGACAAGACCGGCGTTAGCGAGACGAGAAACCGTCTGCGAGGAGGGTGGGAGCATGGCCAATTACAATCGAGTGATCCTCCTAGGCAGGCTGACGCGAGACGTCGAGATCAAGTACACGCCGAGCGGGTTGGCGGTCACCGAAATCGGGCTCGCCGTTTCGGATCGCCGCAAGAATCAAGCGGGCGAATGGATCGAAGAAACCACCTTTGTCGATGTGACACTGTGGGGGCGCCAGGCCGAGGTGGCGAGCGAATACCTGAGTAAAGGGTCGCCAATCTTTGTCGAGGGACGGCTGAAGCTAGATACCTGGGAGACCGACGGCCAGAAACGCTCGAAATTACGAGTTGTCGGCGAACGGATGCAGATGGTCGGCAGCCGGGGCGACTCGGCCGGAGGAGGCGGACGCGGTCGTGATCGCGATGTGGCAACGTTCGATGAATCGGAGTACACAGGACGGCCGTCCTACGACGACGGGCCGCCTGGGCGATCCGGGCCGCCGGCAAGCGCCGGCAGCGCTCCGCCAGATGACAATTTGCCGTTTTGAGTGGAAACAGCAACAAGTCAATACCAGATGCGATCGCGATCCCGTGCCGACGGCGCAGAGCAATCACGGTTCGAGATCCGGACTGATATCAACGACTTTCACGTGAAAACAGGTGGACTCATGCCCAAGACGCAGATGGCCAAACGGACTCGCCGTGCCAAGTACCAGCGGCTACCGCAAGGAAATAACAAGGGAATTCAACTGCTGTTGATCCAAACGGTGCGCGACCTGGGGCGACAGGGAGACGTAGTCGAGGTCAAGCCCGGGTACGCCAACAACTATCTGCTGCCTCAAGGCTTGGCGACCGTAGTCACTCCGCACCACAAGCGAATGGTCGAAAAGCATAAAGCGCGCTTGTTGGAGATCGAAAAATCGCGGTTGGCGGATTTGCGAACGCTGGCGGACGTGTTGACCCGACAGAGCGTGACGATCGAGGCCAACGCCAACGACGAAGGGCACCTGTACGGCAGCGTCGGCGCCCCGGAAATCGTGGCGACCTTGAAGCTGAACGACATTCATCTGGCCATCGATCAGATTCGGCTCGACGGGCCGCTCAAAGAGCTTGGCCTGTACACCGTCAAGGTGCATCTGCATCAGGACATCGACACGGACGTCAAAGTCTGGGTGGTGCCGACGGCCGTCGCGGACGCGCAGATCAAGAAATGACATCGGCCGCTGGCGCACCATTTGCGCGCCAACGACTCGATATCCGCGCCGCGGGCGGGGGTCGCGCGGTTTGATGGAAGCTCACGTCGCCGCGAATCGAGCGATGGGGACTGCTGCGTCTCATATTTCCGCTTGGCGCGAAGCGTCGAGCTGTCTACCTCGCTGGCCCCCAGAGGGGAACCGCGTGGGGCGGATTTTCTTCGTCTTGGCGGCACAGAACCTAGCGTTCGCGGGGGGGCGTTCTTGCCCGCGCAGCATATCGGCCGCGGTGTGGTCCGTCTTCGGCGGATAGAGCCCGAGTTCGGCTCGATCAACTTGACCGGCACACGGGTTGCGGCAGGTTTATGAGCCACAGACCGGGTGGGCTTGGTTTTTTCCAGGAGGAGGCAGATGGTCGAGCGTGGAGGTTCCGGACAGACTCTCGATCGTCGGTTGCCGTATGACCTGGAAGCCGAGCAGGGCATTTTGGGCGGCATTCTGCTGATGCCCGACTCGTGCGACGAGGTGTCGCTGATTGTGCGGCCCGACGACTTTTTCGACGAGGCCAATCGCTGCCTGTTCACGCACATGCAGGCGATGCACGAGTCGGGCGGCAAGATCGACGTCACGCTGTTGGTCGCGCGTCTCAAGCAGAGCGGCCACTACGAGACCATCGGCGGCGCCGCGTATCTGTACAAGATCGGCCAGGCCGTACCGAACGCCGCGCACGCCCGCTACTATGCCGAGATCGTCCGCGAGAAGTCGACGCTGCGCGCCTTGATCGGCGCGAGCAGCGAGATCCTCCGCCAGGCTTACGACGCAACCACGGATTCGCGCCACCTGGTGAGCGTGGCCGAACAGCAGATCTTTGCCATCACCGACCAGCGTTCGGCATCGTCGGTCAACTCGATCCGCGACATCCTGCACACCGCCATGGATCGGCTCGACGCCCGCATGCGCGGCGAGCACACGTCGGGGGCCGTCGACACCGGGTTTGAAAAACTGGATCAATTGATGGGGGGCTTGCACAGTTCGGAACTGATCATCCTGGCTGCGCGCCCGAGCATGGGCAAGACGGCGTTTGCCATGAACATCGCCGAGTACGTCTCGGTCGAGTTGCGACGTCCCACGCTGTTCGTGAGCCTGGAAATGTCGTCGACCGAACTGGCCGATCGGCTGCTGTGTTCGGCGGCGCGCGTGGACAGCCACCGCCTCCGCAACGGGACCTTGGCCAACACCGACCGGATGCGTTTGGTCGAAAAGGCCAGCGAGATCAGCCAATCGCCGCTGTTCGTCGACGACTCGCCGTCGCGCACGGTCAGCGAGATCGCCGCCGCGGCGCGGCGGATCAAACGTCGCGAGGGAGACCTCGCCCTAATCTGCATCGATTACCTGCAGCTCATCGAACCGGACAACGCCGACGATTCGCGCCAAGAGCAGGTGGCTCGGATCGCGCGGCGGCTAAAAGGGCTCGCCCGCGAGATGCAGGTTCCCGTGCTGTGCTTGGCTCAATTGAATCGACAGGCGGAAGACACTCGCGATCATCGCCCGCGGCTCAGCCACCTGCGCGAATCGGGGGCGATCGAGCAGGATGCCGACGTGGTCATGTTCGTCCATCGCGAAGACTATTATCTGCGCGGTGAAGAGCAGAAAGAGGCCGAAGGCATGGCCGAAATCATCATCGCCAAACAGCGCAATGGTCCGGTCGGCGAGGCCGAATTGCAGTGGGAAAAGAAGTTCACTCGTTTCCAGAACCTGGCGCCGGAGCGACTGCAGGAATTTGACGACTACAACCGCGAGGCGGCCGTCAATAGCTTCTGAACCGGCCTTGTCCGGCTCGTCCGAATCGATCGTGGCCGGACACTTTTTGCGGGTTGCGAGCGGGCTTTTTGCCTACCCTAACTTGAAGTCCGGTCGAGCTTCGCGTTACACTTTGTCTGTAGGGACACGCAGACAATCCCTGACTTCAGCGCAGACAGAGGAACGCGATGATGCGGATTCTGGTCGGTTGGGACGATATCGTTGAAGCCGAGTTGATCGACACGTTCCTGAACGTCGACGAGAACACGGCGCGGGTGGTGACGGATCCCGACGAGTTGACGCAGGTCGCGACGTCGGAGGACTTCGACGCCGTGCTGATGGACTTGACGTTCCCCTCGGAGAGCGTGGCGTTCGAACTGTTCGAGCATCTTCGTCGCCGCTTGCCGAACGCGCCCGTCGTCGGCGCGTGGCGTCCCGGCGAGATCAGCCAGGTCGCCAAGTTCATCAAGAACGGGTTGCACTCGTTTATCTCACGCGATGAAAACGGCGATTTCGTCTTCCTGTTGACTTCGATCATGGAAGCCGCGTTCTTGACCGTCCAGGCCCAACGCGCCCAGATCGTGGCTGAAAAGCTGCGCGAAGAAGTCGAGGCGGTGCGTCAATTGCAAGAGGCTGTGCTGCCACAAGACCTGCCGATGCCGGCCGGTTATCGGATCGTCGCTCGTTACGAACCGTCTCAAATTCGCGTAGTCGGTGACCGCCCCGTGGTAATGGCGGGCGGCGACTACTATGACGTGTTTGCCATGGAAGGGCACGAGGTCGTGATCGTCCTGGGCGACGCGGCTGGACATGGGGTCAAAGCGTGCATGTCGATCATGACCATGCACACGCTGATCAGCATGATCCGTGATCGGCGCTTCTCCGATACGGCCGATTTCGTGATGGAGGTAAACCGCCGTCTCTGCCACAGCGACGTGATCAGCGCGGACCAAGGCGGCTTTATCACGCTGTTGTACTGCACACTCGACCCCTCGATGCACCGTTTCGAGTGGACTTCGGCAGGCCATCCCATGCCGCTGCTGCAGGATCTGACGACCAACGAAGTCCACAAACTGGGCAGCAAGGAGGAGGGCGGGCTGCCGTTGATCATCGACGAGGAATGGGAATACCAGAAATGCGAGTTTCAGGTTCCCCCGAACTGTCGCATCCTGCTGTACACGGATGGGTTGGACGAAGCCTTTCCGCCGGACGGAAAAGAGGAAGACCAGTTCGGCGAGAGTGGGATCATCGCGACGCTCAAGGACACCGTCAATCTACCCATTTCCGAGGTGCTGGACAGGCTGTTCCAAGACTCGCACGACGCCACGGCCGGCCATGGCCGCCACGATGATACGTCCATCGTGCTGCTCGAACGGCGAGACTGACGCACGGTCCCATTTCCGTTTTTTCGACAGCCGCACCCGCCGGCGCGCGGGGTTCCGGCGGTCTGGCGACCGCAGCCCCCCCCTTCCGATGTTTCGTCCTTACGGAGCATTAGGTGGGGCCGCGGGGCGCGGCGTCACACGCCAGGCCGATGGCAGTGAGTCTCGGCGCGCCGCGTGCAGGCAAGCTTGGCTGCGCCGTCCGAGGCGCGCATCGCGCCTCGTCGGCGACGCCGCGGCGGGGCGCGCCGCGGCCGTCAGGCGATCGACAAACGGGCCGTGTCGCGTCTCACGGCAATCGCGAGGCGATCCGCGCGTCGGTCTCGTCGATCGGGTTGAACGCCAATTCGCGTGTCTGGCCGACCTCGACGCGCACAACCTTCGTGTCGCGAAGCGTGCGCCCGTTGCGGGTCACTTCAACTCGAACCTCGTAGGTGTAGCTGAAGCCGGGCCGCAGACCGTACGAAACGTACTGCCGCTGGGCTCCCGGCGTCTTGGTGAGCAACCCGTTCACGTAGACGCGGGCGTCTCGCGGCACCACGACACTGATCAATGCCGCATCCGCCGGCAGGTTGCGCGACGCGCTCGGCTTGGCGTCGACTCCGGGCGCCGACGGCAACGGCGGCGGGTCTGACGAACGCAACGGACTCACACCGGGGGCTGCCGACGATTCTCCGTCGTCCGCCGCCGGAGGCGCAGGCAACAGGGACGATGGTTCGCGCGCCGGCTGTGCTTCGGCCGCCGGAGCAGGCGCCGCCGCTGGCGAGGTGGCGATTTGAGGCGACGAATGGACCGTCGCGCCGCAACCGCAATCCGCGATGGGGCAAGAACAGACGCTGCACCCGCAAGTCGGGAAACCGCACCACGAACTGCAACTCCAACCGCACCCGACGTAGCAAGGGCTGGGTTGCCAGCACGAGCTATACCGCACCCAGCCGCGACCGCCGAGGCAGGGGCTGTAGCAGGACGGCGTGTAGACGTAAGCCGGATAGCCAACCCACCCAGACCAACCCCAGTAGCCCACGCGCCAGTGTCCCCAATGGGCTTCGGCCGAACTCGTGGACAATGTTAGGCCAGTCGCCACCAGGGCGGCCAACAGCAAACTTTTTTTCAACGCGGATCGAAACATCGACAGTGCCCTCCAGTTACAAGAAGTCGTACTCACAGATCCGACAAACGAGACTACCGATTCGTTGAGCATATCACGAACGTCTGGTAAATCAAGCAGGCTACGCAGAGTAATACGGCTGGGCTCGGCGGCTGCGCCCCACGCATACTCGAGCCTTTGCGATGTTGCTCCTAGCCCGAAAAGACGAGATTTTCCGCATCCGTCGTGTACCGTGCTGGGCGTAGGATTCTCGGTGATCGACGCGCGAATTCGAGGTGGAAAATCTCAAAAAAACGCGGATCCCTCTCGTCAATCGATCGGTGATG
>JAVYAJ010000449.1:0-2060 GCA_032229885.1 Candidatus Anammoximicrobium sp. | reverse complement strand
GCGACAGCAGCGACAGCAGCGACAGCGGCGACAGCGCCGGCAGCGGCGGCGGCGGAAGCGCCGGCGGCGGAAGCGACGCGATTGCACGAGCGCGTGGCGCGGCCGTCGCCCGCGTGGGTCACGGGCGGAGTGATGTATCAGATCCAGCCGCGCGCCTTTACGCCGCAAGGAACGCTCCGGGCCGCCACCGAACGGCTGCCGCAGGTGGCGGCGCTGGGCGTGGACATCGTCTATCTGTGCCCGGTCTTTGTGGCCGACGACGATCCGGACGTGGCGACGTGGAGCCCGCGACAGCGGAAGTCCGGGATGAACAATCCCCGCAATCCATATCGGATCATGGATTATTATCATGTCGATCCCGAATACGGAACGGACGACGACCTGCGGGCGCTGATCGCGTCGGCCCATTCGCTGGGAATGCGCGTGTTGCTGGACATGGTCTACCTGCATTGCGGCCCGAACGCGGTGTTCCTGACCGCGCATCCGAACTTCGTCAAGCGAGACGCGGCGGGCCAGATCATCCCGGCCGCGTGGGGCTTTCCCGCGCTGAATCTGGCCGACCCGGAGCTGCGCGAATACCTGTGGCGCAACATGGAGCACTGGGTTCGCGACTTCGGCGCCGATGGCTTTCGCTGCGACGTCTCGGATCGTGTTCCGCTGGACTTCTGGGAGACGGCCCGCGCGCGTCTGGAGAAGATCCGTCCCGAAATCTGCATGTTGGCCGAAGGCACTCGGCGCGAAGATCAGCTCGCCGCGTTCGACTTGAACTACGGTTTCGGATTCAAATGGGACAACGCGGCCGCCGTCCGCGCGCGGTGGGAGAAAATGCGAGATGAACGGCCTCGACAGGGCGCGCGCTTCATTCGCTTTATCGACAACCACGATATTGCCAACGACGCTTACGACAACCGCGTCGAACGGGCGTGGGGAACGCGCCGGGTCGAGGCGACGCTGGTGGCCTTGTTCTCGCTCGACGGCGTGCCGCTGATCTACAACGGCCAAGAGGTTGCTGACACCGCTCGTCACAGCATCTTCGGCCGCCTGCCGATCGACTGGGACAGCGCCGAGACGCCGACGGGTCGCGCCCGTTTCGCGCTGTGCCAACGTCTGTGTACGTTGCGTCACGCCGAACGCGCCCTGACGCATGGCGACGTCGTATGGCTCGACAACGACCAGCCCGACACGGTCCTATCCTTCATCCGTCGATTGCGGCCCGACCGAGATGCGATGCCCGACGTAGGCTATCGAAGCCATTCGAAACCTCGTTCGGATGCCGCCGCGCTGCGTCCCGACGCGGCGACGTCGGTGGATGATCGTCGCGCAACGACGACGCAAGGGGACATCCTGACAGTGGTGAACTTGTCGGATCGGCCGGTTCGGGTCCGGGTTGCGCTGCCCGAGTCCAAGCCTTGGTCCGGCGAGCGACTGATCGCGGACGAGGCAGAAGAACAGGCCGAGGGCGCCCGGGTCCAAGTGCAGCTCGGCGAGTTCGGATACCTGGTCGCTCGACGAACGTGATCGTCTCGGAGTGCACGGGCGCATCGCTGGCGAACACGAGCATGTTTCACGCGATCGGCCGTCCCCACGCGGCGACCATTCGATTTCGCGGCGCAGGCGCGGGCATCCGAGTCCGCCTCGGATCGACAATTCGGCGCCCCTGCCCGATTGCTGCGCCGGGCGCAGCACAATACGATCAGCTCAGCCGGGATTGCCCGACTTTGCGTGCGCGGTCGTGGCGCTGACGGCCGCGCGGAGGGCTGGCCGCGGCATGGCGAGCGGCGGGTTGGCAGATGATGGACTTGATGCGAAGGAGGTGGGCGATGGCCGTGAAAAAGTGGACGCTGATAGACGTGGCCGAAAGGGTGTTTTATGACGAGTTCGTGCTGACGTCGGAGGATCTGGGCAGCGACTTGGCTCGGGCCGAGATTCGCAAATCGACGCTTCGCGGCGGCTTGGCCGACGGCGTGGACGTCGTGCGGATCCACAACGGTCGTCTGGCCTTCGATGTGTTGCCGACCCGCGGGATGGGGATCTGGAAAGCTTGGCTGGACGACGAGCCG
>JAVYAJ010000448.1:0-2918 GCA_032229885.1 Candidatus Anammoximicrobium sp. | reverse complement strand
GGCTACGTTGATGTTGGCCTTCAGCCAACAGGGTTTCTGTCATCTCTGACTCCTGGGCGTTGCCCCAGGCTACGTTGATGTTGGCCTTCAGCCAACACGCTTCCTGTCGTCTGTGCTGCGCAACAGTCATCCAAGGCCAATGTCACCTAACGCGGGCCAGTGCCCGCAACCAAAAAGTGTACTGTACAGACCCGTGGACAGGATACGCGCACGGTGCGCGCTTGATACGAACGAAGGGCTCTAATACGTCTGTTCGATCCAGCCCCCGCCGAGGACGCGGTCTTGGTCATAGCAGACGACCGCCTGGCCGGGCGCGACCCCGAACCGCGGTTCGTCGAACTGGATGTCCAGCCGATCATCGGCCAGAGCCTGGGCGGTGGCGGCGGCCGGCTGGGCGTTGTAGCGGATCATCGCTCGACAGCGGAATGGGCCCGATGGCGGGTCGGTCAACCAGTTCGTGCGGTTGGCGCTCAGCCCGCGACACGCCAGTTCCTCGCGCCGTCCCAGCACGACGCGGCGCGCATCGGGGTCGATCCGCAGCACGAACAACGGCTGGCCGACGGCAATTCCCAGCCCCTTGCGCTGGCCGACGGTGAACCGTTCGATGCCGTCGTGGTTGCCCAGCACGCGACCGTCGTTCGTTACGAACTCGCCGGACGTGTCGATGCCGCCGCCGCGTCGTTGGCGAACGAACGCGGCGTGTTCGCCGCTGGTGACAAAACAGATTTCCTGGCTGTCGCGTTTGTCCGCGACCCGCAGGCCCAGCTCGCCGGCAAGCTGTCGAATTTGCGGCTTGCGATATTCGCCCACCGGCAGCAGCATCCGTGACAGCATCCGCCGCTGGACGCCGAACAGGACGTAGGATTGGTCTTTGGCCGTATCGACGCCGCGCAGCAGATGCGGCGTCGCCTCGTCGGCGGGCCGCACCAGGCGGGCATAATGCCCTGTCGCCACGAACTCGGCGCCGACCGCGTCGGCGTACTCGAACAGCTTGCCGAACTTCAGCCAGTTGTTGCACACGACGCACGGGTTCGGCGTTCGCCCCGCCGTGTACTCGGCGACGAAATAATCCATGATCTGGGCAAATTCGCCCTGCATGTCCAACGCGTAGAAAGCGATGTCGAGCCGATCGGTCACGCGACGGGCGTCCTGCGCGTCGGACGCGCTGCAGCAGCCCTGTTTATGGTCCGCGCGGCGTTCGGCCGCCAGCGGCGCGGGACCGGACGCGGCGGCGCCGGCCGGATCGGAAGATGGCTCGACCGAGCATACGGCGGCCGGCGACTGGACGCCGTGTCGCATGAACACGCCGACGACCTCGTGACCTTGTTGTTGCAGCAGGTGAGCGGCGACGCTGCTGTCTACGCCGCCCGACATCGCCAATACGACACGGGACATGGGTCTGCGATCTGGAAATGGGGCGGTTTACTGCGACGGATACGGATGGCGATGGGCGTGGGGGCGACGGCGGTTGGTGATACGCGGCCCGGGTTGGGGCGTGTGATACGCGGCCAGAGGCCGCATCTACGTGTGTTCGTCTGTAGGTCCCAGCGGCCGCGTCTACGTTGCACTTTAGGGTTCGAGGCCGCGGCGGGCAAGCGTGGGCCGGGCAGAATGCCGGACGGGCCTTTCGGATACGGACCGGGGACCGTAAAATACCGGGCGACACGCCATACCCGACGCGAGAGATCGTCCCAGAATGCCGGGCGAGCGATCGGGGCACGACATGACGGTAAGCAAAAACGGCCGGACGGCGACCGCAGGACAATGTGTCGGCGTGGAGGGACGCGCTCCGTCGCGTCCGCGGCGCGCCGTCACTGGTACACGGTTACGGCCACGACGGAGCCCGGCCCTCCAGGCGTGGCGTAGGCCTGCCCGCGACGTGCGCGGCCCCAGGCTGGTAAATTGGGCGGCAATTGTCCGTGGCGGGCGATGAATGATGGATTCTCACTTGTCGCACTAGATCCACGATCGCAACGAGGAGTCTGATGGAGAGCCAAGTATTCGAGCGAGTGAAATCGATTCAGCAGCGGTTGATCCAGCTACGAGACAGTCTTTGACTGCGACACCAAGCACCAACAGGTTGCCGAGATCGAGGCGCGGATGGCCGCGCCGGGATTTTGGGACAACCACGAGCGGGCGCAAGCAACGGTTGCCCAGCTCAAGTCGCTGCGATCGATCGTGACTCCGCTGGACGACTTGGTCCGATCGGTCGGGGACCTCGATGCGCTGGTCGAGCTCGCCGACGAGGGCGAGTGGCCGGTGGACGAGGTTGTGGCTGAGATCGATCAGTTGGAACATCGGCTCGAGGATCTCGAGCTGCGCGCGCTGCTCGACGGGCCGCACGACGACCGCGGGGCCATTTTGACGATCAATGCCCGCGACGGCGGAACCGACGCCGCGGACTGGGCCGACATGCTTCTGCGGATGTATCTCCAGTGGGCGCAGAAAAATGACTACACGGCCGAGTTGCTGGACCGTAACGACAACGAAGAGGCGGGGATCAGCAGCGCGTCGATCGCCATCCGCGGTCCGATGGCCTATGGGTTTCTGAAGGGCGAGACCGGGATGCACCGCCTGGTCCGAATCAGCCCGTTCAACGCCGAGGGCAAGCGCCAGACCAGCTTTGCCGCGGTCGACGTGTCGCCCGAAGTCTCGGACGATATCGACATCGATATCGAAGACAAGGACGTTCGCGAAGACGTGTTTCGGGCCAGCGGGGCCGGCGGCCAGCACGTGAACAAGACCAGCAGCGCGATCCGACTGACGCACATCCCGACCGGAATCGTGGTGCAGTGCCAGAACGAGCGCAGCCAGCACAAGAACCGGGCGACCGCGTGGAAGATGCTGCGCGCCCGGATGGCGCGGATCGAGGAAGAAAAACGCGAGGCCGAGCAGGCGGCGAAATATCATAGCCAGGC
>JAVYAJ010000447.1:0-33717 GCA_032229885.1 Candidatus Anammoximicrobium sp. | reverse complement strand
GAAAACGCGGGTTTCTTGGGATTCTGACAAGTGGAGACGAACGGGCTCGAACCGTCAACCCCCGGCTTGCAAAGCCGGTGCTCTCCCAATTGAGCTACGTCCCCAACTAGACAAGATCAAACCCCAACTTGCGTCCGTATGTTGTACGGCGCGGGATGGAACTTTCTGGGGCGGACATCGGCTCATCTCCGCGGCCCACCTCCGCCGCAAAAGACGCGGGGCTCGCGCGGCCAATTCCACCCGCACACCGCAAGCGTCGGTCCGGCTCGCGAATCTCCGATCGCATCGACAGACGATGACGAGGGCCGGCGACGCGTGAGATGTCGAGGCCTCACAAGTCATTGCCTCGGGATGAGTGGGCGCACCAAGAGTCGAACTTGGGACCTCGTCGTTATCAGCGACGCGCTCTAACCAACTGAGCTATGCGCCCAATACCCATGATCTGGTTAAGATTCTAAACGGTTCACGACGGCTGTCAAAGGGGGGAGCGCCCCGGAAGCCGTGGCAGCCAAGGCGACAGGATATTTACAATCGTTGCATGCGGCATTTTCGGTATAATCCATAAAATTTTGCTATTTTCCCTATCCAGTTCGCATCGAAATTGCCGAACAACTAGCCAAGGACTCTCCCTACCAAGCCCCAGGAGCGTGTTTCATGTTGCGCGGAACTCGTCGATTGTCGGTCTGTGTCAGCCTGCTTGCCCTGGTCTGCGCGGTCGCGCCGGCCGCGGGCGCCGAAGCACGCGTCACGGCTGCCCAAGCGTTGGGATTGCGTCCGATCCAGAGCGACGTTGATTATGATACGCCTTCAGAAGCTGAGATGGCCGCGTGCACGGTCGAGATGAAATCGGACGGTCGAATCGCCGGGTGGCACGTGCTGGATCAGGACGGTCAATTGCTGCGGCGTTTCCTGGACACCAACGGCGACAACAAGATCGACCAGTGGTGCTACTACAAGGGTGGCATCGAGGTCTATCGTGACATCGACGCGGATTTCAACGGCAAAGCCGATCAGTATCGCTGGATGGGAACGGCTGGCGTCCGCTGGGGGCTGGACACCAACGAAGACGGCAAGATCGAGCGTTGGAAGGCCATTTCGGCCGAGGAAGTCACGGCCGAAATCGTCGCCGCTCTGGCCCTGCGCGACACGGCGCGATTCCAGTGTGTGCTGCCGACGGCGCAAGAGCTGACGGCGCTGGGGCTGGGCGAAGTCCAGCGACGGGAAATCGCCCAGAAAGTGGCTGAGGCGTCGCGCGGGTTCGCCGAGCTGGCCAGCAGCCAAAAGCTGGTCAGCCGCAACACCAAATGGCTCAATTTTGGCGCGAATCGACCCGGCGTAATTCCGGCGGGCTGGGAGGGCGCCACGCGAGACGTGACCGTGTACGACAATGCCTCGGCGATTGTGGACACCGATGGCCAGGCGGCTCAAGTCGCCCTGGGCACCCTGATCCAAGTGGACGGCGGTTGGCGGGTGATCGACCTGCCCTCGAACCTGTCGGATGCGCGCACGGCGAGCGTTTTGGGCGGCTACTTCTTCCAGCAGGCCGCGTTTCGCCGTGGCGAAGCGGCAACTGCCGAGGAAGGCGGGCTGAGCGAAACCGTCCAGAACCTGCTCCGCGACCTCGAAGGGCTGGACAAAGCCGTTGATGCCAATCCGGCCTCGGCCGAGCTGGCCAAACTGCACGCCCGTCGAGCCGTCGTGCTGGAACAATTGGCGCAGAATGCGGCGTCGGCGGAAGAACGCGAGACGTGGATTCGCCAGTTGGCCAACGGCCTCACGGCCGCCGTCCAAGCGGGCAGCTTTCCGGCTGGCATCGATCGATTGAAGACGCTCGGTGAAAAACTCAAACAGCAGCCAACCGACGCAGGCTTGGCTGCCCACGTCGAGTTTCTGTACCTGTCCGCCCAGTACAGCCAACAGCTCCAACAGGCGGACGCGGACTATCCGAAGATCCAAGGCGACTGGTTGGCCGCGCTGGAAAAATTCGTCGCTGCGAACCCGACGTGCGAAGACGCGCCCGAGGCCATGCTGCAATTGGCCGTGGCGCAGGAGTTCGATGGCAAGTACGAGGCCGCGATCGACTGGTACGCCAAAATCGCCACCCAGTTCCCCAACGCGACGCAGGCGAACAAGGCAGCAGGCGCCAAGCGACGGCTCGAGTCCGTCGGCAAGACGTTAACGCTCAGCGGCCAAGCCCTCGATGGGAAAGCGGTCTCGCTGGACCAGTTGCGGGGGCGGACGATTTTGATCCATTACTGGGCGACGTGGTGCGAGCCCTGCAAGCAAGACATGGCTCTGCTGAAACAGGCCCAAGCCAAGTACGCCAAGCAGGGGTTCACGCTGGTGGGCGTCAATCTGGACAGCGACCAGGCGACCGCGGTCAAGTACTTGCAGAGCAATCCCCTGTCGTGGCCCCAGTTGTTCGAGCCCGGTGGACTCGATAGCCGTTTAGCGACCGAGCTGGGGATCCTGACCCTGCCAACCATGCTGTTGATCGACAAGGATGGCAAGGTGGTCAACCGGTACGTCTACGCCGCCGAATTGGACGGCGAACTGGGCAAGCTGCTTCGGTAACGCGATCCCAGCGCCAGGCGCCAGCCGACCGCCCGACGCCCAGCCCAAGTTTGAAAAAATTTCAAAACCTGGGCTGCGTTGATCACGCCGGGCGAGCATTGGTTGCCTGTCCGCGAGGATCGGACCGTATCCGAAACGATACAAAATCAGCTATTACGCCCCCGCTTACAGCCACCAGCCTATTCTGGTCCGGCGACCTTCCGAGTGGCGCGCGATTCGCTCTCCTCAGCAAACGACGATGCGGGTATAGTACGCCCGCTGCCGTTGTTCGCCCTGGGAAGGAATCTAGGAGCCCCGGACCATGCCGCCGAGCGCTGAAATCCTCGCCGTAGCCGCAATTCTCGCCATCCAACTTGCAGGCGTCGCCAGCCTTGTGTACACCAGATTGAACGATCGCTCGTACTTGTCCGGGTCGCCACACAAGTGGTTCTTCATCCTGTTGTTGGCCGTGGGATTGGCCACCATGATCGGGATCCAGACCGGGCACGGCACCTGGCTATCCGGCGCGGCGACGTTGGGCTTGATGGCCATCGGCGCCACCGTGGACATCCGTGTCGAAGGCCGTCGTTCCGCGATGTGAACGGCGTCGGTCGCCGTTCGTTGCGGCGCTGGGCGCGGTCAGTGGCGAGTTCGGCCTACGCCGATTTCCACGCGACGGCAGCGCGAATACCGCCAGTCCCGCCGGGCGGCTCACCACTCCACACGATGCGTCTTGCCGCACTTTTCGCACGCGCTGGCAGGGGTCGGGGAATCGACGCGGCGCCACACATGATCACACGCGCCCGCGGGTTTCTCGGCTTCCAAACCGCATTTGGCGCACGTGTCGGGCGGAAAACCGATGCCGCTGCCAAAGACGTGCTGACAACCGTTATTCAGCCGTTGGGCGTTTTGCGCCCGCTTTTGTTCGCGGCGAGCCGCGGCATCCGCCTGAATCGCGTCCAGGTTTGTCAACTCGCGCCGCTCGTCGAACAAGGTGTACACGTACTTGCCGAATGAATACAAGAGCCAAGCCAGGATCGTGGCGGGCACCGACGCGAACATCAAGAAAAAAAACCACTGCCTCATAACGGATTCCTTTGGCGCCTGCCCTTACACGCCGCGCAGCTTGGAGTGAAGCCTCGTAATCCATGCGCTAAACGACTGGCCCAACGCCACTGGGTGTTGCCGATTTTGCCCAACGGCAAGCCACGACGCCCGCTTGGCTGCGTCACGTCTTCCATTTCCGCGCAGGAAAAGGTCCGGCAGACCTGTCCCGGGGCGTCGCCCGGGAGAGGAGCTTGCCACATCCTCGGTTGTTCGGCTGAAACATCGAATGAACGACACTTTACGATCGCAACGGTCCGTCAGGCAAGGATTGCCGAGTTCAGCCGGTCTCGGGCATGAATGTCGGCATGACAATGCCGTCCGGTTGAACCCAATCACCGCGGGACTGGGCAAAATGCAGCTCACAATTCACAGCTCCCCAAGCGTACATGGTCTGCACGAGTTGCGTACAGTGGGCAGGCACGAGCCACACCGGTGCGCGCCCCCGGTGGTGGTTCAATTCCGCCAGGATCAGGGCCGCGGCGTTCCGCTCGTCGCGCACCACGCCCGGGCCTAGCATATTGATCACGGGGTGTGCGAGCGAGACGAGGAAGCCGTCCAAGTCGCCGGATCCTCCCTCGATGACCGACGCGTGCCACCAGCCTGCCGTATTTTCGACAAAGTGGCGAAGGTCGTCTTCGCGACGGATGCGGCTGACGCTCCACTCCAGTTCCGCCATCGCCGCAAGATCGTCCCGCGTGGCCCTACGGACGCGGCAGGTTTCCGGCAAACGTCGATCGATCCCGGTCTCTGGCACCTGGATCGTCAGGTCGTGATAGATCAATCGTGGCACAAATCCGGCTCGGTTGTACAGCGAATACGAGTCCAGGTTCAGCGTGCTCGAGACCAACCGCATCGGCAACCCTTGACGGTCGGCCAGCTCGACCGTGTATCGCAACAGCCGACTGGCCACGCCCTGGCCGAAATAGTCGGGATGAACGTTCATGATTCCCAGCGAGACGTGCGTGGGACGCGGATGGAAGAAGCACTGTCCCGCCAACCGCCGCGCATCTCGGTCCTCGGCAACGACGCAACACCCCGGGTCGAGCTGCTCGTAAATGTCGCAGAACACCAGCGGCCCATCTTTGGGGCCGGAGAAGAAAGGCGATCGGCCATGCGTCGCATGCCAGGCGTTGGTCGAATCATAGATCAGCGCAGCGACCTCGTCCCAGTCCTCGCGCCTCATTGTTCGCAATTCGATGTTCGCCATAAACCCACCTACGAGCGTAGTTTGCGACACGTCCGCTGCAACGGCGCCCCGTGCGTTGTCAAGCCGAAACCTTGGTATTGCCCGGATCGCCAGACCGCGGACATCCCGCATTCCGGCGAGGGCGGCCGCGCTAAAACGAAGATCGGGCGACGCCCTGGCGCGTTTCACCCTACCAGACCGTGCCTCCGCGTCAAGCCTCGCGGCAGACGCCGCGCCGTATTGCAGTGAACAAGCGAACAAAAGCCGCCGGCGGTCGCGCCATCTGCCGTCGCAGGCGCCTGGGGCGTACCGTTGCAGCGCGGCGGCCCAGAGGCTCTGCCATCCGTTGCCATTCGTGGCCTCGAAGAACGGGACAGCTCTCCGTAACGATGCTTTCTGCCCACGATCTCGGCAGGCAGAAACGGATGCTACGGTCATTGACCATGATCGGCTTGGACAGTAGACTGGCGCTCTGATAAGCGTCTGGTGGCTGTAGCTCAGTTGGATAGAGCATCAGATTGTGGCTCTGAGGGTCGGGGGTTCGAATCCCCTCAGCCACCCCTCGAAGAAAACCCGGTGAAATGCCGGGTTTTTTCGTTTCTTGGAGTTGCGGAACGGTGTCTACGACGACCGATCTGACACCTGATTTGACACCCAGCAAGCGTTCTGATAGGCTTTCTGGAAAGGGAGACACCCGCCCGATTGCAGCGGGCGGGTGTCAGTGACGCCTACCTGATTCCTGTTAAACAGAGGTAAGCATCCATGCGCAAGTCTACCAAAAAGCCCCGTCCGGGTAAGCCTCGTCCTGATTTTCCGCTCTTTCCCCACCAAAGCGGCCGATGGGCCAAAAAGATCCGACAAAAGTTGGTCTACTTCGGCAAGATCGCCGGCGACGAGAAAGGTCAAGCGGCGCTTGCTCGATGGCTGGAACAGAAAGATGACCTCTTGGCTGGCAGAAAGCCGCGAGCCAAGCGTGACGAAATGACCATCGGGGATCTTTGTAATGACTTTCTGACCAGCAAGGCGCGGCTGGTGGCGAGCAGCGAGTTGAGCCAACGAACCCTCCGTCAGTACCACGATACGTGTACCCTGATCGTAGGACACTTCGGCCGCAACCGGGTCGTTACGGACTTGATGGCAGCCGATTTTGAGGATCTTCGAGCGAGTTTCGCAAAGGGGCGAGGACCTGTCGCACTCGGCAACCTCATTACCGTAGCGCGGATGCTGTTCAAGTACGGTTGGGACCAAGGACTCGTTGACCACCCGCCGCGGTACGGGCAGGGCTTCAACAAACCGAGCCGCAAGACGCTGCGTGTTGCCCGAGCGGCAAAGGGCCTGCGGATGTTTGAAGCCTCTGAACTCAGGGCGATCTTGGACGCGGCTGGCTCGCCTATGCGAGCGTTCGTGCTGCTGGGGCTCAACTGCGGGTACGGTGCGACCGACATCGCGAACCTGTCGTTGACGGCCATCGACCAGTCGAGCGGTTGGATTGATTACCCGCGTCCGAAGACTGGCATCCCCCGCCGCTGTCCCCTCTGGGACGAAACCATTGCCGCCGTGGACGCGGCGATTGCAGCGCGGCCAGAGCCCAAGAACCCGGACGACGCGCATCTGGCATTCCTGACGACATTCGGACACAGATGGGTGAGAACGAACAAGGTCACGGCCCACGGAGCTACGCCGGATGATGCCATTGGAAAAGAGTTCATCAAGCTACTGAACGTACTGAAACTGAAGCGTGCGGGATTGGGGTTCTACGCGCTCCGGCACACCTTCCGCACCGTGGCGGACGAGAGCGGCGACCAGACGGCAGCGAACTATATCATGGGCCACCACGACGTGTCGATGGCAGCCATGTACCGCGAGCGAATCAGCGACGAACGGCTGCGGGCTGTGGTCGAGTATGTGAGGACGTGGCTGTTCGGTGCTGTGGCCGACAAAACTGACGAATTTGCCGTCCAGTGACGCTCTGCGCGGGTGACTTGAGTGCCTGAAGCAGAACGAGTGGGATGTCTCGATAGTTGACTTGGCAGGAGAAGGCGATTGCGAACGGAGACGCCTTCTCTGAAGACGAGTTGAAGAATTGCCGCCTTCGCTTGGAGATGTACCGGAAACACCAGCCCTACAGGGAGGAATAGGGGCATTCGGTTATCACGGATTGAACACGGCGCATTCCTTCAACCTATCTGCCGTGCGATTTCGATCATCTGGGGGAGATTGCGGTCGGCGTAGACTTCGGTGGTCTCGATCGTGTCGCCCAGAACGTTGGCGGCAGCTTCGCGGCCGAATTGCTGCTCGACCAGGGTGGCCTTGCTGTGGCGGATCTGGTGCGGATGCCAAGCGGCGATGCTGGCGCGTGTGGCGGCACGCCGAATCGCTTGGCGGTAGGTTGTGGTCGAGTACATGCTGCCGTTCGGCGTCGGGAAGAACGGGGATTCCAGGCTGATCGGCATCCGCGGCTTCAGGATGGCGATGGCCCGCGGTCCCAGGACTACAAGCCGCGCTTTGTTGCGCCACGTGTTTTTGTGACGGGGCGGACGATACAGCCAGACGCCATCGGTGGCTTCATGGGACACGTCTAAGCCGGTGGGGGTCATGCGGCAGACTTCGCCGGGACGCATGCCGGTGTACCATTGGGTCAGGATCATGTCGGCGATCGTGGCGCCAAGCTGTGGCAGCGTTGTTTGAACGGTTTCCCACGGGACGGGGGTCACGGTTTCGGACTCGGCAGCAGTGGTACGACCGGCGTGCAGCGGATCCAAGGCTTCCAGGGCGGCAACGGTATCGGGGCGGACCAGCATCTTGGAGACGCCCCAGCGGAACAGTCGCTGGATGCGACGGACGCACTGGTTCACGGTCCTGCGGCACCACGGGTCGGCGATCGTGCCCGTGGCGTATCGCCAGCCGCCGTCGATCATCGTCTGGCGGACCTGATCCAGCAGCACGGGCGTGAAGTGGTCGGCCGGCAGTTGGCCATGTCTGAGTTCCAGCAAGCGGGCTACGGCGGTCAGGTGTGCGATTTCCGCAGCGTTGCCGGCGTAGTACCGCCGGGCGTGATCGAGATAGCGAGCGGCAAGCTGGTTTACGGTGCAGACGGTGATCGTGGGTCTGGCGGCATGGGCAGCCGCGGCCTTGGCAGCCTGCTCGATGCGGATCTGCTCGCAGAGGCGGTCGTAGGCGGCCAAGGATTCGGCGGAACCGTAGGCGCCGGGCAGATAGATATCCTTGCCTCGGTAGCGGACACGGGCCTTGCCGGTGGCGTGTCGTGCGTATTTCGGCAATCGGTTGGACATTAGATGTTCCTCCAAGCGAAAAACTGACGGTGCAAGAAAACGAAAACGCGCGCAAAGTCGAGAGCGACTTCACGCGCGTTTTGCGACGAAACGGCAGACTGGTTTTGGCGGAGCGCCGGCGTGCTAACTGCCGAGCTTGTGCGGCGTCACTTGGATGTCCTTGATTCGGAAGACGCCAATGAAGTGGAACCAAGACCGGCCAACTTCCTTGGCCGCAGCCTCATCCTTGGCGGATACCACAGCGGCGTCGTGCATCGGCTTGCCATGATCGTCCAGGGGGGTGGCTTCCCAGAGCGGGCCGGTTTTCGGTTCGACGCCAATGAACTGGCGACACTGCTGGACGGTCTTGAATCGTCGAATGTGGCCGGTCACGTCGTTCATGACCGAATACTCACCTTCATGCCCTTCAGCAGTACTGGCCATGATGACGAAGGTGCCGTGTTGTTCGAGCATGATTCTGGTCTCCGTGAATTAGGCCGGCATCGGACGTCTGGCGGTCCAATCCGCCCCGATGACAGCTCTTGCGTTGATTAGAAACCGTGTCGGGTGAGCCAGTCAATCTCCGCAGTGATGGCTTGCTGACGAATTGGGAACGGTCCCAAGACAGGGCCCGCCGAAATGCGCAGGTCGGCGAGCCATTGGCAGCGCCAGCGGCGTGTCCATGCGGCACACCGCGAATCGTCTGCGACACACGCCCGCAGGATGTGAAACGCCAGTCGTAGAAACCAGTTGTGTGGGACGACGTGCGACGCTCGCCGTGTGCTTGTCTGCCCCAACTCTGTCAGCCCTTGCAGTTCAGGGGTTGTCAGAAAACGGATCTGTCCGTCAGCAGTGATTGCGATATGAATTCGCATGAGGCGCCCTTTCTTCCTGAAGAATCACATCCAGCGACGGGCCAATCGGCTCTTGCCCGCAGGCTCATCGCCGGACGTTGGTGGAGATGTTGGCGAGGATCGCCATGACCTTGCACGTCTGGCAGCCAAGGACACAGGCTTGGTTCAGTGGATGTTGTCTCAGCAGTCGGTGACACGCAGCATCCGCCTTCGATTGTACATCCGGTAGGCATTCTTCCAGCGTCATCGCCGAGCGTCCTGCTGACTCTGGGCCGCATGGAAAAACTCTGGCTTCTTCTCGTCGCCGGTTGTCTTGCCCAGCGCGGCTTCCAGGTCGCGGGACAAGGACTGGCAGTTCGAGCCGGCAACGGCCTTGGTCTCGACTCGGCTTCGGCCGGTCCGGCTGATGGTGATGATGACTTGCGGCATGGCGTTGCTCCTACTTGCTGCAAACGAGTTGGATGGAACCGTCCGCCAGTGGTTTCTCACTGACGGCGAAACCTTGCTTCCGGGCTTGTTCCTTGGCGACTTCCACGGCATACGCCTGCTTCAGCTTGTCGAGTTCCTTCTCGTCGCCCCAGTGTCCGTTGAAGTTGTCGTAGTGAACTTGCTTGGCGGTCAGATCGAACACTACGGGAAAGCACCATTCGGGCAGCATGACGGCGTATCCCGTAGCCGTCTGGTCGCCGAACAGGCGATGCGTGCCGTTTTTGGGCGACGGCAGTTTCAGCCGACGGCAAGCCGCTGCCAGCCCGTGCAGCGACTTGACTTCGGTCTCGACGGTGGCGATGTGGGACATGGCGAATCTCCTTGGAGGCAAGGGGAAAGATGCGCGGCGTTTTCGCCGCCGAAATACATACTGGTTTTGGCGGAGCGCTCGCGCCGCCTACGATGCCATCACGGCGTCCAAGCGTTCCCGCAACTCTTGCACGACGCGGGGATCGCCGACCACGCGATTCTGCTTGACAGCCAGATCCAGCCAGGAAGCCAGTTCGTGGTCACCGCAGATGATGGCCTGCGACAGTTTCTGGTGGGCTTGGCCGGCACGGATGGGGAGCTTGGGCCGTCTTGCTCGATACGGCTTGGGTACGCGGACGCTTTGCGCCTTGGACTGGGACTTGGGATTGCGCAAGCGTCGGGGCCAGAACTCGATGGTCATGGCGTCTACTCCTACGGGAAGGAAGGACAACGGGGACGAAGACGGCAGCCGCGGGGACCAGGGGGCGGTCGAACTGCACGGCTGCTTGACTTGCTGGTTTCAGCGGAGCGCCGACGTCGGCCGCGCCCCGCTACTGTGCTGATGAATGATGAAGAGACGAATCACTCGTCATCGAAGCTGATGGCGCGCTTGGGGCGATCCATCATCAGTGTGTCGATGCGTTGCTGTACGTTGGACAGGGCAAAGGCGACCGTGCGGCGCAGGGCATCGTTGTCCCGAAGTCGCGTCGGCGTGACATTGCGGACGGCGCCCTGAGCCTGAGCAACTAGCCGGTCGAGTTCCTCGCTGCTGCCGATGTTCAACTGGCGGAACCGCTCGAAGAACTGCGTCAGATTCGTGACGGCCGAGTCACGAAAGATCTTTGGCTTGCCGTCCTGCGAGCCTTCCAGCCGCTCGCAGAGGTGTTGCACCAGGTCGCCCAATTCGGACAGAAATGCCTCTTCCGCTAACCGAACGGCCTCATCGAACCGCTGCTGGATGCGGCGCTGTTCTCGTTCGTACAGCGCCGGATTCAGCCGCCGCAGCCGTTCGTCCGGGTCGACGCTGGGGTACTCGACCGACAGCGAGAACATGCCGTCCAACGAATCGGGATAATCGGCGGCGTTGTAGAGCGAGCCGAGATCCCGTTCGGCCTTACGCCGCAGATCGCAGTAGGCTTGGTTCAATTGGGCCACGGCACCGTCGAGTTCCGATTGCATCAGGGCGATCTTGGCATCGAACTCGGACACCGTCTCCGTGCGGATCAGGCGGATGCCTTCCTCCGGGTACGGCACGGTCATGGATTGCCAGTACTCGTTGGCCCGATTCAGGATACGAGTCACAGCTTTGAACTTGGGGTGGCTGATGTCCACCAACTTCTTGCTGGCGGCAATCTTCGAACCGTCCGCGCCGAACGGATCGGCGGCCATCTGCTTCTGATTCTTGTCCAGCGTCTTACTGACACCCCACTTGCTCCGCCGCAAACGGACGGCGGTGGTCTCTTGCCGAAGTTGCTCGGCAAAGTCGATGTCCGAACTACCCGTGATATCGGTGGTCAATTCGGACTCGGGGAGGAGAACGGATTGGGTCATGGCTTGACTCCTGTCGGTGAAAGGAAACGCGCAAACGAAAACGCCGCCGCTTGCCGAACTGGTTTTGCCGGAACGCGGCTCGCGCTCGAGCTCAGAGCGGCAGGCGACGGCGAAGGGAGGGTTGCTTGAGAACGGACTACTTGCTGCGACCGACGGCGCGAACCGCCGACTCCCGCGTGATGCGGCGGACATAGACGCCAGGACGGGAAGCGTCCAAGAATTTCCCGTCCGCTTGTACTTCGCGGTTCTCGATATCCTTGTGACAACTGCGGCAGACAGGATTGACGAAGCGGGATGCCTCGCGGATCGAGACGCCTGTGTCCCAGGCGGCGTCGCAGCAATTGCGGATGTCGCGGCCGACCCAGCCCGTGCTGTCGATGTCCATGTGGGTGGTGTCGTCGGCGATGCCGTAAGCGGCTTTCTGGATCGCCCAGATGCTGGCCCGCTCTTCCTCGGTGGGCAAGCTGAAGAAGTAGGTGCCGCAGGAGAAGCGAGCCTGGAGTTCTGGCGGCAACACGTCGATCCGGTTGCAGGTCAGAATCCACAGCGCCCTGCCGCCGCTGATAGCGTCGATCACCTTCACCGCGTTGCGAACCGCCTGCTGAGACTGCCCCACCAGCGAACCCATCATCGCTCCCAGATCGCACATGACCGTTGGCCTGCCAACCTCCGGTCCAGCCGCTTTTGCGATCATCGATTTGCCCGCCCCCGGATGGCCGAACAGAATGAAACCACGAGCGCGCCGATCCTCCATGTACTGTAACAACACGCCGATCTGATCTGACGTGATGCCGGTCAAGTCGTTCTGACCGGCCAGTGCCTTTTCCCCCTCATCCACCCACACGATGCAATTGGGGCGATTGCGGCCGTTAAGCACCAGACGAATGTGCTGCTTGATTGCAGCCAGCCCGCCCAGGTCGTCGAAGCGAACGGCCTCACGGAAGATCCGCAGGCCTGGCGTGTGTTCGACTTGGCGACGCTTGGCTTCCCATAGGGCGTCCAAATCCACTCCTTCGCGGGTCAGGCAACGGGCGGTGTGCTGTTCGATCTGGAATGCAGGCAATCCCTGCACGGCGGCAGTGGCTCGTTCCAGAATCTCGTCGTCACAGGCCATGTCCGCATCGCGGTGGACGGCGAGGATGATCTCACGAGCGGCGTTCTCGTCGGGCAACGGCTCGTCGAAGACCACGAAATCGCCAGCGAGTTCGGGCGGCAACGTTACCGCGGGAGCCAGCAGGATCAGCGTGCGGTGGTCCTGTTTGAACAAGTCACGCAGATTGCTGACGCCCTGGATGAAGCCCTCGTCGGCAACGAAGCGATGAGCATTCTGGATGAACGCCATCGTCTTGGACGGCATCGATCGCAGGATGGCCAACACACCAGCCGGATTGGCGCGGCTGTCAGTCGGCGAGAACAGCATCCGACGGCCATCGCACGTCTGGCACACGCCTTCGTCGGTCTCGCCAGCACCGTGGCAGGCCGGGCAAGCGCAGGCGATGGCGATGGCTTCTTCGCCCTGCGGATTTATGGCGGTCAGGCCGGAGCAGAAGTCCCACTGGACCTTCGGCGCATCGCTGGCCACATCGGCAGCGATCCGCTGAATGGTGGCGAAGGGATCGGGTGTCTGGATAGCCACCAGCGACGTCGAGACACGTCGGGCGGACTTAAGTGAGTCGATCAACGTCATGGCAGTAACCTCTCATCAAGGGTCTAAGAAACGGAAACGGCGGCAGAAACGCCGCCGCTGAACATGCTGGTTTACGCGGAACGCCGCGCCGCCGTGGCGGCAGGATAAGAAGGCCACTATTTGCCGTGCTGAGCCCAGCCCGGACGCACGTCGCTCTGGTCATCCTCGGGCCGCTCGCAACCATCCGTCGGGAACAGGTCTAACTGGCCCGGCAAACAATCGAGCCCGCAGAAGAGAACCTTCTGCCGCGTCTTGTCGTCGGTCTCGAATCGAGCCGGCGTTGGACGCGTCGGCTTGTTGCTGAGCGTGAAGTCCCGGTTCATGGGGCCACCTCCACGCAGAGGTTGTCCTCCAACGCCTGTAACGCCAACCGCATGGAGAAGTCGTCGCCGTCCTGTCCCCACTTGGTCCAGTCATGCGGCAGCGGCATGTCGCCGGCGGATTCCCGCCAGCGTCGCAGAATCTCTTGCCGGCAGGCTGCGGCGAATCGCGGACCCGAATCGAACTCGAAACGGCGGAACCGTTGCAGCAGCGCCCGGTCCAAGCCGTCCACGCTGTTGCTGGTGGCGATCACCACGAGGTTCTTGGGCAGCGACGTGCGAGGATCCAAGGCGTCCTTCAGAAACCGCTGGCATTGCGGCGAAATCCATTCCAACTCTTCCAGGATCAGCACATTCTGCCCCTGGTTGTCGAAGCGGAGCCGCAGCGTCCTGCCGAACATGTCTCTGGCGGCATCCACCGAGAAGTCGGCACAACGGACCTGCCAACGCCCGCTCCATTCCTCGAAGCAGCCAAGATCAGCGGCGAGCGCTTGCGACGTGTGGGTCTTGCCGATTCCCGGCGAGCCGATGAAGAGAAAGCAGCGAGGCTGCGGATTACTGACGAACGACTTCAGGGCTCGTACCACTTCGGTCTGTCCCACGATGTCATCGAGATGCATGATTGGTCTCCTTTGACAAGTCAGGTCTCACTGGCGGCGCGAAACGAGAGCCGCGTCGGTTGACAGACTGGTTTTCGCGGAACGTCGCGCCCGGAGTCGGACTAGCTGAAGTCGTACACATCGCCATCCCGCAAGGTCATCGGATACGTGCCGAACTGCTGTTCGTCGGCATGATCGATGATGACATGTCCTTGTCCGATGGCACGTCTCTCGTCAGGCAATGCCACGGCCAATCCAGGAACGTGAACCAACAGATGCCCGCTGAAGCAGGCGAACCCGTTGTTTCGTCGAACCGGCTTGACGACATCTAGCCGGAGCGACGGCGTCATGCCGCACTGGCCATAGTCGTACCGGCCACCAAGACGGTCCGTGAGAATAGAACTCGACATTGTCGTGTCTCCCATCATTTGACGGAACTCACGTCACACAGATACCCAGTATCACGGCCGTGCTACACTCGCATCATTCCCAACTCTTCGCCCCAGTGAGATAAGAAGGCATGAGACTCCTAGTGCCGCAAATCAGAATTGGTAGGTCACTATAGCGAGATTTCCGTCAGTCTGTGCAATATCGCAAGTCGGGGTTTATGGCCACGACAACTGGTTTCTACCTAGTTTGCTGGCTGAAATGCGCCCGTTGAGGGTCTGCGCAGTGTGGAGGGCCACGCTCCACGCGTGGTTGGAGGGCCACGCTCCGTCGTGGCCGTAACCACACGGACGCGACGGAGCGCGTCCCTCCAACGCGGCCCACTGCCCTGCGCTCGCCGTCCAGCCATTTCGGTTGCCACGTACCGCGTCCCAGCTTTTTGTTGGTAATCTAGGATGACTTCCCGTTCCATGTCCCAGCAATTCTGATTTGTGACACTGGCTTTACGTCGGGACTTTACCATCAACGTCCGTCTGTGCTCGGCAAGATAATCTCTCGCACCCGAGAGAAATCTGACTCTGATGCTCTCGCCACTGTCTCGGAACCATTTGGTACGTCCTCGCAAGTTGCAGTGGGTCGTGAGCGACTCGTCTTCATCAGGCAGTCTCGTATCAGGTGTGACGGGTAGTGGTCTGGCGGCATTTGTGGATGCCGCCATCTTGGAGAACTGGTTTTCCGGGAGTGGAACGCGCTGTCAGAACGGCAGTGCTGGCGGCACTGTCGGCGCGCACCATGGGCCTTCTGGCGGCATTGACAAGCACGCTGGCGGCATTGACAAAGCCCAATCGGACACACATCCGGCAGCACTCCGGCTTGCCTGGTCAAGACGGGAAAAGACCGGTCAAGCATCGGCAATCACAGAGAGGAAATGCGGCGCGTATCATTTCGACAATGCCACAAGACAAGCCGGTTTGCACGCCGCAACGCTCCCCGCAAACCAGCTTGACCGGTTGCCGGCATCGGCGCGCCGACGTGGACACGAACCGTTTTCGATCCGTTGTTACTGGGAGGGTTCCACAATGGGACAAGACAAGGTACGGCAGGAATGGGACAGTCTTGATGCCTATGCGTCCAAGACAGTACGGGAAAAAGTCAAGGCCGTTCTTGCTCGCAGAGGAAAACATCCGAACCGATCGGAGTTAGAAGAACTGACAGGGGAAGCAATCGCCTTTTCCTGGAAGTACTTCGTTGAACTGCGGCCGAAATGCGAGAACGCCAAGCAAGCGGTTTTGATTGCTGCCAAGCAAGCCGCAAGAGCGGTTGCTAGAGGGGAACGCTTTGTTGCTGATTGTCAGGGCCGTTGTAGCGTCAAGGCGCAAGCCGCAGACGATCTTGATACTTTGCCCTGTCAATCGTCGGCGCAAGTCACAAGCGACTATAGCGTCGCAGAACGGATTATCTCCGTCCTGCCGGATCGTCTGCGCGGGATCGCTCGCCTACTCGCCTATGGCGACACCGTGGAAAGCATCGCTCACAAGCAGGGCAAGCATCCCAAGACGATCGAGCGGAACATTCGCGAAATGCGAGAGTATGTCAAGCCGGGTTACTGGCACTTGTGGAGCGCGTTGTACGCAGCGCTCCAGTAATCCCCGTATGGCAACGCGAGCGGGGAACGTTCCCCGCAAGTTTCGATCCGTTTTCAGCAAAGGGTAATACGATGAACGCGACGATCGACAGCAAGAGCGGGGAACTGGTTGTTCGAGTCAAGTTGAACTCGGAACCGCAGCCCAGCGCTAGCGGCGAGACGCTAGTTGTCGCTAGTTCTCACGGCAATCAGCCCACATCGGCTCAAGTGAACGGCAAGCCGGTCATCATCGGCTTGAACGCCTACATTCGCCCCTAGCATCGACCGACGATCGTTAAGCCGGTTGCCACAAGCAACCGGCTTTTTTTATGCGCCGATCGCCTGTCACATTTGCCAAGTGTCCTGCTGGCCGACGGCGCGCGGCAGGGCTGTTTTCGACAAGTTTACCCGCTCGCGTTACCCGCATCGCATCGGCGCGCCGCAGGACCGTTGTCGTAACCGCTTGCTGTTGCTCGCCTTGCGTCTTGCCGATGCTTGCTTGCGTCAAGCAGGAATCACGGCCGACGGCGCGCCAGCGGCGCGATGCTTGACGCAACGTGCGCGAGAGGGGAGGGGGGGCCCCCATCGCGATCGCAACTAGAGGTATATGCCCCTCCGATATTTTTTCGCTGAAAAATCGCTGGTAAAATGGGCAAGGTAGGCCGCCGTGGCGGCTGTCTCTGTCATTCATCTGCCGAGAAACTGGTCGATCATCCTGTTGAGTTCCTGTCTCCTCAGTTCGTCCTCAATCTCTCTAACATCCTCCGCGATTTGACACGTATTAGCCGCGATTACCGCAGTATTTGCCGCGATTAGTCCCGTATTCCTGGCGACAATAAACAAAGCCATGTCCCGCTTCTGCTGGTCGGTCATGGAACTCCAGGCCGCTGCCTCCAATCGCTGCCTATACTCCTCGATTGCCGGATAATTCGGAGTCACGACGACTCGCGAACCAATCTGATAAGCCCCTGAGTAGATGGGCACCGTCTGGCGAATGACGAACCGACTCGTGAATTCGGCCCATGCTTTGGCGACCCTTTTTCTCTCCAGCTTTTCAATCGCGCGCTGTTGGACCAACTCTTTTGAAGAAAGTGGTTGGCCAGCGTTAACCAGTACGGGTACAAGCAGTACCAGCAAGACAGCTACTAATCGCTTCATGGCAGTCCCCCCAGAAACTGAGTTCCTCTGCTTATCGAGACGCAAGCTCGATCGCCGCCAAGGCGGCAGGAATCACGGATACAGGCGATGGCTTTCTAGTCCAGAGCCTACCATTTGCGTAGGCCATTTCAATAGGGGGGATTTGCCCGACACGGAGACAGGGGCTGATGGCTGGGCAGGCTGGATCGACTTCGCCGAGATACATCCGAAGGCGTAACCCTGCAGAGTCGGTTGCAACGGTCAACAGCTGGACAGACTGGATCGTGCTTCGGAACATTGCCATGGCGCAATGCTGACGGGGGTCCGCGGCGGGGCGGCCGACAGGTTGTCTGAGCCTGTCAATAATTGACAAATAGCGGTCAAGTATTGTCGAAGTTACAAGATTAAGCACGAGTTCGCACGTGCTGAGCGGACTCGCTGGACGAATCTGGGCGACGGCCGACGGTGACGCTACGGCGGAACCGTGGCCGTCAACGGTGACGTGCGATTGAACGACGGCGACCTCGCCGTGGAGATCGCTATTCGCAAGAAAGCAGGCCACAGGCTAGTAGTTGTCCCCGCCCCGAGTTCGCCCGATTGGCGCATCGCGTTGAAGATCCTGTAAGCCCTGTTGATAGTCCTCGAATTCGATCCGTTCTTCTTCGCTGCTGAATTGCGAACGATAAAGACGTTCTGCTTGAGCTGGACTTAGCCGAGGCGGGTTTGGACGATTGGACTTGGACCATCCGTACAATGCGGCAGCAAGGATGCCGGCGCCGATCAGCCATAGAAAGACCTTGCTGGAATTATCGGTATTCTGTGGTGGGTCTCCCGTTCCCATGTGCAATCCTCCCAGAAATGTGGAATTTTGAGGTAGTCGCCGCTGCTCGTCTCCGGTGGACAGCTACTTCGCTGCGAAACTGCGCGAGTCCCCCCCGTACGGTAGTAGTTGAGTGGCCCGTGTCAATAGGAGGCGAAACTCCTAGCGCGGCCCGCAGCCGCAACCAAACAAGGACGAGAAATATTGAGGAGGACCATGACTCACACGAATGAAGACATCGCGTCTCACCGTTTTTCTTCATCCCCGCTATTCGTGTCCATCCGTCGTGATTCGCCTGTCACGTCTCTCCCGGCTACGACGGGATGCCGAAGTCTCAGCGTCCTCAGCGTCTCTGCGTTTCCAAAACGTATTTTCCTGTAGCCCGGCCAGTTCGCCCGCACAAGGACATCGATGAAACGCAGAGACGCAGAGGACACAGAGCTACCGCAAGCACAAGATGTAATTTTTCAACAACTTAACGCTGTCGCCGTCTGAAAACATTGTCAAAAAGTTCACGATGTTTGAGGTTAGTAATACAGACTGGTTTTGGCAACAGGCAGGCCGTCTGTTGTCGGCGGACGGAAACGCCTCGGATTGCTGCGGCTCGCCGTGCGCGAGGATAGCATGTCTGGAGTGCCGGGCCAATGTCGCCGCACCTTGTTCGCCGGGGCGTTCCGCGCATGGCCGCGACTGCGAGAGTTTGGTCTGCCTTTCAGCCTCGCAAGTCGTAGACGCATTCAACCGATTGCCATCGAAAAAGAAGATCGACGAGTTGGAGTCGCTGTTCGAGAAATGGCGATGGTCTCCGGATCACTTGCGGATTCTCTTAGACGAACTAACAGATCACGAGCGGCATCGGGCCGCGGCCCTACGAGCCAAAGGTAGGGCGGCGTGGAGACGGTTGGGGATCGCGGCCAGGCCGCAGGGCTTGACGCAGATGGAACTGCCGTTCGATTCGTGAGCGTCCAGCAGGTGGATTGCGGCAGGATGTTTCTGCCGTAGAATCAGGGACGCGGCGAAGCGTGTCGGTGGGGCAAAGCCGGCTTAGTCTGGATCGAGGGGGCGAGACGATGGGCCGATCAGTGTTGGTTCTGGGGGCGTTGGCGCTGACGGGCTGTCAAGACGGCTTCGTGCTGACGACGGTACAAAAGCCGGTGGTCACGGACATCACTGCAGTGAAGGCCGCGGACGAGCGGGTGCGTCTGGCGGGGATTGTTCGGCGGCTGGAAGGCGAGAAGCAGGAACTCGGCGAGGTACTTCGGATGTTGATCGGCAGACGTGCCGAAAGCCAGACGCGACTGCGAGACGCCGTCGGAAGCGACGACGAGAGCCTGCTTCGGGCCAACGCCGTGGACTGGTCGCTGTACCTTTCTCGCCCGGATGTCGCCGATACGGCGGTCCCGATCTACGCCGACGAACTTTGCCGTCACTGGCTCCATTGCGAACAGGTCGAGAAGCGAATCCGGGTCATCGACCTTGCCCTGGCCGAAGCGCACGCTTGGCTGGACCTGTCGGAAGACTACAAACAGTTCCACGGCAGGGATTTGCAGAACGAACTACTGCTGGTCAAACTGGAGATCATCGCCGACGACAAGATTCCTGTGCCGGATGCCCCAAGTCCCGACGACGTTGCGCAGTCGCTGGAAGCGGAGTTTCGATCGGCGCGTGAGACGGCGGAACGTCTGGCTGCACAGCGCAAGGCCGAGGAACTGGCCGCTCAGCGGGAAGCCGAGAAGAACGCGGCTCGACGCGAGGCGGAGAGGCGAGCCCTGTTGCGAGCGAGACAGATCGCCACGGAGCGCGCGGCTCGGCAGACACAACGCCAGACGTTGGCGCGAGAGCGGGCGGCCGCGTTGAAGATGTACAGCGGGGCGTACCACGATTTCTTCCAGGGAAAGTACGAAAGTGCGCTGACGTCGCTGGATCAGGCGATCGGCCTGGATCCGGACGATCCGCGATTCCATTTCTTCCGAGGTCTCGTCCGGCTACGGCAGGGGCAGGGGGAGGATGCTGGCGCGGACTTTCGCCGAGGCGGGGAGCTGGAGCGACAAGGGGCGTTCGGCGTGAACGCCGCCTTGGAAAGAATCCAGGGGCAGGAACGCCTGATGATCGAGGAGTATCGACCATAAGGAGCGCAGAGCATGGCGTCATTTGAACTTTCGCTGTCCGAATCGTTGCTGCTCGGTTTCTACTTGAGGAAGTATCTCGAATCGTCCTCCTCGGTGTTCGAGGTGTTCGAGCGGGGGCTGCGCCCGTTCGTGCCGCTGCTGACGCAGACAAAATGGGTCAAAGTAGACCGCGCAGAAGTTCCAGACGATATCAAATGGTACGTCTTGAACAGATATGTGGAGGAAACGTTGGTCTCCAACGAACTTTCCCGCAGTCCCCAAGCGTTACTGCCGAGATTGTTCCCCTCGCGCAGCGTTCAAGGAACACCAGAGTATCATTTTCAACCGGCCCAGTCGACGCCATTCGATCACGACGGATTCTACATCGGTCGCGCTCAATCATGCCCCAAAACGGTGTTTGTCGGAAACGACTGCCGCGATCCTGGCCGACCCGTTGGCTGCTCGTACGACGGGATGGCCGACGGCAAGGTGTTTCGCGTTTTTTGGGACACGTCAAAACGATCGTTGATCGAGTTGATTATTGACCACCTTCGTCGTGCTTGCCATTCGTCCGATCCTGATCTTGTGGACAGGCGTGCTATACCGGGTTCGGAGCGATGGCTTTGGGATTTCGCGACGTGTTTAGATCAGACATGGCAAGCACCACCTCCTCCGTTCGATTATCACCCCTTAGAGAACGATATTCCGTGGTGGGTCGTTGTAGGCGGTGGCCGCCACGTCTTTGGGTTATCGGACTGGCTGGACTCCTATGTGCCAGAGGGATGGAAACCAGAAACGATTCAACAGGCAATGGACGGCATCGTGGGCAGCGGCGTGCATCACGAGGTTTTCAAGATTGGTCGGCAATTCGCCGAGCTTCTCTCCACGTGTGCAGGGTTCGAGAATAACCTGAATAAGCTTTCTGGGTACGTGGGCATTGAACTCCACGGTGGTCCGCCCAATTCATCTGATGATGAGTTGTTTGAGGAAGCAGATAAGGCTGATGCGGCACACGAAAAACTGTGCGAAACCATGCGTTCTGTCTTGGGCTCCGATTGCGTACAACGCTGTCAACACGCAGCGTCCATCCTGGAATGGGAATTGCGGAGCCGGCAGCGACTTGGGTCACCGAAGGGATTCGCGTTGGCGGAGTATTACGAGTCTATATCGTACGGACCTGTTCCGTATTTTCGCGGAGAACACGACTCGTACTTCTTCAGTCGCGGGTCCTACCTAGGAAATTGGTTCGGTGCCAGCGGCGCAGTATGGCTCGCCTTTGGCGACATGCTTGGGACACTTCGGGAAACAGACTTGGCGACGACGGGCAAGGACAAGCCACTGCCGTTACTCCGGAGTTATCAACTGAAGGGTGATTCTTCCGTAGATCGAGTTCGCGGGGCTCTGGAACTCGCCACACGGGAACTGGCGAACGAGGCCAACGTGGGCCAGCACCCAGAGATCATTGTCACATGTCTGGCACACGGAATTGAAGCCTTGGCGCGGAGGGTTTGGGCAAGCGATTTTTCGACGGGCGGCGACGCAAGGCAGAGCCTGGTGGCGCTCCTGGATAAAAAACGAAGATTCGGCAAGAACGAGCTGGAACAGCGTTTTGCCACCTTGGCTTTGTCGCTCTACACGGCGTACCGCAACCCGGCGAGTCACGAACCGGACCAGTTCCGCTGTACCTGGGCCGAGGCGCATTTCTTCGTGTCCGGAATACGGGTGCTGTTCGACATTTCGGAGCGGCTGGTTCAACACGGCCCGGCCGAATGAAGGGCCACGCAAACGACGCCGCGACCGGAGTTATGGGGGGCAGACGGCAGTGCCCAGAGGCGATCCGCGTCGGCAGACGATTGGAACGACGACCGCGAAGGGGCGACGGGGTTATGTCGCGCGGCGAAGTACGCTGACACGGGGAATTAGACAAGCGTGCACCATGCTGTCGCACAGGACTGTAGCTGTTTTCGCCATAAGGCGTTGTGTCGCAAGCGGCTATCGCGATGCAAACCGGCGAAAAAAAGAGATGGAGGGAAACAGCTGGACTGGATTGTGGAAGTCGGGCCAGGGGTTTTTCCCTGTTTATTCAATTGGGTGAGAAGGACGTTGGCGACTTGAATAGTGGATGATCGCATCCGCTTCGTGGGCGGATGCTAGGCGTTCGCTGGGGGCGCGATGCGCCAGCCCAAATCTCTGAAGAAATCCACTGCGATGTCGGGGTTGGCTTCGAGGCGTTCCAGCAGTCTGGGGAAAATGTACTGTTCGAGCTGCTGATCGGTGATACCGTGGAAGCGGACCGCCAGGTTCTCCGCCAGATAAAGTTCCATCCGCATGAAGGCGGCGTACATACTACCAAGTTTCGGGCTGGTCGGATGCTCTTTTCGTAGCTTTTCCATGTAGGCGTGCATGGCATCGGCTAGTTGATCCGGGCCGCCGAACGACGACAGCGCGCGTCGGAAGAAGTACTCGATTTCGCTGGATTGTGTGGCTCGCGAGATGCGGCTGGCGATCATGCCCAGCGCCCGTCGTTGGGCCTTGAGCTTTGTCGCCTGGCGGCGTTGCCGCTCACGTTCGGCGTGGCACGCGTTGCAGACATGATGTCGCTGCTCCGTGTTGCGCACGCGATGCCGGAACTGATCCAGGGGCCGGTCGCGGCAGCACTGTGGACAGAACCGAGTTTGTGGTTGGGCGGCGGTCAACATGTATGTCGCGCTGTGAGGAAACAGTGTGTCCGCAACAAAATGACAATGGGGCTGGGGTGACGCAACGAGTTGCGCTGACACGGGTTGCGCCGTTTGTTGCTGAATTGTACCATCTTTGCGTACCACTCGCAAAGTCGGACTCGCGCGGTACAATGCCGCTGCCCGTTGCGCGACTGGGGTCTGCGGTCTGAAGGCCAAGACGTTTCATCGTCAGCCGCGCGGCCTTCGCGGACGACGGGAGGGAATGCGGCCATGCCTTCGTCCAGGACATCGAGTTGGACTCGTTTGGAGTCTGCGCGTGATGCCGCGCAAGACGCAATCCGCCGAGCGATCGTAGTTGCCGATCAGTACGTTCAGGGCTTCCCGGTTACTGACGAATTTCTGGGCGCGATCGTGCAGTTCGACAAAGAACTTGAGCGATGCACGGATCGGGACGAGGTGAAACGCCGAGCGGAAACGACAAAATCCCGCACTGGGGAGGAAACGGCGTATGCTGAGGCGATCGAAGCGGTCAGACTCGCGGGCCTTGAGGATCTTCTGCCGTTTGCGGCTATCAAATGGGGTGTGCCGAAGCATTCCAATTCCAGGTGGATTCGAGACGAGTTGGCCGCGGTGCGCGCGTGGCTCGGGCCGTTAGGCAAGCGAGAGTTTGCCCAGAGCCAGCGTGCAGCGCTGGTACGCTGGGAGCGGGAACTTGCGCTGATCGAAGAGGAAGCCCACAAGAACCACGAAGCCGGCTGCCAATGGCTGATGTATTTCCGAGGCGCGTCAGAGCGGATCATGGATCCCGATACACTCGGTCGCATACATCATCTGGACCCGACCCAGGCAGCGATAGCGCAACAAAGTTGCGATGGTATTGCCTTGGCGATAGGGCGAGAGACGCTCGTAGAAATCGGCGAGACGATCGACAGCCTGTACGAGTGGGCGCGCGATGCGGAGGCGCTCACAGCAATCATCACCAAGGAGGATCTGACGGTGTCGCGCCAGCGATCGTCCGGCGAAGCATTGCTTCCAGACACCAACTTGCCATTTTCTGAGCAGGTCGGTGCGGGCGATCAAGTGGATGACGACGCCTTTCTGGGGCCGGCAACTCTGGCCGAGAAATTCGGTGTTGCTGCCGATCCGCTGCGGTCGCGGCTTAACCGCTGGCGAAAAAACAACCCTTCGGAAGCTGGGAAGGGATTTGTCGAGAATAAGGATCGGAATCCAAAGGAGCCGCTCTGGCTCTACAAAGTCGGTTCCGTCCGGCACCTCATTGAAGGACTGGTAGCGACCAGCCAAACGACCAGCGAACGACCAGCGAAAAAAAACTGAGTCGGTCTTTTGGGGCACTTCTTGCCTGTCCAGCGATCAGCGAACGACCATTCGCGTGACAAGCCGTTGCGTGGTGCGACAATGCGGCCATGCGACTGAGCGACCTATCTACATCGACGCTGCGAAGAATGCTCAAAGCGACGGAACGGGCTGTCGGACCATCGGCCGTGGAGACGACTATCCTGCGTCGCGAACTTGTGCGACGGAGCCGAGGACGAGCACGCCGCGCCTCGCTGCTGCAAGAGACCCAATCGAGCAGCATCGAGCACGTCGACAGGTTTGGGGACCGCGAACGGAAATGAGCCCACACGAACCTATGTTCTACACACCGCCGGAGGTGGCCAAGCTCCTTCGTTGTCGCGAGTCCAAGATTGCTGTGTGGATTCGTAACGGGGAACTGCCCGCAGTGGACGTTAGCGAGCGTGCAGGCGGGCGGCCTCGATGGCGAATCAGACGTGCGGACCTGGAAGATTTTCTGCGACGGCGTCAGTCGCAGCCACCGCCGCCGAAGTCAGTGCGGCGGCGACGGCGGAACTCGGACGTGATCCAGTTTTTTTGACGCGGGCGTAGGCTCTGCGTCTAAGGACGAAAGAGCCCCGCGCGGTTTGCGGCCGAGACGCGGGGCGGAAGGACAGTAGCTATGGCAATGATAGATGGATCGAGACGTATTGTCAATGTGGGTGCGTGCAAAGATGCGAGAGTAATGGACGCGGCCCAGGCGGCGGAGGAGCACTTGGCGACATACGCCGCCAGTGGAGTCTCGCGGTTACGGTTTTGGCGAGGCGCCTTTCACTTTTGGGACCATGGCGCATATCGCGAACTGCAAACGAGTGAAGTGCGGGCACATCTGATTCGGCACCTGAACAAAACCTACTATCGCCTGACGAGCCGAATGATCGGGGATGTGATGGATCAACTTAGGGCACAGAGTATTCTATCGTTTGTCAAGGAGCCGCCGACTTGGCTGGCTAAGCCACCAACGTTTGCAGATCGGGTTGGCTGCTGGCCGGCAGAGGACGTGCTCGTCGCGCGGAACGGGCTGATACATCTTCCGTCGCTGGTTGCGAGCCAGGATTATATGTGCGCGCCAACGGCGAGGTTCTTTTCGACCGTCGCGCTGGACTACGACTTCGATCTCGACGCCCCATGTCCGTCGTTGTGGCTCGAATTCCTGTCCGCGCTGTGGGGGGAGGATCAGGAGAGTATCGACAGCTTGCAGGAATGGTTCGGGTACAGCCTGACATGCGATACACGCCAGCAGAAAATGTTGGGTCTCGTTGGACCAAAACGGAGTGGAAAGGGAACCATCGCGAGGGTGCTACGCAGCTTGATCGGTCGCAAGAATGTTGCGGGGCCTACTCTCGCCAGCCTGTCGACGAACTTCGGGTTGTGGCCGTTATTGGGCAAGACATTGGCTATCATTTCGGACGCACGCCTGAGCGGCCGGACGGATCAATCCATCGTGGTTGAGCGGCTGCTGAGCATCACAGGCGAAGATGCGCTGACGGTGGACCGGAAATGCCTCGAGCCGGTGACGGTGAAGCTTGGCACTCGTATCATGATGCTGACTAACGAACTGCCTCGGTTGTCAGATGCATCGCAGGCGCTGGCGAGTCGAATGATCTTACTGCGTCTGACGAAAAGCTTCTACGGCCGCGAAGACACAGCCTTGACTGAGAAGTTGTCGGGCGAATTGCCGGGTATACTGCTGTGGGCCATCGAGGGCTGGCGACGACTTCACGAGCGAGGTCATTTCGTGCAGCCGGACAGCGCGTTGGAACTGCTCGGCGAGCTAAACGATCTGTCTTCTCCGATTTCCGCGTTTATCAGGGACCGGTGCGTTATCGGTCCGGCTTACCGTACTGCCGTCGATGACCTATTTGCCGAGTGGAAATCGTGGTGCGAAGCGAACGGCAGGAGGGAAGCCGGGACGATCCAGACGTTCGGCCGTGACTTGTTGGCCGCGTTGCCGCAGATCCGGAAGGTTCGGCCACAAGTTGGCGACGAGAGATATCGCGGATACGAGGGCATCGGGGTGAGGATGGGCGCGTGATCCGTCCGCTTGCGTCCGCGACCGTATTCTTTGCACGTGTGGCGAGGTGTTCGATGTCGGAAATGGTACACCAACCGAAAAACAGCGTAGTGGGCAATGGAGGGGACCGCGGACGTGAGTGGACGTCGGTTTGGCTACCGCCTTGGCTTTCGAGGCGGGAAGTCCACACAGAAACGGCAATGGAAGCGACGCCTGAGCCACAGTCAGCCGCCGCGCCTGAACGGTCAGACGACCATCCGTTCTGCCCAGAAGGTCAACATGCTTGGCAGGACACGCCAGAGTCCGACGGCAAGACTCGCCGGTTCTGCGCGAAGTGCTACAAGTTCGGTGGCTTCGTCCAACCGGATGGGAGCGTTGTGGAGGTGGCGTGACTCGTGCGGCGGGAAGCGGATTCAGGGACGCCCGAACACGTCGGGGAAGTCGGCGATCTGGTCTTGGAGGCTGCGGTCGTAGCGGATGACGATCACGCGGTAGCCGCGGTTGCGTAACTCGGTGCGTAGTTCGGTGTCCCGCGCGGCTTGGGCGGGCTGATCGTGGACGGACCCGTCGCAGAAGACGCATGTGTTAGGCGCGTAGAAGAAGTCGGGGATGCATCGCGGCTCGGAAATCGACCGTTGAGCCTCGTCGGGCAGGCGGTGACGGCAGGGGGCCAGCGCATCCAGGAAATCGCGTTCCAGCTGCGAGCGGGAATCCGTCAAGGAGCGGAGCCACTGTAGATGGGCATCCCAGTCCCGTCCGCCGATGCGAGGCAGTGTCCGGCTCGCCAACAGATCCCGCAGGGTTTGCAGGATCCGCCGACGATCCAACTGCATCGCCTCGTATTGGTTGCCATAACTCATGAGGCATTGGTAGCACGCCGCCTGGCAATCGGGCAGAAGGTCATTGCCTTGGGCGTCGAAGTGGCAACGGGCTAACGCCTCGCGAGCGACGCGGGACATGGCGTCGGCCTCGTCGACCAGCCGCCGCAGGACGCCGGCGCCGCCCTCGGTCGCCTCGAACAACAGGATCGCCCGGTGCTCGCCCTCCCCGATCCGCTCGGCGACCAATTCCGACTCTTCGAGCTGGAACAACTGTTCGCAGCCGCGCTGTAACGCGTATTGCAGCGTGGTTTCCAGAATCGGATCGCGCAACTCGGGTCGCACGAGTCGGACGAGCAACAGGTTCTGGGTGCCCTGGACGGCGAGCCGGATGTTTTCCAGTTGCCGGCGGCGTGGCGGAGCATTCCCGGTCGGCGGGGCCGCCGCGAGCACCTCGCCGCTCTCGAAGTCGACCAGGAATCCCGGCTGGTTGGCCGCGCGCCAGCCGTGGTTCACGCGCAACAAAGTGGCTGCGGGCGCATAGATCAACTGTAAGATCGACGTGCCGTTGGCCACGACGTCCGCCTCCTGGACGCGCGTTGCGCCCGAATCGGCGGGAAACTGGAAGGCGGTCGTGATGTCGTAGCCGCGCCGGCGTCGTTCTTCCTCGTCGCACGTGATCCGTTCTCGACGGCGAACCCGGACGTTCGGCATGTCCAGCAACGTCGCCAACAGGCTGTTCTCGCCATCGAAACGAGTCTGGCAGACAGGGCACAGGTCGAAAGTGGCGTCGCAAAAAGCGCCGCATGTCCGGCACAGCCGTCGTTGCGTCCGTCGCTCATCGAGCCCGCCCGGCGGCGACTGGAAGCTGACGACCGCCCACTTGGCCCCCTCATGGTAAAGGATGTTCTGTGGGGCGAACTCGCGGAGGGCGAGGAACCGTGGACGGCCGATGAACTCGCCCGCGTCCCTGGGCACCCAGGCCCGCACCGGCAATGCCGGGAAGTTGTAGCCCGGCAGGAACCCTTCGCTGGCCAGGTAGCGATACGGGTAGAAGTCGCCCTCCTCGCGGCTCGTGCCGATCTGCAACAGCAGATTGCGCTGGCGCAGCGCCTCTTGTTGCCGTGCCGAGGCTATCTCCTGGTCGTCGCGGCGGCGCGCCCGAACCAGGGCGTTCTGAGCCTCCAACAACTGGCGCGTTGCCGCCCGGTACAGTTCTCGCCACCGATCGAACGCCTGGTCGAACTGCCGAGGCGCCTCGTCGAGTACGCGATCAATCCAGGCGTCGCTAAACCAGCCGCTCTGCAAAAGCATTCCCATATCGGGCGTCAGGATCGTGCGCACGTGCTGGCGCAGCTCGGCCCGGGTCGCCTCGCCAAGCTGAATCGCCCCGGCGGCCTCGGTTTTAAGGGGCAGGTCGTCCAGATCGATGTTGATCACTTGCTCGATGGACTGCCCGAGCGGCAGACGCACCTGGGCAAGCCAGACGGCATGCACATGAGCACGCAGCAGAGCTTCATTGGCCAGGTCAAGGCGTGGTGGTCGGACGCTGCCCGCCACCATTTCCTCGCGACGGTGGAAGAAGTACTGGTCGTGGCTGTTCAAGGCACCGCAGTACGTGAACACGAGCCCCGGCTGCCCCTGGCGGCCGGCCCGGCCGCTGCGTTGGGCGTAATTGGCCGGGGTGGGCGGTACGTTCCGCAGATGGACGAGGTCCAGGTCGGCGATATCGACCCCCAATTCCATCGTGGGCGAGCAGACCAGATACGGCAAGCGACGACCAACCTCACTCTCTCTGCGCGTGTCGCTGTCCTCCCAGCGGAAGCGTCGCTCGCGGCGTTCCCGTTCGCCCGGTTTGACAACCTGGGCCGTATGCTCGCGGGCCTCCAGCGCCGCCAGGGCCGCCGCCGTCTCGCGGTAGAACCGCTGGAAAAATGCGTTGACCGGGGGCGGGGAACGGCGGGCATACAGCGGGTCGGCCGGCGGTGGCGAACCGTCCCCCAAACGCCACAAGATGCACGCGGCGTCGAGCTGGTAGAACTGGTGGTCGTCCACCGGCGGAAGCCGCATGAGGAATCCCTGGCTTACCAGCAGCCCGAACAAGGCGTCCAGAAACGGCAGATACTCGCCGGTCGAGAGGCCGAATCGCTGCCGCAGAAACTTGCCGATCGCACTGCGCGCGCCCAGACTGAACCCATCCGCCAAGCGGCCGGATTGACCGCGACGTACGTAACGCTCGGCCGTCCGCAGTTCGTTCGTGTCCGGGTCGAGGCCCCAAAACTCGTTGAGGTGCTGTTCGGCCCGTCGGCGGATCTGTTGCTGCGTGGTTTCTTGCAAGCAACGGCACGCGATCGCCAGCTTGCGGCGGAACTGGTCCAGCACGGCGCGGACCGCGATTTCGCGCTCGGTCGCCGGCATGGTCGCGATCTCGGGGTGAAACTGCCAGTGGGTGTCGTCACGACACAGCGCATCCAGTCCTCGATATCGGATCCACAGCAGTCCGACGTGTTCCAGGTTCGGCTGGACCACGCGCCAGCCCCGCCGCAGATCCTCGTACAGGCGGTACTCGGTCAGCTCGGTGAAGACTTGCCACACCTCCCGGGCCGCGGCGGATTGCGGATCGAGTTCGCTGTTGCGGGCAATATCACGAATCCTGAGCCCACACGACGCGACCACACGCCGGGCCACGCGGTCGAAGGTAAGTTCGCAATCCTGATCGAGCGCGGCGTGGAGCGCACAGCGTATCAGGGAAACGTGGACGAAATCGTTGAAATGTCCCGCCTGCAACGAGGCGTCCTGCCGATTGTCGGTAAAGCTGAGCAGCTTGTCGCGCGGTCCGTCGCCGGTCGCCGCGTGGCGCAGCAGCGACGCGGCCAGCACGGTGGTCGCGCTGCTGCGGGCTTCGCTCGACAGCGAGGCTAGTTTGGAGAAATCACGCTCGCGGGCTGTATAGAAGTCGCCGCAGTTCAGGCATAACGAGAACGGGGCCGCCTGCCACCATGCCTTGATCATGTCGGCACGGGGTACGGTCGAATACGAGCCGTCCGTGGCGACCCAGATCGGCTGCGGGACGCGGTCGCGCCACGTCCGGGTCAGCCGCCCACGCGGATCGTACCATTCGTCGGGGATGCGATCCTCGCTCCAGTCGTCCTCGGCGGGGGCCAGCATCAAGTATCCCGGATCCTGTGAATCGTCGTCGCTGCCGCCATCGACGCCGACGGGATGCGGCAGGAAACGGCTATCGGTCCGCAGAACGTGATAGTAGTCCTGGCCGCACTGGCGACAGAACTTGACCGGGACGAAGATTCGGCCGCCGCCGGCCTGCACTTGGCCCTCGAGAGAGAACTCGCGTTGGGCCGCCGGTTCGATGGTGGCGAACAGCGCACGACCTTGGCCGATGAACTGATGCAATTTGAAGGCAAACGCCCGCCCGCCGTCGTCGCGTTCCAGATCGCCGCCTCGGATCAGCAGATCGCGGAGACGACTTTCACACCGGGCCGCGTCGCTGCCGCTTGCCGTCGCCAACCGATCCGCGGCCGCGGTCAGGGTGCGCGGCACGCGGCGTTTCAGCCGACCGCCTTCCTCCGATTCGACGCCGAACTCGAATTCGGCCCAGCGGGCGATGGCGTTGCGGCGGAAATCCGCCAGCGTCCCTGGGATGGGGGCCGCCAATGCCGCGCTCAGCTCGGCCGGGGTGGGGGGGCCGCCCTCGGTGAACGGAACCAGCGTCTCCTCGATCACATGGTCAGCGGCGAACGGATGGCCGAACAGGCACTGGGCGAAGTTCGCGACCGTATCGCGCCGCTGGTGCGGCGTGGCCTCGCGGTCGGCGACCATCGTGGCGCTGGTGCCGATATGCACGATGTCGGGGGCGGCGCAGCGCTGTTTGAGGCGACGGATGAGCATGGCCACATCCGCGCCCTGGCGGCCGCGGTAGGTGTGCAATTCGTCGAACACCAGAAACCGCAGCCCGCCGCCAGCGCGGTCCAGGAAGCGTTGGTCGTCGGGGCGCACGAGCATCAACTCGGCCATCACATAGTTGGTGAGCATGATCTGCGGCGGATGGTTCCGCATATCCACCCGCGTGGCGTCCTGGGTATCGCCCGTGTATTTGGCGAATGTCACCGGAAAGGCGCGCCCGGTTCGCCGCTGGTAGTTGTCCCGCAGCGTCTGGAGGGCCAAGAGCTGCGAGTTCACCAGCGCGTTCATCGGGTACACGATCAGGGCGGCGACCCGATCACCCGTAGCGGGCTGCCTGAGCAGGTTGTCGATGATCGGCAGGAAATAGGTCAGGCTCTTGCCCGACCCCGTGCCGCTGGTGACGACGAAGCTCTGGCCCGCGCTGGCCAGGCCCATCGCCTCGACCTGGTGTTGATACAGATGAAACGGCTCGCCCGCCGCCGTGCGGAAGATCTCGGCCGTCGCCGGGTGCAGCGTGCCTCGATCGGCGAGATCGTCCACCGTGGCCGAGCGGGCGTAGGATGGGCTGACCTGCAGCAGGAAATCGGGCCACAGGCGGGCCTCCTCGACCAGTGCCCGCTCGACATATTCCCGCGCCCGTCGATCCGCCACGGTGAAAAACGAGCCGACAAAGTCGCGGTAATCGGCGATGACGGCAGAGTGGAGGTTGAAGATGGTCATGGGGCCGCGTCCGCGTTGACGGCATCGGGCGTGGGCACAAAGTCAGCTACAGCGGCAACCTCTTGGGCAATGTTTTTCTGGGCAGCTTTGTCCGCCGGCCAACCGGAAACGTTGGCGTGATTCGGGTTCCCTTCGATGGCGTCCGCGACGACGGACAGTCGATGCTCCAGGAGGACGCTAGTCTGAACATCCGCCCGGCCGTAGAGGGTTCTCTGTCTCTTAGCTGCCACAGCTCGTCCCACTGCCCAGAGTTCGGCAGGCTCGGCAGACCTGTGACGTATTACCGACAGCTCCAGATTCGGAGGCGGAAGGAAAGCATCGGGTTTCACGGTCCGGTCGCTGCGGACATGACTTCGCTGCAGAACAAACCGGGCAAGCAACTCGTCAGCAGCGACCGGAGGAACGGACGCAGGGTCAATCATGCCGCGTACACTCGTCGAATGAGGTCAAGAATGGTCACCGGCACTTCGTCGAAAAAAGTCTCCGTCCCGAAAGCTCGGCTGGGACCAATTAGGGCAGCATAGTGAAGTTCGCCTTCCGGGCTGACACTGACCGACAGAGTGCGGCGCCGCGAGCGATGCCATTCCAAGGTCAGGTGTCCGTCGGGCTCAGCGCCGACCGTCGGGGCGGGTGTTCCCAGCGGCAGGGCTTCGAGAACGCGAAACGCATTCGTCAGAGTGTCCTGAATAACCGGTTGACCGCCGTAGCCATTCCAATCGGACTGAGCGCACTCGGCGGCCACGGTCGCCAGCTCCTCGAACACAGCCGACCCCAGCCCCACCATACGGGACTGTTGCAGCCGACGACGACCTTCGCTTGCCGTCTTGGCAATCCGCTGTGCCGTCGGGCTCATTCCACGAGAAGTTGACGGAGCGACGGGCATCGTTCCATGTGCGATCATGGGGAAGTTCCTTCCAATCTCTGAATGACTGCGGCCGTGACGCTCCCGAAGAAGACTTTGTTCTTCAGCCAGCGCATCTCCACCAGCCGCGTCTCGAATGAGTTCTCCACGGGCTCGAACGCCTGGGTGGTAGCTACGTCGATGTCGAGAATCAAGCTGGATTCCTTGTCGTCCTTCGCAGATGGAAACTGAATGGTTTGAATCCGATTGACGGCGTAGGGATAGCCCGGAACGGAAAACGTATCCTGATGAAAGAAGTTCACAATCGGCACTTCGAGGCTCTTCGGCGGCGCGGGCGGCCTCAGCAGCAAGTTGCTCAGCCACGATTCTCCGATAGGTAACGCGATGCGGTTGATGAATCGGACGTCAAAGCGATGGATTTCTGAAGGTTTCGCCAGTTCGGCATGAATGCGCCACAGCCGCAATGCTTCGTCGCGAAATTGATCCCAATTGGAGTACGGCGATAGCCTGCTGAAAACAAAGCCGTCCCGGTTGAATTGAGCAACGTGCAGTCTGTCTGCGGAAGTGACCTGGACGCCGCGCCAAGCCTCGCGGCGAATCTGCTCCGACGAGCCGTCCGCACGAGAAGCGATCTGGAACTCAATTTCTCCGCGCAGCTCAAACTCAGGGTATTCTGGTAATTTCGATTCCAGTTGCTTTCGGAGATGGGAGCGATTCCAGCCCCCCTCGGCACGTGCGCGCACGTCGAAGATCGCTTCTACGATCGGAGCCTCCGCCAGTGTCGGAAAGGACTCGTTTACGTCAATCATCTGTAGGTTAGTCCGGTCAGTCGGGAATCTTGTGGAACAGCCTTTACGATCCATTCTAGTCGAAAACCGTTGTCGGGCGAATCGGGCCGTTGCGATGGATTGGGCTTTCTTGCGGGCACGCCGAGAATCGCAGAAAACATCGCCACAAGGCCACGTCAGCTTACGAAATCAGGACGTGGCATTCAGAGCTGCTCATTGATCGTCTCCGGTGGCCGCCTCGCGGGCGGCGATTTCGAGGTTCAGGGTCAGCAGGCGGCGGAACAGGTCGCGGCGGGCGGCGGGGCTGATCGTGTACCGCGTCTGGCCGCGCTCGTTGGCGTGAAAACCGCGGCCTGGGTCCAGGTCGGTCCAGCCGTAGCAGGCCAAGATGACACGGTCCATCGCGGTGTGCAAGTCCCGCAGCTGGGTAATGTCGCCGTCCGTACAGGCCGGGTTGTGGGACAGGTTGCAGGTCTTTGTCAGGCCCAATTGCCGCGTGCGGTCCGTCAATCCAATTTCGCGGCCACGACGGAGCGTGGCCCTCCAGGTGGGCGTGGTGTTGGTTTCGGGGGGCCGGTGGCGCTGGAGGGACGCGCTTTGTCGCGTCCGTTGTGTTG
>JAVYAJ010000446.1:0-8440 GCA_032229885.1 Candidatus Anammoximicrobium sp. | reverse complement strand
CTGCCCGCTGCCCGCTGCCCGCTGCCCACTGACCACTGACCACTGACCACTGACCACTGACCACTGACCACTGACCACTGACCACTGACCGCAGACATTGTCGCCCGCCCACCGGATACAATCCGTGATTCGTACACATGCCGAATCACCAATGGTCAGCCCGGCCCAACGGAAAGCGAGCAGGATGGACATCGAACCCCTGAGTGTCCGAGAGCAGGTCTTCGTGCGATTGCGCGAGCGAGGCGGGTTTCTGTTGGCGCCGATCCTATTCGCGCTGATCCTGGCGTGGCCGCTGCCCGAGCTCGAGCCGCGTGCGCATCGTCTGGCGGCCGTGATGGCGGCCGTTGTCGTGCTGTGGGTGACCGAAGCGCTGGCCTTGCCGGTCAGCGCGTTGATGGGGGCCTGTGCGTGCGTCGTGCTGCGTATCGCTCCGGCCAAAGAGGTGTTTGCTCCGTTTGCCGACCCTCTGATGTTTCTGTTCATCGGCTCGTTCATCTTGGCGCGGGCCATCTTTTTGCACGGGCTCGATCGACGGCTCGCCTTCGGCGTGCTCGCGCTGCGATGGATCGACCAGCGCCCCAATCGCATCCTGTTCGCTTTCGGCGCGGTGACCGCTTTCATCTCGGCCTGGATTTCCAACACGGCGACCACGGCGATGATGTATGCCATCGGGCTGGCCATCCTGGCGTTTTTGAGCGAGCAGCGCGGAGCGGGGGGGGCGGCGCTCGACCGCCGTTACGCGGCCGGGTTGATGCTGATGACGTCCTTCTCGGCGACCATCGGCGGATTGGCGACGCCGATCGGAACCCCGCCGAACATCATCGGCTTGGGTTTCATTCGCAACATGATCGGCGTCGAACTGCCGTTCTTCAAATGGTTGATGATCGGCGGACCGATGGCGATCAGCATGTTTTTGCTCTTGTATGCCTGCCTGAATTATTTCTGCCCCGCCGGCATCGCCCGGCTCGAAGGCAGCCGCGAATTGCTGCTTGGCGAACGCGGCCGGTTGGGTCCGTGGACCGCGGGCCAACGATCGACGCTGCTGGCGTTCTCGGTCGCGGCGATCCTGTGGATCCTGCCCGGCGTCGCGGCACTGGTCGCCGGCGAGACCAGTTCGGTCTACCGAACGCTGGTCGCCTGCGTGCCCGAGTCCATCGCGGCGCTGGTCGGGGCCCTGCTGTTGTTCCTGTTGCCGGGCGGCGGCGGACGGCGAGCGATCAACTGGCATCAAGCCAAGGACATCGACTGGGGGGTCATCCTGCTGTATGGCGGCGGATTTTCCCTCGGCGTTTTGTCGACGACCACCGGCCTGGCGACCGCGGTAGGCAAGACCCTGACGACCTGGATCCCGCTCGACGAAAGCTTGACGCTGCTGGCGGCGGTGACGCTGATCGCGGCGACGATCTCCCAGGTGACCTCGAATACGGCCGCGGCGAACATCATCGTGCCCATCGTGATCATGGTCGCCAAACAGCTCGACGTCGACCCGCTCGAGCCGGCCTTGGGGGCCACGTTCGGCGCCAGCCTGGGGTTCATGCTGCCGGTGTCGACCCCCTGCAATGCGATCGTCTACGGTTCCGGACAGGTTCCGCTGCGGCTGATGATCCGCTACGGATTCCTGCTGGGCGTGGCCGGGTCGGCGGTCGTCGTGACGCTGGTGCGGCTGCTGTTGCCGCTGGTGCGCTGAGTCCGACCGAGGCCGATCGGTCGGCCCCGCCGTGCGGCCCATTGCGATCGTCGTGAATTGGATTCTCGTCCGTCCCGGGGGCAGAGGCATTTCCGTCGGTCGATGTTGGGACGATCGGCGAACCGCCAGGCGACGCGACCAGCGAGCCAATTCGGAGACGCCTTGCTGGTGCAAATCGTGCCCGACGGCTATCATATGGCGTTCGGGTCGAGCCGCGAACGAGCGGCGTGCGCAGGTCGTTTCGGCGGCCACCGGGGCATCGCGGCTTTCCGCGGAAACCGGGGCGGCCGCCAGATCAAGAACGAGCGGGCAGGAAGACAGCTCAGACGCCAGACGCCAACCAAGGGCGCGCGGTACGGCGCGGGCCTGTAGACGGAAAGAGAATCCCACCGGTGAACGCCACGACCATTTTATTGTTCATCCTCGGACTGGGGACGCTGGTAGTGGGCGCCGAGTGGCTGGTGCGAGGCGCGGCTCGCCTGGCTGCCGCGCTCGGTGTTTCGCCGTTGGTGATCGGCTTGACGGTGGTCGCTTTTGGGACGAGCTTTCCGGAATTGGCGGTCAGCGTCCAGGCGGCTTGGTCGGGGCAAGCGGATCTGGCGTTGGGAAACGTGGTGGGCAGCAACATCTTCAATGTGCTGTTCATCCTGGGCGGTTCCGCATTGCTTGCTCCGCTGAGCGTGGCGCCTCAATTGCTTCGTTTAGATGTGCCGCTCATGGTCGTCGCCAGCGGATTGGCGCTGATCGTAGGGCGGGATGGGGCGATCAGCCGTCTGGACGGTGCGCTGTTCTTGTGCGGCCTGTTGGCGTACACGCTGTGGCTGATTCGGTCCAGTCGCCGGACGGTTGCGGCGCAGCGCGCGGACCGCGACGCCGCCGACGCCCGCCCGCCGGGCTCGATCGGGCAAACGCTGCTGGACGTCGTCTTGATCGTCGGCGGGTTGACGCTGCTCGTGCTGGGCTCGCGGTGGCTGGTCCAAGGCGCGGTGGCGATCGCCACACTGCTGGGCGTCAGCCAGTTGGTGATCGGCCTGACGGTGGTGGCGGTAGGCACGTCGCTGCCGGAGGTCGCCGCTTCGTTCGCCGCGACGGTTCGCGGCCAGCGGGACATCGCCATCGGGAATGTGGTGGGCAGCAATATCTTCAATATCCTGGCCGTCCTCGGAGGCAGCGCGCTCGTCTCGCATGACGGCGTTCCCGTCTCGGCCGCAGTGTTCGTGTTCGACCTGCCTGTGATGTTGGGTACGGCTGTGGCCTGTCTACCCGTGTTCTACACCGGCCGCGTGATCAGTCGCGGGGAGGGCGCCCTGTTCCTGGCGTTCTACGTTCTGTACACGGCGTACCTGATTCTGGACGCTACACAGTATGGCGGCCTCGCGACGTTTCGCGCCGCCATGCTGTGGTTCGTCGTCCCGCTGAGCGCCGCCATGTTCACCATCGCGAGCGTCCGACAGTTTTTCCGCGGCACGGACCCGGCGGACGAACAAGCATCCGGTTCAGAATGACCTAGCGATATCCGATCCGCTTACGCAAAGTCGCAAAGAGGCCAAGGATTGCGTGAAAGACAACTTCGGTTTTTCAGCCAAGTGGCTTTTTAGCGAACAAGTCGTACGGGACAATAACCCGAAGCGTCAGCGAGGGATCGAACGGTCCCTGCGGGAACCCGTCAGGCGGATGCCGTCCCGAATCCGGTCGCCACGAACGCTGGCGATGCAAGCCGCGCCGGCCCAGTCCCTCGCTGACGCCTCGGGTTACCAGTGATCCGCAGTCACCTGGCAGCAGAATCTCTCGATGTCTCCAGGCGACCACTGGGCGCCATCGCTCCAATGGCTCTTGAATGAATCAACCCGAAATCATTCAAGGTTGTTTTTCACGCGATCCCAAGGGGACATGTTTCCAGCCCTTTGCGTCTGTGCGCGAGCCTTCTTGCCAATTCGGCACATAGCCGCGGGTCACATCCCGACGCAGGTTCTCGCTCACAACGAAACAGGGGCCTGGCCGCACCGAAGGAGGCCATGGATCACACGGATCCACGGAGCGGGCCATCGTGCCCATCCGTGTTTTCCTGATCCGTGCGATCGGTCCTATCCGGCGGCTCGCGCATCCGCGCGCCGGTGCAAGCCGGCGGTGCGCGGCCCGCGCGCCGTCACGATTGCGAAGGCGGCCAGATGCGCAGGTTCGCGTTGCTGGGGATCGACGCTCTCGAGATCGACGCCCGCCGCGCGGGCCGATGGCTCAACGCCAGCATCAGCAGCCCTGCCGCGGCGACCCACATCCAAGACCGAAATCCCCAGGATTCGTGCGTTTCGCTCGTGACGGATCCCGCGGTCACATACTTCGTTCGCGGGCGGGTGGCATCGAACGGCGCGGCCGCTTGTCGTTCCAAGGCCGTCCGCAACTCGCTGTTTTGCCGCTCGAGCTCGGCGATCCGCGCCCCCAGATCGAGCGTGTCGCGGTGACCGCTCTGCCCCCAGGCGGACGCTGTGTGCAACAGGGCCCACACAGCGATCGCCAGCAGTTGACGTGAGTTCATGATCGGACTCGCGAATAGGGATCCCCGTATTTCCCCAGGCCGTGTCGAACGACTAAAATCGGGAACGCCGTACCAACAACGAAACGTAGCCGCCTCGCGTGCTCGCAAGGATTCGGGCGAGCGACGCGCCGTAGAGGCCCGGCCCACACCCCATCAGGGAACACACACACGAGGGCGAATCTCGGTACAATCCTGCCCGCTGCCTGTTCCTCGTTCGGAGTGCCAAGGCAGAGACAGCGGCTCGTTTTCGCCGCCAGGCTTTCGGTCCGCCTTGGCAGCTTCCGGTGGATGCGAGAGCGGAGCTGGTATCTCCGGTTCGCAGGCCTAGATCTGCATCGGCCCGGCTAGTTTGGCAGCGTGAAAGAACTTTGCCACGCCTGCAATGTTTACCGATGTTGACGCTTTTCCGGCGTGGGGTCCGATCTGGAGAGACTGCGATGCCTGCTGTTTTCGAGTACTGCCTGACTGTCCCCACCGAGGCGATCGACGGCCAGGGGCACGTGAACAATTTGGAGTACGTGCGGTGGATGCAGGATGCGGCGGTCGCCCACTCGAATGCCCAGGGGTGGCCCGCCGCGCGCTATCGAGAACTAGGCGCTGGCTGGGTCGCTCGTTCGCACTGGATCGAATATCTGCAGCCGGCCTTTGCCGGTGATTCGGTCGTGGTCTACACCTGGGTGGCCGACTTTCGCAAAATCCGGTCGCTGCGCAAATACAAAATGGTCCGGACCGACGACCGGACGATTCTGGCCGTGGCAGAGACCGACTGGGCCTTCATCGGCTTCGAGCCCCGCGCGCCGCGGCGCGTCCCGCGCGAAGTGGCGGACGCATTCATCGTCGTCCCGGCAGAACGAGAGCCATGAGGCTGCCGCCACGCGGTTTCCAGCAACGCGCGACGCAGGCGCCACCGAGGCTTGAAAAGGCGCAACGCAACCGCAGGGCGCGCGGCCCGGCGGTTGCGCCGCGGCGAGCTCGGCGTCCGCCCTTGGACGGGCGTCTCGCGGCAGGCGCGTCACTTGCCCGCGGCTGAGGGGGGCGTCTGTTTCGGCGGCGACAGGTCGATCCGGTTGGGGAGCTCGCCCAGGTGATAAAACCGGTGTTCGATGCCGTCGTCACGGACGATGACGACACGCAAACCCGAGACGTCTTTCCGCAACGGCTTGCCGATCGCGCCCGTAGTTACCAGCTCCACCGCCCCGTACTTGACCACCGCGTTCGCATGATGATGGCCCGAGAAGACGTGCGATACGCCGAACTGCTGGAACAGATCCAGATAGCGCTGGCGCGCAGCCAGAGGCAAGTTGTGATATCCGGCAGGCTCGTCCAGGCTGGCCGTAAACCAGGGGTGATGCTGGAAGACAGCGATGTGGGGCGTTCCTGCTTGCTTGGCTTTCTCCAACTCGGCCTTCAACCACGCGTCCTGTTCCGCAGCCTCGGTCGGCGCCAGCTTGGCGGATTGAATCAATCCCGAGTTGAGCACGATCCCGACCAACGACCCGCTCCGAAATGTGTAATGGTCCGGCCCAAAGCGTTCGACGTACCTGGCGATCGCGTCTGACGAAGGTTCGTTGCCGACATCGTGGTTGCCGGGCAACTGGTACAACGGGATGGACGGATCGAGCTTGCCCACAATCCTCAGGTACTCGGCGGACTGCGGTTCATCGTGGGCTCGGTTGGTCAGGTCGCCCGTGACGATCACGAACGCCGGTTTTAGACGGTTGACGGTGGCGATCGCAAACTCGAAATTGGCCGTCTCCTGTTCCAAGTTTGCGTTCGCCGCATACATCCCAAACTGCGGATCGCTGAGCTGGATAAAGAAAAACGGCTCGGCGGCTTCGAGCCGCGCCCCGCCGAACATCAACATGCCGACGCAGGCGATCCAACGCAACGATCGAGACAGACGACAGCCGCGACTATTTGGTGGCGAACTCATGCGCAACCCTTTCCCTTGTTGAAACACACTCGGCGAAGGAGGTTCGGCCGGGCCATGATCCCCTCGCCCACTCCACAATGTTCCCACGCTGACACGCGCGCATGGCGACGACGCAGCGAACGGATCTTCCGGTGGTTCGCTCAAGACGCCTCGGCCCGATACGCGTCCCACCACGCGTGGATCGTTTCCGGCGTCTGGCGACCCTCGTGAATCCGCAGTCGGTAACGGAGCGTCAACGGCCGGTCGCGGGAAATCCTATAGCGCGTGTTGGCTGCGGGAAAGGTCGGCTGAACCCACGACAGGTTCGGGTACTGCGCCCAGTCGCCCGGGTAATCGGGGTTCTCGGGGTGTTGCAGGATGGTGACTCCGACTGCGGTCGTCGCGCCCGGCGGCGTGCCGACTCGCTGGGACCATGCCCGACGCGGGGACGCGTCCGCCGGATCGGTGAACGTCTCGATGAATTGATCGGCCGCGCTAGCCAGGCGGATGCTCAAGCCGCCATACAGGTTGGTCTCGCGGCGTGCAATCAGGACGTCGGCGTCGATGGCCACAACACGAAACTGCAGATCGATGGAACGCCCTTCGGCCGTCCGCGGCCGGACGCGGATCGTGGCCTGTTCGCGCACGATCGGCGTCCCGTCTTCCCACTGCCATTGGCTATCGGCAATGATCGCCACCGCGTCGCCCGTCCGTTCGGTTCGGATCTGGCCGGTGGGCCGGGCGAAGACGGCTTGCAGGGCGTGCAAATCGCCGCGCCGACCTTGCCAATCGACCTCGGGCCACGCCCAGTAGATCCCGCGATGGTGGGGATGATCCGGGCTCCAATCTTCCGTCAGCGTCTCGCCTCGCAGGCCGTGCAGCGGATGGACATAGTCGCAACGGGCAACTGCGTATTTCGCGTTGGCCGGGCTGATCCGCTGCTTGATGTCCGGAGGCTCGGCCACCATCTGATAGCGATAACGCAGCACCGGCGTGCCGCCCTCGTCGATTTCCCATCCACCGGGCTCGCGCGACTCGTGAATCGTCAGCCGACCGGGTCCGCTCGCCAGCGCGACACTCGCGATCGCCGCCATCGACGCTGCCAGCATCGTCGTGCGCAGGGGAAATTCGATGAAAGCGATGCGTTCCATTCGTGATGTAGTCGTCATCGTGTAAGCCTCCGGGTGTCTCGTGCACGGCTCGCTGCCGAGTTAAACGTTGCATTTCCGCCGAGCCGCGCAGCGCGTCGGCGTCTGGAATGTCCGAGCCTGTCGTCGTTGGCCGTCGAGGACGTTTTGCGCGGCCGACCTCCGCCGCCAGGCTCGATTGCCGCGGCTCTCAACGTCATCTTCTCCGTCTGTTATACTTTGCCCATCTCGGAAAGAAACCCTGGATCACGGCCATCGGGATGCCTTCGCCACACGCGGATTGACGTTGATGCGGCGACCGTCGCCAGTCCGCGACGCCGCGCTCCGCGGCACGCGCTGTCGCGCAACGGATCGGAGGGATGACTATTCCCAAAAACGGCGACCCGCGCTATTATCCAGCGTCGCGCCGAACGAGACAAGCACGCAGCGCGCGGACTCGCTGCGCGTGCGCGGCGGGTTGTGCGCGCTCGACGACCCGCACAGCGCGGCTCGGCCTCGCGATCCGCCTGTCGCCGGCGAGTTTGACGTCGCCCGGGTGTACACGCGATTGAAGCTTCGCCCCAAACGTCGCGAGCCGCTGGGACGTTGTTCGCAATGTTTCGATCAGCCTCGCAGCGTTTTAGTCCGCCGCGCGGGGCAACGACACTGTCGGACCCGGCACGCCGGGCAGTGGTTTCCGAGCGGTTGCCGACGAGAGGTCGGACGTGAGCTGCGCACGTTTGACCGTTGTCACCCGAGCGTTGCGGGATGGTCGGCACAGACATCGAGGCGAGGGTCGCGCCGGGTCGAGATGATTCGCCGCGCAGCGGCGAGTGCGACGTCGAAGCTACCGGTTGGGGGGCGCGATTGTCAAGCCGCCGAAGTTCCGTGCTCGGGCGAGTGCGGCAACCCGAAAATTAGAGTCTTAGTCGGTATCATGCGCGCACCGTGCGCGCATCTTGTACATCGGTCTGTACAGTACACTTTTAGGCTTGCAGAGACTGGCTCGCGTTAGGTGAAAGTGGCATTGGATAACGGTTGCGCAGCACGGACGACAGGAAGCGTGTTGGCCGAAGGCCATCACCACCGTAGCCTGGGGCAACGCCCCAGGAGTCAGAGATGACAGCATCCGTGTTGGCCGAAGGCCAACATCAACGTGTCACCGCGGCCCGCATGAATAT
>JAVYAJ010000445.1:0-30097 GCA_032229885.1 Candidatus Anammoximicrobium sp. | reverse complement strand
TGATCGAAAGTTGGTTCCGCCGTCACCAATCCTTTCGAGTACGAGTACGAGTACGAGTACCGTTGCACTGAGTACGAGTACGATTGGCCTGACGAACTTCAATAATTAACCCGCTGGCGGTCCCTGATAATGCGCATACCAGTGGGATTATCACCTTTGCGGTAAATTTTACCACCGGCAGAACGTCGTGCAAGCCCCCATAAACCAGACACCCAGAGACATGTCGGCATCGAATCCGACATCTACCGTAACGGGAACGAACCAAGCCCAGGCCATAGAAGCATCTGGCCAGGAGCCGGGGCGAAGCCGAGCATCGCCGAGGGAACGGCAACCTGCGGCGCATGCATGCGATATGGATAGTCCGCGCTGACGCCTCGCGCTTCGGCCGGAAGATGTCGCGATCCGCTGGGCTATGCAAAGACTCGTTGGCAGTGGCTGACGCCTTGCAACCAGCGTTTGTCGGCGCGGGCGGCCTCATCCACCAACAGCGACGCACGGCCCGCCGCGCTGTACTACTAACCTCAAACATCGTGAACCTTGTGACAATGTTTTCAGGCAGCGAGTGCGTGAAGTTATTGAAGGGCTAGATGTTGTGCTTGCAGCAGCTCTGTGTCCTCTGCGTCTCTGCATTTGATCGACGTCCTTGCGCGGACGAACTAGCCGGGCTACAGGAAAGTACGTTTTGGAAACGCAGAGACGCAGAGGACGCTGAGATTTCGGCGCCCCGTCGTAGCCGGGAGAGACGTGACAGACGAATCACGGCGGATGGACACGGATATTGGAGATGAAGAAGAAGGGTTAAACGCGATGTCTTTATTCGCGTGATTCATGGCCCTCTTCAATAGTTTTCGGCCCGTGTTTGGTTGCGGCTGCGGGCCGCGCTAGGATTTCCGCCGTTCGACAGCCGTGTTGGCGGGGCCCTCGGCGGGCGCTTTGTTAGCAGGCACGGACGCCTAGTTCTCGACGGCCACGACCGAGCGTGGCCCTTCGTCGACGGGGCTAGGATCTGCCCGCGATGCGGTCGTTGTGGAAACGTTTCAATGCTGGGTTTGGCGGCGCGCGAAAGCCCCGCTGTTTGAGCTATCGTCGCGTGACGCCGGCGCGCAAGGCCGTAGAGATCTCGAAAAATTTGCTCGGGGCAGGGCCGATGGGCCGAAGTGACACGGCGCGCCAGACCGAGTATAAAGTCCGGACCAGCGACGCGCGGCACGGTATGCGGATTCGATGGCTGTGCGGTTGGGCGCTTTTCGGCTGCGGGAACGGAAACCTGCGTTCTGTTGGCACGGAAGCTCGGTTCCGACGAATCGGACGACGGGAGAAAAATCATGATGCAACCGGATTCTACGAGGCGTGATTCAGCGAACACGGAGACTGGGCGACGCGAGTTTCTTCAACACGTGGCCGGCGTGACCGCCGGCTTGACGCTGGCGGCCCAGGCGGCGTCGGATGGACAGGCGGCCGAGCCGGCGGCTGAGACGGCTGCCGCGCTGTTGCCCACGGTCGCGCTTGGGCCCTACCGGATCACGCGGTTGATCATCGGCGGGAATCCGATCTACGGCTACTCGCACTTCAATCGGCTGTACAGCCAACACATGATGGACTATCACACGCCCGAACGGGTTGTCGACCTGTTGCGGACGTGCGAAGCGGCCGGGATCAACACCTGGCAGAACAGCTATGCCAAGCGTTCGCTGGACGACGTCGAACTGGCCCGTCGCGAAGGGGTTCGCTTTCACTGGCTGTGTCTCGGCAAGCCCGATTGGGACGCGCATCCCGAGCATATCGAACGGGCGGCCAGCCATCGTCCGATCGGCATCGCGCCGCACGGCGGCCTGGCCGAACGGCTGCACCGTGAGGACAAGATCCCGGTGCTGTTGGATCTGTTGAAGCGAATCCGGGCCACCGGCGTGCTCGTGGGCCTGTCGGCGCACGATCCGGCGCTGATCGAGCTGGCCGAACGCGAGCAGTGGGACGTGGACTACTATATGTGCTGTCAGTATTATCTGACGCGCCCGCGCGACGAGTTCGAGAAGACGCTGGGCCAGGTGCCGATCGGCGAGATCTATCTGCCGGCCGATCGCGATCGGATGCTCGACCAAGTTCGCGCCGCCCGCAAGCCGTGTCTGGTGTACAAGCTGTTGGCGGCCGGCCGCACCGACCTCAGTCCCGGGGGCGTTCGCCAGGCCTTCGAGTATACGTTCAGCCGCATCAAGCCGACGGATGCGGTGATCGTCGGCATGTTTCAAGAGTTCGGCGACCAGGTCGCGATGAACGCTAGGCTGGTTCGCGAGATCTGCGCCACGGGCTGACCCGGGCGCGGCCGAGTCGCGGCGGTGCGCGCCAGTCGCGGGTCCTCAGAACGCCAATGTCCCGAGCGTCTGGGGGTCCGTGACAGACGGGCCGTCGCGCCATACCAGGCGACGGTTCCCGCTGTCTCGCGGCCAGTTGCGAGCGGCGTTGAAGCCCCAGGTCTGATCCGCCACCGGCGCGGCGACGCCCAGCGTCGCGAAGGGGATCTGAAACCACGCGGTCCAGGTTCGCTGGGCCAAGCCCGTGTTCCTGTCTCCCGTGACGCGCGTCGCAGACTGCCACCGGCCGTTCCATGCCGGATCTTCGACAGGTCGATTTCGGGCGTCCGACGTCCAGGTCGAATCGTAGCGGGCACCGTCCGTCGGGCCGATGGCGAGCCGATAGATCGGACCTTGCGCCGTGGGTTGGATGGCCAGTTCGATGTGCTCCCGCTCGAGGATGTCCGCCTCGGCCGCGGCCTGCGACTCGCTTTCCGGAGGCCGCGCGGGATACAGGGCGTCGACTCGCACGTACAGGTTGTCGCGATCGCGCAGCGTTCTGAGCGTCGTCCGCACGTTCAGAAATGGCATGCCCCCATGCAGGCGGTCTCGCAGCACGACGGCGGGCGCTGTCTCCCACGCCGCGGCGTCGATCGCGGGCGTGTCGTCGGCCGCGCCGACCCGCCGCCGAGCCGGATCGCCGGAGGCCAGGTCGCGAATGGCGGCCGTATCCCAACCCAGGCACGTCAGATACCAGCGCTGCTGATACGAATCGTATTCCAGCGCCGCATGGCCGTAAAAATGCCCGCTGAACGGCCGCATCTCGGGCCATTCCGGCAACGGCTTGAACGTGGTTCGACCGACGCCGCCGGCCAAGGCTTCGAGTCGGACCCGCCAGGCGTCGATCGCGTCCAGCAGGGCCGTCTGGTTCGTCGGCGTCGGGTCCAGCAGCCACACATCGTGCAGCGCGAAGATCTTCGACAGATCGCGAAGATAGTCGAACTCGATCCGCATCAGACGCAGACGCGCCTGCACGTCCGGATCGCGCGCCCGTCGCTCGGCCGAGCTCAGCAAACCGTCGGCTTCGAGGAGGAACTCGGGCGTGTAGATGCTCTTGATGTGCCACTTGTTGTCATGGAAACGCGAGCGGCCATATTTGCGATCCCAGGCGGGCATGAAGACGCCGAAGAAGTCAGAGTACACCGCGAGCTGAGTATGCAACTGGTCGAAGAACGAGATCATCGTCGGGGCGATCTCGCCGAACGCGGCCTTGCAGAACTCGTCGACCAGCGAGCGCGGGTCGGCGGATGGATCGTCCATCAGGCGGCCGAAGACGTAATAGGCCGGCGCTTGCAGCCCGCGGACATAACCCATCGATCCGTCGCGCACCGTCCACTGGACGTTGTGGCGGGCCATGGCCCGGACGATCCCCGTGACGTAGTCGGGGGTCCGCTCCGGCGCGTAGGGCCCGGCAATGCCGAATCCGGTGAACGTCTCCTCCAAGCCGCAGATACCCGCCGGAATCTCGATGCCCCGCAGCCGCTCGAAATCACGTTGCGAGCCGAATTGAAGCTGGGGGATCACGTTCTCCGGGAATACGGGAACCGTCTGGATCGGCGTGTCCTGATAGTCCCACAACACGATTCGCGCCTGGGGATGCTTCCGGCGAAGCCGTTCCGTGATCCCGAAGTAGGCCTGCCACAGTTTGCCGGACCCGCCGCGGGCGTACAGATCTTGCCAGCCATCGGCGCGGCGGCCGAACAGCGCCAGACAGCGCTCACAGTTGCACCGACACAGCCGAAATGCGTCCGGCGGGGCGATCAAGATGGTCGAGTCGCCGCCTTCGAACAATTCGTCGGCGGCCTGGAACATCAGGTCTTGGACGCCGGGATGCGTCGGGCACACAGGCGTCTGGCCGGTCCGGAGGTCGTCGGAACTGAGCTGAGCGCTGGGCTGGCAGGCGCGTTTGCCGTCCGTCAACAAGGCAAAGTATTCGGGATGGCTCGCCGCGTATTTCTCCAGCGAGATGACATGATTCCAAGCCACTGTGCCGCCCTGGATCGAGTTCAGCAGCGGGAAGAAGTTGTTGGCGATCGTGTAGAACGTCTCTGCGTGGCGGTTGTCGCTGGCTCGCAGCATCGGCTTTTTCCGTAGGTCGAGGTTGTCCGGGACGGCCACCCGCGGTGTCGGCGTGAACGCGATGCTGCGGGTGTCCACCGTCAGCGACCCGTCGCGGCCCAACCCTTCCGGGCCCTGGCCCGTTTTCAAGTACAGAAAGCGGACGCCCACGTGCTCGCGAAGAAAATCACACGCGCCTTTGACCGTTCCCAGCAACGCCAACGACGCACGATCCCGCGCGCCGCCGCGGGGGGGATCTTCCCGATCATTCCCGATGATGATCAAGTCGCGATCCACGACCTTCTGATGATAGGTCCAGTCGTCGAGCTGGCGGACCTCGATGCCATGCTGCTTGGCGAACGTGGTCGCGCCGAGATAGATGCCGGGCTTGTCCGCCGCCTTGGCCTCTTCTCTGACCACGTCGATGTCGAACCCGTTGCGCGCAAACGCGGCCTGCGTCAGCCGGGCCGTTGCCACCAGCCAGTCGTCCACGATCGGACTGTCGCCTTTGTCGGGAATCACGATCTGGTAAGCGCACGCGCCGTTTTCGGCGAGAACCAACTCGGCGGCCCGCGCCTGTTCCGACGCCAGAACTGCGAGCCCCAACAGGAAGACGTGTTTCAACATCGGCAGATCCTCGTTCCGCTTGAGTGAGCGTTCGCGCGGCGCAGCGCGGCTGCGATCATCGCTCCCACCGCGTCGCGGCCTCCGATCCAGTCTGAATTTCGGCGTTGGCATGGGCGGTGTCAATCAGCCGATTTGTGCTTGGATCGTCCGCGACAGACCGGCCCGCGATGTAATCACGCCCAGCGGCTGTGCATCCGTTCAGCGTCCTCGTCCGACCGCGCCCACCTGTCGGCGGCATTCGCTCGTTGTTTGGCCAGTGGCGCGGCCGATTCGTCTGAGCCCGCGCGAGCGCCCGAAATGACGGAATCGCACACGCGACTGGTCGCGCGCTTCGTTTGCCCGATATAATCGTGCGCATCGAGTGGCGGCTCGCGCGGTGCGGCCACCGAGCCATCGAGAACAAGCGGAGGAAGTGTGATGTATCCAACTCGAATCGTCCTGGGGATCTGCGGCATAGCGCTGTGGATGTGCGATCCGCTCGTGGCGGCCGACGGCAAAATCCTGCGGGCCGGCGCGGCCACGAGCAACATCACCCCATGGCTGGGCCAGCCGATCGTCGGCAACTGGCAATCGCCGCCGGCCAAACACGTGCACGACGAACTGCACGCCCGCTGCCTGGTCCTGGACGACGGCGCCACGCGAATCGCCATCGTCGTGGCCGACAGCCTCGGCATCCCGCGCGAAGTTTTCGACGAGGCCAAGCGGCAGATCCACGAGCACGCGGGCTTGGCGCGCGAGCACGTCCTGACGGCGGCCACACACACGCATTCCGGCACCAGCGCGGGATCGTCCAAGGCGTCGGCGCCGGGCTTGAACGACTACCAGCGGTTCCTGGCCGGTCGGATCGCGGACGGCGTCCGGCGGGCGATCAACAATCTCGAGCCGGCCCGCGTCGCATGGGGCACGGCCGACGAGCCGCGACACGTGACAAACCGCCGCCGCTTTGCCAAGCCCGGCACGACGATCCCCAACCCGTTCGGCGGACAAGACCAAGTCAAGGGCTGTGCGGTCCAGCGAGATCTAGTCAAGCCGGCCGGCCCGGTCGATCCGCAGATCGTGTTCCTGTCTGTCCAGGCGGCCGATGGCCGGCCGATCGCCGTGCTGGCCAACTATTCGATGCACTATGTGGGCGAGGTTCCGTCGCAGGACATTTCGGCCGACTATTTCGGCGCATTCGCCCAGCGGATCCAACGTCTGCTGCAGGCCGACTGGCTGGATCCGCCGTTCGTCGGCATCCTGTCCAACGGCACCAGCGGAGACGTCGACAATCCCTACAACTGTCCGCCCGAGCGACTTCCGCCCTACGGACGATTATGGCATGTGGCGGACGACGTGGCGCGGGGCGTGGTCAGCCAGCTCGCGACGCTCGAGTACCACGACTGGGCGCCGGTGGATATGACCCAGCGTGAGATCGAGCTGGCCGTGCGCAAGCCGACGGCCGACCAATTGGCCCGCGCTCGACAACTGGTGGCCGATCCGCAGCGGCCCGAGGCGGTGCCTCACGAGCGCGAGTATGCCTATCGGACAATCAGGCAACACGAATCGCCCGCGACGATTCAGGTAATCGTCCAGGCGCTGCGGATCGGCGAGTTGGGCATCGGCAGCATGCCCTTCGAGGTGTTCGCCGAGACGGGGTTGGACATCAAGGCCCGCAGCCCGTTCAAGCCGACCTGCACGATCGAACTGGCCAACGGATCCTACGGCTATCTCCCGACGCCCGCCCAACACAAACTCGGCGGCTACGAGTCCTGGCTGGGGACGAATCGCGTCGAGATCGAGGCTTCGACCAAGCTGAGCGCGGCCCTGCTGGACATGTTCGAAGAACTACGGCAACGCTCGTCGTCGCCCGGCGGATCCTAGCCCGTCGGCCAGTTTTAAAGTCCAGGGTGGCCGTGCTCGCCAGTGTGGCCGGATTCTCACGCGGCCGGACGACCGCGGGCGCGTCAAGGCTTTGTCTCGACCGTGCGCCAGCCACCCGCCGTGGGCGCAGCGCCGCTCGCGCTGTGCGGCCCCGGCCGTGGACGCACGGCGCCCACCGTACGTGAACGCTCGCGTGACCGCAACACGGCGCGCGACCGACATGAAGTCCCCCCCGCCCATGTCCAGAAATCCGGAGGCAATCATGCGACGCCGACCAGTTGTCATCCCGAGTCTTGTCGTGGCCCTATTCGTCTGGAGCATAACAATACCGGCTCGTAGCGCGGACCACGCTGCGCTCGGACAACCGCTCGAGGTGGACGCCGACAGTGGCGCAGAGATTTATCTGCTGGGTCGCGACCGGCGACCGGCCGACAACATCTATGGCGAGCAGCCTTACGGCGACGCCAGCGGCCGCCGCATCGCGATTCGTTGACTATCCGCTGCCAGACCAGCCCGGCGGCATCAGCATCTTGGATCTACAGGACGGCTCGCTGCACGAGATCCTGTCGGGCAAGCCGCCGTTCCCGGCGTTTCATGCCTGGGGCGAGTGGCTGTATTACGCCCAGACTGTGGACGGCAAGAGGCTCCTGCGGCGCTGCAACTATCTGAGTCTGCGGATCGAGGACATCGCCGAACTGCCGCCCGAGCGAGGAAGTTACAGCTACGGGACCGTCTCGCCGGATCATCGCTACTATGCCGTCAGCGTCCAGCCTCCGGCAGGAGGGCCTTCGCAGGTGCATCTGCTGGACCTGCGGACAAAACAGTGGAGCGTGCTGCTGGACAAACCCGGATATCACGCCAAGCACGAACAGTTTTCGCGGGACGGTCGTAACCGCGTGCTGATCCAATTGAACCAGATGCCGGATGTCAAAGTGGTGCTGCTGAGCGAGCTGGAGATCGGCGTCGACGGCCCGCACACGGAACGACGGTTTCCGGCCGACCAGCCCTACACGCTGCGCCCGACCGGCCACGAGGCGTGGATCGGCGAGACCAGCCGCATCTTCTTTTCGACCGGGATGGACGCAACCAGTCGAGGCAACGTGTGGATCGGCCAGGTCGGCGACGACAAGGCCGCGTTGGCGTATGAAGGGAAACGCTTTGGCCACGTCAGCGTGTCGCGCGACGGGAAATACTGGATCGGCGACAGCGGCGAAAAGGGCATCCCGATTTACATCGGCTGCTTTGCCACGGGCCGCGCCCAGCGGGCCTGCTTCAGCCGGACTGAGTATGACAAGAACCAGTGGAGCCACGCGCACCCGTATTTGACGGCGGACAATCGCTGGCTGATCTTCGGCTCGCGGCGCGCAGGACATCCACAGGTGCACGGGGCAAAGCTGGCCGACGGGTGGCTCGACAAGCTCTGAGCCGCTCGCCACCTCGCGCGCGTCGCTGCCCCGTTGCCGTCCCTCGAGCCGCGACAGCGACGGTTCAAGACGCCCCGGCGGCCCCGGATGCCGGATCGCCAATGCCGGTCGCCGCCGAACGACATGCCTGATTTCCCGGGTTTTGTTCGTCGAACCATGCTAAGCTAGACTATGCTGAAGTCTAGCGAACGGAGGTCTCGGTCCACCTGTTATTGTTGCCGAGAAAAGAGTTCGGCTCGACGTGCTTCGCGGATCGCAGCCGGCGCCGGTCCGTCGATCGCAAGCGTTCATTCGGCGAGAAAGGGGTGTCATGCAGCGTTGGTTCGCGGGCGGATGGTGTCTTTTTGTGCTGATCGTATCGGCAGGACGGGCTGTGGGCGCGGATCCCGCCGATGCGGGCGCGTTGACGATCGATCGGATCTTTCAGTCCGGCGATTTCGATGCCCAGTCGTTTACCGCCCAGTGGACGCGCGACGGCGACGCGTATCTGACGCTACAGCCAGCAGCCGGCGGCGGACGCGAGATCGTGCGGCACGACGCCCTCAGCGGCCAGACGCAGGTGGTCGTGCCGGCGGCACGGCTGACGCCGCCCGGGGAATCGACCCCGCTGGCCATCGATGCGTACGCTTTTTCGGACGATCGCAGTCTGCTGCTGATCTATACCAATTCGAAACGCGTGTGGCGAGCCAATACGCGCGGCGATTATTGGCTGTTGGACCTGGCCAGCCACGCGCTCCGCAAGCTGGGCGGCGACGCGGCGCCGGCCACGCTGATGTTCGCGACGCTGTCGCCCACGGGACGGCATGTGGCATACGCCCGCGAGAACAATTTATATGTCGAGGATTGCGCCACCGGTCGGATCACGCCCCTGACCACTTCGGGCAGTGACAAGATCACCAACGGAACCTTCGACTGGGTGTACGAAGAGGAGCTGGGCCTGCGCCAAGGCTTTGCCTGGAGCCCTGACGGCGAGGCCATCGCCTACTGGCAGATCGACGCGACGGGCGTCCCCGAGTACGCGCTCGTGAACACCACGGACGGACTGTACCCGCGAATCACGTGGATCGCCTATCCCAAAGTCGGCCAACAGAACTCGGCGTGTCGCGTCGGCGTCGTGGCGGCCAGCGGCGGCCCGACGCGGTGGATGGATGTGCCCGGCGATCCGCGCGAGCACTATCTGGCCCGTCTGGCCTGGACTCCGGACGGACGGCACGTGCTGATCCAACAGTTGAATCGGCGCCAGAACGTCAACCGCCTCCTGCTGGCCGATGCCGACACGGGACGAACGCAGCCCGTGCTGGCCGAGCAGGATGATCGGTGGGTGGACGTGAACGACGAATTCAACTGGCTGAAACAGGGCGTGCGGTTCACGTGGATCAGCGAACGCGACGGCTGGCGGCACGCCTATCTGGGATCGCTGGCCAACGGCCAGCTCGAGTTGATCACGCCCGGTGGCTACGACGTGACCCGTTTGCTGCACGTCGACGAAGACGCCCGTGTCGTGTACTTCCAGGCCTCGCCGGACCGTCCGACCCAGCGATTTCTGTATCGCGTCGGCCTGGACGGTCGGGATCTCCGACGGCTGACGCCCGCCGACCAGACCGGTTGGCACGAGTACGACATCTCGCCGAACGGCCTCTGGGCCATCCACCAGCGGTCGACGGCCGCCAGTCCGCCGCTGGTCGATCTGGTCGATCTGCCGCAGCACAGCAGTCGCCGCGTGCTGGTCGACAATGCGGCGATGCGCAAACGGTTCGAGGCGTTGCAGATCACGCCGCCCGAGTTCTTTCGCGTGTCGATCGAGCCGGACGTGACGCTGGACGCCTGGCGACTGAAGCCGGCCCAGTTCGATCCGGCGAAAAAGTATCCGCTGCTGATCTATGTCTACGGCGAACCGGCCGGACAGACCGTCGTGGATCGCTGGGGCGGCCGCAATGCCCTATGGCACTGGATGTTGACCCAGCACGGTTACGTGGTGATGAGCTTCGACAACCGGGGCACACCGGCGCCGCGCGGTCGGGCGTGGCGCAAGGCCGCATTTCATCAATTGGGCGTGATCGGCCCGGCGGACCAGGCCGCCGCGCTCAAAAAAGTCCTCGGCGATCAGCCGTATCTGGACCCGCAGCGCGTGGCCATCTGGGGATGGAGCGGCGGCGGATCGAGCAGCCTGCACGCGATCTTCAAATATCCGCAGCTCTACCACACCGCGATGGCCGTGGCGGCGGTTCCCAACCGGCGCTATTACGATACGATCTACGAAGAGCGTTATATGGGCTTGCCGGGCGACAACCCGGACGGATACCTCCAAAGTTCGCCCATCAATTTCGCTCACCAACTGCAAGGCAACCTGTTGATCGTCCACGGGACGGGCGACGACAACTGCCACTATCAGGGCGCCGAAGCGTTGGTCAACGAACTCGTGCGACTGAACAAGCCGTTCAGCATGATGGCGTATCCGAATCGCACGCACGCGATCAGCGAAGGCGCAAATACGACGCGCCATCTGCGCGAACTGCTGACCCGATACCTGCTCGACAACAATTAGACGCGCCGCGGATCCGCGACGCGCGACGGCGCTCCGGCGCGGCGCCGGCCATGGCTTCGCCTCGCTCCCTCTCCGCGGGCGAAGCAGGCGGATCCTCGTCCGTTTCGTGTTTTCGGCGGCATCCCGAATGAACCGGCGCCGCGCTGTTTCACCCACGGGGCGCACGCTGCGGACGGCTTGTCCGACGAAGGACCTTTTTGGGCGGTGCATCTCTTGGGCCGCGCATCCCTCGGGCCATTGAACGCGTCGTTTCGCCGCGCGAGCCTCAGCTCAGCGTTTCGAGCATCTGCACGGGCACGTAGAATTTCGTATAGCGTTTTCCATCGCTGTACGGTGTCCCTCGAGGGTCTTCGACCAACACGGTCGCCCGCCTGCTGATTCGGTTGACCAACCCCGTGTGCTCGACCCCTTCGAACCGAAAGCGAACCTTCATGCCCGGCCGAACGCCGAACTTGACGAACGCTCTTTCCTTCGGCGTGACCAGGCTGTGCTTGTTCAGCGTGTGGCCGAAAAAGCGCCGGGTGATCGAATGAAAGCGGGGATGGGAACAACTCGTCTTGCGCCACAACAGCATTTCAATCAGATGGACGATCTCGTGCTCCATGATTCGCTGCAGCGCCGCCAGTCGGTCGTGGCAGGTGATGCCGCTGGTGACGATCGGCCGATGATCGTCCGGCGTAAAACAGCCGAACAGGATCGTCGTCGACGCGCTGATTTCGTACCACTGGCGGCCCTGGGACGAGTCGACCATGCGCGCCGTCTTTCCTCCGGAGCTCGTCATTCGCTTGGACAGCCCAAACCGCAGCGGGGTCGTTCCAAGCGCCCGCTTGATCTGCCCGTCGAAGAATCGCTCATCGTACGCGGCAAACAGCAACCCCAAGTCGTTCGGATGAATCGTCTCGAAGTTGGGCGTGCGCAGGTATCGAGACGCGCGCAACGCGTCGGCGTGGATCTGCGCCGTCTGGCTGGCGATCGTTTCGGCGTCGAGGGTCGTGGATTCGACGATACGCAAGAGATCCTCTGTCATGTCGCTTGTCCTGGCGCGCGAGGTTCTGCCTGCGGCCCGACCAAGGGCGCAAGAGGCTGACGAAGACCGCGGACCACCCGGACGAGGGCATCACGTCCACGCGTTTTCCTCGATCCATGGTTCCAGCCTGCCCGCACGGCGCGCGTCGTACGGACCGAGATTGCCACTCGCGCGGTCCCTTGAGTCGCTGGCTGGACGATTCCGATTTTATCGACTGGGCGGCGGTCGAGTAGCCCTCTGCCGGCGCTGCGGACCGTGCCTGGCGCCAACACCGCGACGCAGGGCTCGTGTTACGGTACAATGGCGATCCGCGAAACACGGAATACGCGGGCCTGGCCCTCCAGGCTTGAATCAAATCTATCCAATCAGATCGGAGAGGACCGAGGATGTCAGATGCGCCGTCGGAGGCCGACACGGACATGTGGCGAGCTATTTTCGAGCTGCAAGCTGCCCTGAACGACCGCGTGTTCACCAACAATGCCGTCCGCAACGACGTGGGCGAACCGCTGCGGATGGAGCAAATTGCCGCCGCCGCGCGCGACGGACGCCACATGGTGAACGATCTGCCCAACCAGTGGTTGCGGCGATTTGCGGAAGCGATGGACGCCGAGCTGGCCGAGCTGAAAGCCGAGCTGCGGTGGAAATGGTGGAGCAAGGACGGCATCGACTTGCAGAACATCCGCGTGGAATTGGTCGATGTACTGCACTTCCTGGTCTCGGCCATGATCGCGTCCGGTTTGACCGCCGAAAAGGTGCACGACCTGTACCGTCAAAAACACGCAGTCAACGTCGCCCGACAAGACAACGGCTACTGCCTGGCGTCCAAAACCGAAGACGACAATCGCGGCATTCACTGACGCCCCGCCCGCGCAGCGCGAGCCGTCGCGGCGTGGATGCCGGACGGCGTCTCGGCCCGTGTCCAGCCCGCGTTCGCGCGGGTCGCCCCCCGCTCAGCCGCCGACCGCAGGCGTCTGGGCGGCGAATGCCCGTTCGAGCTCTTCGAGCGGACGCCCCGCCGTCTCCGGCGCCATGAACTTGACCCAGACCAACTGCAGCACCATCATCAGGCAGAAGAACAGGAACACCCAGCCGGGCGCAAAGGCCGTGACCAGCGACGGGAACGCCAGCGTGAGCAGCGCGGCGAACATCCAGTGCGTAAAGCTGCCCAGCGACTGTCCCTGCGCGCGATGCCGATTCGGGAAGATTTCCGCGATGAACACCCAGATCACCGCGCCTTGACCGACGGCGTGCGCGGCGATGAAGGCGAAGATGCACGCGGGCACGATCGCATACGTCTCGGTGAAGAACGCCCACGAGCAAAGGCCCAGCGAGGCGATGTAGCCGACCGAACCCAGGTACAACAGCGTCCGACGCCCGAGCCGATCGATCAGCCACAGCCCGACGAACGTGAACAGCAGGTTGGTCACGCCGATCCCGACGGATTGCAGCAGGGCCGCTTTCTCCTCCAGCCCGGTCAGCTCGAAAATCCGGGGCGCGAAATAGAGCACGGCATTGATCCCGGACAGTTGGTTGAAAAAGGCGATCAACACCGCCAGCAGGATAGGCGTCCGCAAATGGCGCCGCCAAAAGCGGCCGGTGCTGGCCGCCTGGGCCGCCGCCGATGCGATCTCGTCCGCCTTGGCTTCGAGCACGGCCTCGGACGCCAGCGGGTCGATCGCCCGGAGCACGACCAAGCCGCCGGCTCGATCTGCCTGGCGACCCAGCAGCCACCGCGGGCTCTCCGGCAGGCCGAAACACATCAGCGTATAGACCAGCGCCGGCAGCGCCTCGACGCCCAGCATCCATCGCCACGCCTGCGGGCCCGTGTCGGCCAACAGCGTGTTCGATACAAAGGCGATCAGGATCCCGAACACGATGTTGAATTGGAACATCCCGGCCAAGCGCCCGCGCAGCCGGGCCGGGGCGATCTCGGCGATGAACAACGGGGCGGCGACGGTCGAGACGCCGACACCCAATCCGCCGATGAAGCGGGCGATCATGAACGAGATCGCGTCGGTGGCCAGGCCCGACCAGACCGCCGAGACGAAATACAGGACGCCGATCCCCATCAGCGTCCGCCGCCGCCCCCAGTGATCGGTGGGCCACGAACCGACGAGCGCCCCCAGAACCGTGCCCCACAGCGCGGCGCTCATCGCCAGCCCGTGGACCAACGGACTCAGCGACCATAGAACCTGGATCGCCTGTTCCGCGCCCGAGATCACGACCGTGTCAAACCCGAACAGAAAGCCGGCCAGCGCGGCGGTCATCGACCAGAGGAACAGTCGGAGCGTCATGGAGTTATACAGCCTCGCGACGGGGCCGGCCTACGACGATCGAAACGGAACGCGGACCACCGCCGCGTCAATCTAGTGCCGCCGAACATCCCCGTCAATTCTGGCGTTAGCCCGGCAACGAGGATTTCGCACGGCGTCCAACGGTCGCCGCAAGGATTTCCCGGCCAACGGGCGCGCACACCGGGGCGCGCATGGGGTGCCCGCTGGCGCGCGTTTTGCCTCTGGACGCTCCGAAGCGCTCGCCGACAACCGGCGCGTGATTTATACAGGTGGTCACGCTCCCGGTTCGCGACCCGGCAGCGAAAGGGTCTACATGCACAGCGCCGCGGTCGTCTGCATTTGCCTAACGTGAGCCAGTGCGCGTAACCTAAAAGTGTAGTGTACAGACCGGTGCACCAGATGCGCGCACGATACGGACTAAGACTTCAACGGCCAATAGCACGCGGTCGGGCAGCCCCGTTTAGACGCTATCAGCGGCTATCTGTGCTCAAACGCACAACAGTTGGAGCGGTAGTAGGTTAAGAAATTGACCGCGCCAGAACACGTCCCACTCAATCGGTCAGACTGAACTCGAATGTTTGGTCCGGCTGTTCCTTTACCTCGCACTCCAACCCTCCCGTCTGGCCGCCCAGGTATTTTGTCGGCAACAGTTGCTTGGGCGACGACGGTGGGGCGTCCTCGCTGGTGGTCTGCTGCGCGTAGAACTCGTCCGCCGAGACGTTCGGGTCGACCTGCGCACTCTCGACCTTCGAGACGCTCACCCAGTACTTTCCCGGAACCGCGCCGTCCGTCAGGCCCGGCAGTCCCATCTTGGCCAACCCGCTATCGTCGGTGAGGCCCGCCGCGCCTCGACCGGATTGTACTTGCGGAATCAGTGTCACATTTGCGCCCGAGACGGGCTGGTCGTGATAGGTGATCTTGATCGAAACAGCGTAGGTCTGAGGCGCGTCCACGGCTGGTTTGCCGCAGCCGAGCCAGATAACTGATCCCACGCCAAACATAACCCACGCCGCCCATCTCGATGCCGTCTTCATAATTCGTATGGCTCCCAAGCAAAAAATAGATGGTCTTTCAAGCGTTGGACGGTTGGTTCACGCGGCTGCGTCAGGTGTCGATGTTGTCGACAAACGTTCTCCGACGCCGGAACGACTGTCACAGCCCAATCCTCCTAGACCCATGCGGAAAACGTTGACGACAGTTTGCCGCCGCGACGCACGCCGCCTGAAACGCCATGTCTGTCAGACGGACCGGCGTATCGCGAATGGCGCCTTCGGGTTTCATCGTTGCCGCTCGGGGACAATTCTATCAGATTGAGCGTGGGCGATGTATGCGTCTCTTTTCACAGATTCCGTGATTCTCGCCCGGGCCGGACGACACGGCATTGTTTTCGGCGACTCGCGTCAGCACGCGCCGGATGACGCATGATGGGACGCCTCTCCCAGGCGACAGACGGACTCAAGGTTCGAACGCGAATGACCGCTGCCGCCTTCGGACGACAGTCACTGCCCGTTACAACCGAAGAGCGCGGGCGACGGCAAATTCCGCGTGGCGGGAGTGCGCGAGTTTTTGAGGGCGGCAGCCGGCCGGTGGACGGATCGCGGACCCCCGAAGTCGGTTCGCGCCCAGCCACCGTTCTCGCGGATGCCCGCGGCGGCAGTTCTCGCCGCGGCAGCCATCGGTCTGGGATCGCGCGAAAAACAACTTCGGTGTTTCAGACCAGTGGCTCTGTCGCGAGCAAGTCGCACTGGACAGCAACCCGAAGCGTCAGCGAGGGACCGGACGATCCCGGCGCGAACCTGCTAGGCGGATGCAGCCCCAATCCGGTCGCAACGAACGCTGGCGCTGCAAGCCGCGCCGACCTCGTCCCTCGCGGACGCTTCGGGTTACGATCGATTCGCAGTTTCCTGGCAGCAGGATCTCTCGCTGTATCCAGGCGACCCTTGGGCGCCATCGCTCCGATGGCTCTGGAATGAATCAACCGGAAATCATCCGAAGTCGTTTTTCATCCGATCCGGACGCTCATTGGCTCTGCGGCAGGAATAGGCTCAGCACAATCGCGCCGAGCATGGCCCACGCCATCCAGCGTTCCGGGCCGGGGCTTGAGAACCCGACGATCAACAGCGCTAACGAAAACAGGCAGGCCCCTACCCAAAAGATGCCTTCGCGCCAGAAGCTGCTCAGCACCTGGTTGACCTGCGCATCGTGGGCCGCCGTATTCAACTGGCGCCATTTCCCGCTGCGCAAGCGCTCCAGTTCGGCCTGCTTCGCCTCGTTCAGCGTGCGCAGTTGCCCTTCCAACAGTGAGCGGCGCCCGCTGTGCTCGGGCGACGGGGCGTTTTGTTCCCGCAGCTCGTCCAGTTCCTGTTCGATCGGTTGCTTTTGGCGATCCCACCCGTCTTGGAACTCGCTTTCAGCCTGCCTAGCCAGTGCCTGGGCGCGCGCCACATGCCGCTGGCCCAGCCGGTCACATCCCCGCGTCAGGAGGATCACCACCAGCCCCACCAGCAGCAGAGGTTGACCCAGGAAGGCTGCATAGCGAAACAATTCCCACGGCCGTTTGACATCGAACCGCAGCACGGGCGAGCGCGGCGAGACCGCGGACGTCGCGGCGTCCGCCACGGCCTTGGCGGGTCGCGGACTTTTGGATCGCGGATCGACGCCCGCGGCAGGGCCAGCCCCCGCGGTCGGCGCGGGCGCGCTCTCACGGTCGAACAGCCCGGCCACATCGCGGGCGAACGCCCAGTCGTCCATCCCTTCTTTCCAGACTTGATGTTCAGGCTTCAGATTGCCCGTCGCGATCAGAGTCCGAAGCTGAGATTCTGTGATCGGACCGCGTTCTACGTCGCCGTCCGCGAAAAACCATCCCGCATCCGCCATCGCGCGCCCTATCTCCACGCGACCCGAGTCTTGCCGCGCCGATCGCCGTCTGTCGGCCGGGATTTGTTGGTCGCGAAAACCAGCTCGATTATCCGTCCGCTTCCAACGCAACACAAGCACCAATCGCCCAGGCGAGAAAGGGCGATGGGCGCAGGCGCCAAACTTCGTGATGCTGCCCCGTCGCCATCGACGCGCCATGCCGACGAGGGCTGTTCAAACGGGCCGTCGGAATCGGAAGGGCGTGAAGGAGATCACGGTGTCATCGGCATCGCTAGCATCGCTGGCATCGCCGGCGCTGTCGTACCGATTGACGTCGCCGCACGGAGGCTTTGTGAGGAATACATCGACAAGTTCGACTTTGTGGCCTGCGTAGTTCGGCTAAGAAAACGTGGAGCTTGAGCCGATTTCTCAGAATTCCCGATTTTATCCAAGCGTCACTCATTGTCTTCGGAACAAACAATGCGACAATTTTTGCGGGTATAGGTGTTGAAATTTTTGGGATTTCTGACCTTACTAGAGAAAGGACAACGTGAAACCAAATCGTAGCGGTAAACGAGAGGCGCGGGTGAGATCATGATGCTGCGGATCGCGACGGTGACATTCCTGAGCCTGTGCGGCGCGGCGGCTGTCAGCGCGCAGGATTGCTGCCAGCCGGCTTACCGGACAATGTATAGCACCGTCCACGAGTACCAACCGGTGACGGCGTACCGCCTGGAATACGAGACCGTGTTCGAGGACAGGCAGATAACCGTCCAGCGGCCGGTGTGGGAAACCGAATACCGCGAACAGCGGTATACGGTGGCTAAGCCTGTGACCGAAACCGGCGAGCGCGAAGAACGCTATACCGTGATGCGGCCGGTGTGGGAAGAGACCACCCGCGAGTACAGCTACGATCAAGTGCGCTACGTCACGGAAACGGAAATGCGCGAGCAGCGGCAGGTCGTCCAGCGGCCGGTGTGGGAAGAGACCACTCGCGACGAACAGCGCGTGGTGCGCAAGGCGGTCACGGACACCGTCATGCAGGATCAGAATTATACGGTCTACGATCCGGTCACGACGCTCCGCACCGAGTACGTCGACCAGGGAGGCGTTCAGAGCAACTGGGTCTATACGCCGGGGCGCGAACGGAATCGGTTGCAGTGGTTGCCGGGCGCTTACGCGGCCGATCCGACGACGGGCGCGACGTTCTGGCGTCGAGCCGGCCTGTATTGGGTGCCGTCGGCGGGACAAGGCAGCTACGCCGTCCAACAGCAGTACGTGCCCAACGTGGTGGCCGTCCAGCGGCCGGAGACCAGCTATGTCGCCCGCGTCGTGACGGAAAAACGCCCGGTCCAGGTGACTCGATACGTGGACGAAGTCGTGGTCGAGAAAATCCCGGTCAAAGTCTGCCGGATGGAACAGACGGAAGAGGTGCGGCAGATTCCGGTGACTGTGCAAAAGCCGGTGACCGAACGCATCAACTACAAGGTTCCGGTCAGGACATGCCGCTGGGTCGAACAGGAGATGGTCCGCAAAGTGCCGGTCACGACCCAACGCGTGGTGTACGAGGAACGGACCGAGAACGTGCCTGTCCGGGTCTGCAAGTGGATCACGGAAAACCAGACCGTGCGCGAGCCGCGGACGATCGCGACGTGGCGGGCGTATGAAACGCAACAGTGCGTCCCGCGCACGGTTGTGATGCGGGTGCCGGTGGATCCGTGTTACTCGGAATTGTCGCCGACGATGACGTACTATTATCCTGCCCCGACAGTTCCATCTCCGGCGCCATCCGCCTCGTCAGCGCCGGCCGGCGAGCCCACGGTTCGGCAGCGCGTCGCCCCGGACGCCGACGCGCGGGAACGCTCGATCCTGCAGGACAGTGCGAAGGAGAACGAGAAGACGCAACCGGAACAGGCCGAAGGCAGCTCGAGTCCGACGACCGAGCGGCAAACAGAAGGTCCGAAGCAAGAGAACGCGAAACCGGCGGCAGAACCGAAGGATTCGGATCCTACGGGCACACCGGTCTTGCGATTCGAGGATCTCAAGCTCGAGTCGCCCACGTCGCGCGACGAGACGACGGATCGTCCGGCGGCGGAGAAATCGGCTTGAATCGTGCGGTGACCGTCGGATCGGGGGGCCTCGCATGAGGTGGTCGCGACGGAGCTTGTGCCGCCGTCGAAGTTCAGGTTCCGATCCGCCGCCGATCCGCCCCGTGGCGCCGACGAGCCCTGCCTCGCACGTCGCCCGCGCGGTAGCCGTGCGAGCCATCCGCGGCGCGGCGCCGGTCGCCGCGGCGAGCGCAAGGCCGCCGCGGCGAGCCCGCGACGCGAACTCTTGCGGCGGCACAGTCCTCGCGACGCCGCGCAGCGCGCACCAGCCCCGCGCGATCGAGTGACGCACAGTAGGTATTGGGAGCGAATCGGGATGAAGTACCAATTGCCCTGTGGAAAATGTGGGGCGAAGCTTGTCGTCGGCCTGAGCGAGGCCGGCCAGTCGATCGCGTGTCGCTGTGGCGCCCAGGTCGAGGTTCCTTCGTGGCGGGAGATTCGCGCGTTGCAGCCGGCCGTCGAGGCGCCGGACGGGGCGAGGCGCCGCGCGTGGAGCCGCGGTCGCGGAGTTCTCTTCGCCGCGGCCATGGTTCTGGCCGCGGGTGGACTGCTGGTGGCCGGCGCTACGGGCGTCTCCTACTATATGGCCAAACCGCCGCCGCGCCCCTCGGCCCAGGATATCAAAGCCGCGCTGGCGGAAACCCAAACACTCACGCCGACGGAGGCATGGGAGGCGTGGACGGACATGCGGGACCACGGTTTGGGCGCGTACTATGAACCGGCCTTCTCGATGTTCGAACGTTCGGCTCAGCGTGTCTTTTCCCTCTTCATCGGCGGGCTCGTCGCGCTGGCCGTAGGGGCCGTGGTCGCCGGATGGGTCGCCGGATCTCCCAGGACTCGTCCATGAGGCCGCTTCGCGTCGCTGCCGCCGTCCTCAACCAGACGCCGTTGGCATGGGAAGACAACAAGCGTCACATCCTCGATGCCCTGCGGGCGGCCCGCCACCAGCGGATCCACGTGTTGTGCTTGCCCGAGCTGTGCGTTACGGGCTATGGCTGCGAAGACGAGTTTCGCTCGCCTGCCGTGGCGCGCACGGCGCAGGCCGTACTCGAGGAAATCCTGCCCCACACGCAGGAGATGATCGTCGCGCTGGGCTTGCCCATCGCCCACGACGGCGCCCTATTCAACGCGGCGTGCCTGGCTGCCGACGGACGCCTGCTGGGCTTTGTGGCCAAGCAACATCTGGCGTCCGGCGGGATCTGCGCCGAGCCGCGCTGGTTTCGCCCCTGGCCTCGCGGCCTGTGTGTCGAACGGGACTTCGCGGGTCGGCGCTATCCGTTGGGAGACGTCACGTTCCGATTCAACACGGCGCAGGGCGATCTGACCATCGCCGTCGAAATCGGCGGAGACTCGCGCCTCGCGGGCACGCGCTTCGAGGACGATTCCACCGATGACAACGCCGAGGGCGACAACTCGAGCCCCGTCGGTGCGAACGGCTCGAGAGCGAACGGCGTCGGTGCGAACCGCGCTCGCGCGGCCGGTGACGAGCTGTCGGCCGCCGGGTGGGAACGCCGGCTGGGCTCGCGCGTCGATCTGATCCTGAACCCGAGCGCGAGCCATTTTGCCTTCGGTCGATACCGCCTCCGTCGGCGACGCGTGCTCGATGCTTCGCGATCCTGCGCGGCTGGCTATGTCCATGCGAACGCGGTGGGCAACGAAACCGGTCGCGCGATCTATGAGGGCGGCGCGTTGATCGCGAGCGAAGGTCGGTTGCTGGCGGCCGGACGGCGATTCTCGTTCGAGGACTATGGCCTGACTGCGGCCGTTGTGGACCTCGATGCCGTGGGCGCGAATGACCTGCCACCGGAGGCGTTGCCCGCGGCGACGACGTCCACCACGCTGATCCGCGTCGGTTTCGAGCCGGCGCCGTCGGCGCCTGATCCGCCGCCTGCGACGCCGGCTGCGACGCCGGTTGCGACGCCGCCGCTCGCCGACTGGGAAGCCGGAGCGCACGTCCAGCAAGAGGAGTTCGCGCGGGCGATTGCGCTGGGCCTGTTCGATTATCTGAGAAAGAGCCGCGCGCGGGGCTTTGCCGTTTCGCTCAGCGGCGGCGTCGATTCGGCGGTGGTCGCCATCCTCGCTGCGCTGGCTGTGCATTTTGGCGGCGAAGAACTGGGGCTGGATCGGTTGCTCGGCAAGCTATCGCACATCTCGGATCTGGCCGACGCCAGGGACGTCCGCGGCGTGCTGGATCGGCTGTTGAGCTGCGTGTATCAAGCGACCCGCAACAGCTCGACCGTCACGTGGGAGGCCGCGTGCGCGGTGACTGAATCGATCGGCGTCCGCTGCCTGCGTTTCGACGTACAGCCGATGGTCGAAGCGTATGTCGCGACGGTTTCCCGCGCGATCGCGCGACCACTGACCTGGGAGCGGGATGACACGGCGTTGCAGAACGTCCAAGCTCGGGCCCGCGGCCCGGGCGTTTGGCTGTTGGCCAATGTCCATGGGGCTTTGCTGCTGGCCACCAGCAATCGCAGTGAAGCCCTGGTGGGCTATGCCACGATGGACGGCGACACGTGCGGCGGCTTGGCGCCCATCGCCGGCATCGACAAGCCGTTTCTGCGCCGCTGGCTGACGTGGATGGAACGCCACGGACCGAACGGGTTCGGGCCGCTGCCGGCGCTCGCCGCGGTGAACCGACAAGCGCCCACGGCCGAGCTGCGACCGCCGTCGGCCGAACAGACGGACGAGGCGGATCTGATGCCGTATGACCTGCTGGGCGAGCTCGAACGCCTGATCCTGGTCGATCGCCTGACGCCGACCGAGGCGTTGCAGCGGTTGGAATCTCAGCCCGGGCCGCACGATCGAGCGCAACTGGCGGCGTGGATCGAGCGGTTCGTTCGCCTGTGGCTCGGCAGCCAATGGAAGCGGGAACGCTTTGCCCCGTCGTTTCACGTGGACGACGACCACCCCGAGTTCAAGGTCGCCCAGCGGTGGCCGATCCTATCGGGCGGAGGCGAGCGCGAGCTGGCCGAGCTGCGAGCCTACGCCGCCCGGTCTCGCGCGGACGCTCTCTGACTGCGAGGCGTGTGCGTCGGGGCTCGACGCGAGCTGACTTTTCGCCCACCGCTCGCCTCGGGCAAAGACGGTCAAGCCGAAACGGGCCAGACGCCTCCACTGCGCGTCTGCGCATCCCGGCAGAAGCGTCTGTTCATCGTTCGGAAAATTGTCTTGGACGAAAACCGAAGATCGAGCGGCCAGGCGGTTGCCCGACGTTCCTCCATGTTGCGTCGCTGCCGGCCAAGAACCACAATGACTGTTTGGCGATCGACGTCGCGCCGTTGGTTGGCCGGCGCCGAGCGCCGCGCGGGAGAACGTGCGGGCCACAGGACCAGCCGCGAGAGGATGCGTAGCCGACGGATCTCGCGTCCCCCCGCTATTCGCGCTTCGGCCCGTCACAGATCGCGTCCTGTCGGATCACGTGGACGGTGACCCTGCGGGCGCGCCGAACGTCCCACGGCGGCTCGCCCGCTCGAACCGCCGTTCGGATCGGCGCGCCGCTGCGTATCGCTTCCCCCCATCGCTCGCCTGCTATGGAGATTGATGATCATGCACATGATGAAGACAACGCGACGCCAGTTTCTGGAATCGGCGGTCCGCACCGGCGCGATCCTGGCTGTTCCGACGATCGTTCCGGCGGCCGTGCTTGGTCGCGACGGCGCCGTGACGCCCAGCGAAAAGATCGTCTGTGGCGGCATCGGCCTCCGCGGGCGAGGTATGGGCGACCTGCGGTGGCTGATGGGCAATCCGGACGTGCAATTCGTCGCCATCTGTGATCTGCAGAAGCGTCAGCGGCAGGTGGTCAAGGAGTTCGTCGATAATCAGTACGGCAACCAGGACTGCCGCACGTATCCGGAGATCAACGACTTTTTGGCCGAACGCACGGATCTCGACGCGGTGCTGATCGCCACGGGGGATCGCTGGCACGCGTTGGCCTCGATCCTGGCGATGCGGTCCGGCAAGGACGTGTACACGGAAAAGCCGTCGTGCATGACCATCGCCGAAGGCCGGGCGGTGGTCGAGACTGCGCGTCGCTATGCTCGTGTCTATCAGACCGGCACCCAGCGGCTGAGCGAGCCGAATCATGTGTTCGCCATCGAGATGGCGCGGACCGGTCGATTGGGAAAGATCCACACGGCGTATGCCCACATCGCGCCGTGGGACGCGGCTGAAATGCGGCACGACTGGCTGCCCGCCGCGCCGCAGCCTCCACGGGACGAGGTCGATTGGGAGGCTTGGCTGGGGCCGTGTCCGTGGCGTCCCTACAACCCCAGCTATGTCAGCGGCGGTTGGCGCGGCCACTATGACTTTCACACCAGTTGCATCGGTGAATGGGGTGCCCACACATTCGCCCAGGCGCAGGCCGGATTGGACTGCGCCGAGACCTCGCCCGTCGCGTACGAGTACGTTCACAACGAGACCGGCGACGGCATGGTGACGCACTTTGCCAGCGGCGTGAAGATGATCCTGTCGCGCGGCGAGAAGTACTGGCATGGCTCGTGCGGCGAACGGTTCGACGGGACCGAGGGCTGGGCGGCCGCGGCCGACGGCTATTCGAAGCCGGACGTCTCGTCGCCCGCCCTGTTGACCGAGTTCAAAAAGGTCGTGGGCCAGTATGTGGCTCGCACCGGCCGAGCGCTGGACCACATGCGCAACTTTCTCGATTGCGTCAAGAGCCGCGAACCGACGGTGGCCAACCCCGCCGTGATGCATCATTCGATGTCCACCGTCCACGCGGCCAACATCTGCATGTGGCTGAAAAGGGATCTGAAATACGATCCCGTCAAAGAGGAGTTCATCAACGACGACGAGGCCAACCGCCTCCGCTCGCGAGCCCTGCGCGAACCCTATGTCTATTGACGTTGCCGCCGGCCGCGCCCGCGCGGCTGCGAGCCGCGGCGCCGCCCGGAGCGTCGTTCGTTCGCCCGCTGCCATGGGCTCGCGAGCGCCCGACGGACCGCGAGACTCGTTGGAGCCCGGCCTTTCCCGAAATCGCCGAGGCAGTACCCGAAACAACCGCAGAAATAACCGCTGAAACAACAGCCGAGGAGCAGCCCCTGTCATGACATATCGATCCCCTCACCAACCCGACCTGATCATCCGAATGTTGGCGGCATGTACGGCGATACTGATCGCCGCATTCGCCGTCTGGCGTCCCTCCGTCGCGACCGCCGCGGACGAAGCCGCGCTGATCACCGTGCTCAAATCGGATGCGGGACAATTCGAAAAAGCGACTGCCTGCCGCGAGCTGTCTCGTATCGCGAGCGCCCAGGCGGTTCCCGCGCTGGCCGCCTTGTTGACCGACGCGCAGCTTGCGCACATGGCTCGTTACGCGTTGGAGACGATCCCTGATCCGGCGGCGAGTCAGGCTCTTCGCGACAGCCTAGCCAAAGTCGACGGTCGGCTGTTGATCGGCGTCATGGGCAGCCTCGGCGTGCGGCGCGACGCCGACGCCGTCGAACCGCTGGCTCGACGGTTGTCCTCAGCCGAGCAAGACGTGGCCCAAGCCGCGGCCCGGGCGCTGGGGCAGATCGGCACGGTCGCCGCGGCCGACGCGCTGCAGGCGGCGCTGAACCAGGCGCCGGCGGCCATCCAGCCCGCGCTGTGTGAAGGCCTGTTTCGCTGTGCCGAGACGTTGGCCGCTGAGGGCCAGGCGGGCGTTTCGCTGGCCATCTTTGATCGTCTGCGAACGCTGACGACGGCCGCTCGGCCGATCCGCGTCGCCGCATTGCGCGGTGCGATCCTCGGTCGCCAGAACGAGGGCATTGCGTTGCTGCTCGAAGCGCTCCGCGGCACGGACCGTCCGCTGACGGCCGCCGCTGTGCGGACGGCGATGGAGATGCCCGGCGGCCAGGTCACGGCCGCGCTGGCGGCGGAATTGCCAAAGCTGCCCGCTGACAAACAACAACTGATCATCGGCGCGCTGGGGCAACGTGGCGACGCGGCGGCCGGGCCGGCGCTGCTGGACATCGCGATTCATGGCGAACCAGCGGTCCGTCTGGCCGCGATCCGCAACTTGACGCGGCTGGGCGATGCGAACGCCCTGTCGTTGTTGGCCGAGCTGGCCTTGTCGGATCAGCCGGAGCTAGCTAGCGCCGCGCGCGAGTCGTTGGGCAGCTTTCCCGGTCGGGACGCCGACGCCGTGATCTTCGGAATGCTCGGCCATCGGGACGCTCGCGTCCGCGGCTTGGCCGTCGAGATGATCGGCCTGCGAACCGCCGCCGGGGCGATGGCTGCGCTGTTCAAGGCCGCCGCCGATGCGGACGAAACTGTGCGTCTGGCGGCGCTGCGAACCTTGCGAGACCAAGCCGGTCCCGCCGAGTTGGCGGCTCTGTTGAAGATTTTGGTCGCAGCCCGTTCGCCGGCCGAAACGCAGGCAGCCGAGGCCGCGCTGGCCGGGCTGGTGGCCAGGCAGACCTCGCCGGTCCGCGGCGATGTCGTGATCGTCAAAGCCCAGTACGGCGACCTGCCCGAGGGAACGTCCGCGGACGTGACGGCCAAGGTGGCCGCGTTGGTCACCGACGGAGCGATGGCCGTTGAGGCGACCAACGGGAACTTTGGAGACCCGATCCACGGCGTGGCAAAGAAGCTGCGGATCGATTACACCGTCGACGGCGTGGCCGCGAGCAAGACCGTCGGCGAGGGGCAGACGCTGACGTTTACCGCGACCGCGACGCCGCCGGCGATCGTCGAAGGGATCGGCGCGGCGCTGCCGGGCGCGTCCGGCGAGGCCAAAGTCGGCTTGTTTCGTCTGCTGCGGGCGGCGGGCGGAGCCCCGGCGTTGACGCTGGTCAAAGCGGCCGCCGCCGATGGCGACGTCACGGTCCGCGAAGGCGCGATGCGCGTGTTGTGCGAATGGCCGACCCCCGACGCGCTGCCGACCCTCGTCGGCTTGGTCGAAGCGTCGCCGAGCCGGACGATCCAGGTGTTGGCCCTGCGCGGGGTCGCGCGGCTGACGCCCCAACAGGATGCGCCCGCCGCCCAGAAGCTCGCCACGCTCAAAAATGCCCTGGAGCGCGCCGAACGCGTCGAAGAGAAACGGCTCGTCCTGAGCGCGGCCGGCCAGATCGGCACGGCCGACTCGTTGGCATTGGTCGCGTCGTACCTGACGGATCCCACCTTGAAAGAAGAGGCCTGTTTGGCCGCCGTGATGATTGCCGAGCAGCTTGGCCCAGGCCACAACGACGTGGTGAATGCAGCCCTGCGGCAGGTGGTCAAGGCGACGGGCAACGCGAAGCTTGCGGCCAAGGCCCAAGCGCTGGCCGACAAGCGCAAACCCTGATCGGGCGCGATTCGTCGCCGCCGCGTGAAACGACCGCCGTGTCCGCGTCACGGGCGGGCGGCGATCGCCGCCCGCCAAAGCCCGCCGCGCCGACTTGGCGGGCTCGGTTTCGCCGAGTCGGCCTCAGTTGTCCGTCCCCGCCGGATCGCCGCCGCGCACCGCGGGCGCCGGCCCGCCGGCGTCGGGACGCGGAGCGGGGATTGGCTCGCGCGTATCCGACGCCTGGCCCTCTGGTCGATAGATGACCGTCTCGCCGGGCGGCACGTGCAGCATTCGCTTGATCAGGTGCGATGGCCAAGTGCGGCGAGGCAGGCGACCGTAGGCGGGGCTCAGGTATTCGGGCAATTGGAAGTTCGGCGTCGGCTGCAAGTTGTCGTCGTACAACGATTGCCAGAAGCCCGTGTCGTCGACCTCGAGCAGTTCGAGATCCAGGAACAGGCCGATGCGATCGAGGATGTACTGGATGTGCGAGCCGGCCACTTGGTTCAAAGAGCCCGTGTACGCGCGCTGGGCGTCAAGCACGTCTTCGACGCGGATGTTCTGGACCCCCAAGCGCAGTTGCAACCGCGTGCTGATGCGACGCTCGTAGGCCAGCGCCGCGCTGGCCACGTCGATCCGATACTGCTCCTGGTCCAGGGCCAGCTTTCGCAGGCTGTCGCGGACCTCGAGCTTCACGGCATCCTCCTTCTCCATCAGCGATCGCAACCCCGCGTTGTAATCGATCAGCGATCTACGAAATCGGTTTCGCTGAGCGCGGCGGTTCAGCGGGGCGTCGAACGTCAGCCCCAGGCTGGTTTCGCTGTCGTCGAACGTGAAATCGAACGGCCGGTTCACGCCGCTGCGCGTCCGCATCCGTTGGCTGGCTCGCAGGTTCAGCACCGATTTCAGGTCGTCGCCGGTAAACTTGATGTCCCGCCAGGCATCGGCCAGCATCTCGCGCTGGTTCATCACATCGTACCGCAGCGTCAACGCGGTCAGCATGGCGTCTTCGACGTCGATCTCGATCGGGATCAAGCCGCCGGCCTCGTCCGTGAGCAGGGTCGTGCCTTCGGTGATCAAGCGATCGGCGTCCGCCAGCGTTTCCTGCAACGCCGCCTCGGCCTCGCGCGGCCGGGAGGGCAACAGGGCCTGCATCTGCTGCGAGACGGCCAGGGTGTCGGCCAGCAGCGCGGCGCCCGTCCGGACCAGCTCCGGAATTCGTTCCAATCGCCGTTCGGCGATCATCTTGCTCAAGTCATCCTGGATGGCGCCGCAGCGCTGACGCAAGTCGTCCGCGCGGTCCTGGATCGACAGCCGCTGCCCAGCGTCCAGGTCTCGCAGCTCGGCGACCCGCAGTTGGCGCGAGGTCAGCACCAGCAGCGCATTGACCAGATCCATCGTCCGCTGAAAGATTCGCAGCGGCGGGGCCGCTGGAACGACGGCCCTTTCCTGCGTCAGCACCTCCTGGCTGAACTGCACTTCTAACTGGGCTTCGGCGGCCGCCAATGTCGCGAGTTCCAACTGGAGCCGAGGCAACGCGGGCGCTTCCTCGCCCAATCGCTGCTGGAGCTGTTCGACCAGCAGCATCTTGCGGACCAGGTCGACCGAGGCGTTCAGCAGCGCGGCGCGGCCGGGCCGCGGCAGCTCGCGTTCGGTGATCAGGTTCCGTCGCGCGCGGCGCACCCGCTCGGCGACCGCCGTCACCTCGTCCCGCAGCGTCAGTTGTTCGAGCTCGGTCAGATCCAGGTTCAGTGGCAGTTCCGGAGGCAGGCCGATGCGGATCTTCAATCGATCCAGCGTTTGCTCCAAATTATTGCACGTGCTGATCAACTGCCGCCGACTGGTCAACGTGCTCTGCTCGAACTGATCCACCTGGAACCGGGGCAGCCGCCCGGCGCGGTACTCGGCCTCGCTCTGGTTGAAGCCGCGGAGATTGCTGAAATAGTCCTGCGAGACGATCTCGATGTTGCGATAGATCAGCAGCAGTTGATAGTACTGCGTGGCCAGATCGCGGAACAGCGTCTTGCGAAACCGGGCAAAGTTGCGCAGGGCGTACACCAGATCTCGCTCGGCCTGCGTCAGGTTTTCCAACAGGATGTCGCGTTGAAACACCGTCTGCGAGACCTCGTACAACAGATCCGAACCGACATCCGCCGCGAATCCGCTGGGCCCGTTGAACGTCAACATGATGCGGTTGGCGAACTGAGCCAGCACGGTGCCGCCGCTGGCCAGCAACCGCTCGCCGGTCACGGTCGTCGGAATCCCCAGCGCGCTCTGTCGTCCGGGCGAAGCCGGGCCGTCGAGATAGTTGACGCCGACGCGGTTGCCGGTCGTCGCGAACTTGACGTCGTAGTCGAACCGCTCCAGCGACAGGGCGAGGGCTGTCAGATACAGGCGTTCCTTCTGGGTCTGGTACTCGCGGCTGTTGATCAACGCCAGCTCGACGATGTCTTCCAAAGCCAGCCGCTGCGATCGGTCGCGCTGCTCGTCGCGGGGCGCCTGGTCGAACGAGCGCCGATACTCTTCGCGCACCGAGGCGAACTCGAACATCCGCTTCAAGCTCTGGTCCGGCAGCGACTGCCAGATCGGTTGCGGAATGGGCAGGATTTGCAATTCCTCGACGGACACGCCCAGCACCAGTGACAACTGTTCCAGGTCGATCGTCGTGATGTCTCGCGCTTCTTCCTCGGCCTGGTACGAGGCCTGGCGAATCGTCGGGCACGGATCTTTTGGCAAGGGTTGGTGCGCGCCGTCCGCCTGCCGCTGGTTCGGACTGTCCGAGACCCGCAGCGCGACGGCCGGCTGGGCCGATGGTGTGCCGTTCGCTTTTCCGCGAAACCGCGCCGGATCGCGGGGCGAGAACCGCGGCAAGCGGTAGGCATACAGCTCCGGTGCAGGCACGGGCAGCAAGGGGTCGTCGTCCGGCGTTGGATCGTAGAACCGCGACTCGGGATCCGGATAGACCGAGAACGCGGAGGGCGCCTGCCAGGGAGTTCCGCAAGACTCTTCGATCAGCAGCGTCGCCGCGTCGCGGTCGGCCGCCAGGCGATAGCGCGTGCGCGAGCAGCCCACGGCTGCCAGGAGCAGGCACCCGCAACACAAGGCGCGCAGCGACAGCAATCCCATCCGACTCTCGGCCATTCGCAACATTTCTGATGGCTGCCGACAACCTAGGCGATCCCCGACGCGGCGCCGGACCGCACGCTGCCCGACGGACGCCGAGCCGTGTGAATGGCGTCCGATTTGCGTTTGCGTAGGTTCCGCCTCGCCGTTGTTCGATACCTTCGGCATTGTCTACAGAATCGGAAAAGTCGCCCGATTCGTACACTCTTTCCGCTCGCCGCCGGTCGAAATGGGAGGAAAAATGATACTTCGACAGACTCTGGGCGCGACGCCATCACCGTGCATTTTGGCCATAGGTCATTCCATCACCGTCGCCTAGAAGTCTGTACTACTAACCTCAAACATCGTGAACTTTTCGACAATGTTTTTCAGACAGCGACAGCGTTAAGTTGTTGAAGGATTACATCTTGTGCTTGCAGTAGCTCTGTGTCCTCTGCGTCTCTGCGTTTCATCGACGTCCTTGCGCGGGCAAACTGGCCCGACCACAGGAAAATACGTTTCGGAAACGCAGAGACGCTGAGGACGCTGAGATTTCGGCGCGCGCGTCGTAGTCGGGAGAGACGTGA
>JAVYAJ010000444.1:0-12209 GCA_032229885.1 Candidatus Anammoximicrobium sp. | reverse complement strand
TGGTGTGCGCCGCTCGCCTGTCGCTGGCGGTGCCGTTCCAGCGCCGGCGACCGTTCCTGAGAGGGTTCCTCCAGCGGTCACGGCGGCCATCGAAGCCAAAAAGTTGCGTCTGTGCATGGCGATTTCCTCTTTCCGCTGCGCGTTCTTGCCTGTGCGTTCGCCGTCGCTCGGGCGACTCGAGCCGCGCGCAGGTGGACCGGATCCGCGCGGCAAGCCTCGTCGTAGACCGAAGGCCGTCGCCCAAGACGACGGGCTCGGCCGGACGGAATATCGATCATACCGAGCGACCGTCGGTTTGCCAGGATGGCTCCAACGCGAATCGAAGCGGTCGGCGTCTTGCCTTCGACCTTCGACGGCGCTTCGAAAGTCTCTTCCACGCCCTGCGGCTGCGCTGCCGGCCAGCGAGTGCTGAGCCACGCCACGCTCGACGCTCGTCCGCCGTACGTCTAGATGACATGCGAGTTGTTCTTTGGTACAAGACGGTTCTGGATGCGTGCCTGGCGCAGCGTGTGCGGACCTGCAGCGCGCAAAACGCCTGGACCAGCCGCGTGTCGCGACGGGCCGTGAAAGCCAGGATCAGGCGCGTTTTTCTGTTCATTTCCGAGGTGTTCCGATGCGGCGACGAGTTTTCTTCGCAGTGCTTCTCGCATTGGGCGGGCCGGACGGGATCGCCGCGGCGGTCGCGGCCGAAACGACGGCGCTCGAGTTGCAGCTTCGCTACGCTCAGGAGACGAGCCCCGGCAGCGGTCGTCACCATACGTTGGTGCGCAACGAGGCCTGGGATCCCGCGCGGACGGCTTTGATCGTCTGCGACGTCTGGGATTCGCATCACTGTCTGAACGCGGTTCGCCGGATCGACGAGTTCGCCCCGCGTCTGAACGCCGTGCTCGCTCGCGCCCGCGCCGCACAGGTCACGATCATCCATGCTCCGAGCGACTGTATGGCCGCCTATGCCGATCACCCCGCGCGCCAGCGGGCGATCGAGACGCCGCGGGCCGCGGCGCTGCCGGTGGATATCGGCGCGTGGTGTTCGCAGATTCCTGCTGAAAAAGACGCCGTGTACCCCATCGACCAAACGGATGGCGGCGAAGACGATGACCCGGACGAACACGCCCAGTGGGTCGCCAAGCTGACCGCGCTCGGCCGCAATCCGGGGGCCCCGTGGACTCGACAACACGCGTTGATCGCGATCGACGCCGCGCGGGATTTCATCAGCGACCGGGGCGAGGAAGTTTGGAGTATTTTGGAGCAGCGCAAAATCGAGAACGTGATTCTGGCCGGCGTCCACACGAACATGTGCGTGCTGGGACGACCCTTCGGCTTGCGCCAAATGGCCAAAAACGGCAAACGGGTCGTCCTGCTGCGCGATCTGACGGACACGATGTACAACCCGGCGATGGCGCCGCATGTCAGCCATTTCACGGGAACCGATCTGATCGTGGCCTATATCGAGAAATACGTTTGTCCGACGATCACCAGCGATCAGATCCTGGGCGACCACGCCCCGTTTCGCTTTGCGCAGGACCGCCGGCCTGGCGTGGCCATCGTCATGGCCGAAGACGAGTATCAGACGGAACGCACATTGCCCGCGTTCGCGTTGGCCCGGTTAGGAACACGGTTTCGCGTCTGCTATGTATTCGGCAGCGATGCCGACCGACACGATATCCCCGGCCTGGACGCGCTCGACGAAGCCGACGCGGCGATCTTCAGCGTCCGCCGCCGGGCGTTGCGCCCTGAACAGATGGCTGCGCTGCGGCGGTTCGTCCAAGCCGGCAAACCGGTGATTGCGATCCGAACCGCATCGCACGCGTTCAGTCTCCGCAATCAGCCGCTTCCCGAGGAACGCGAGGACTGGCCCGAGTTCGATTCCCAGGTGCTCGGCGGCAACTATCACGACCATTACGGAAATCGCTTGTCGGCTACGATCCGGATTGCGGACGGGGCCGACGACCACGAGCTGTTGCGCGGCGCCGCGACATCGTCGTTTGTCTCGGGCGGCTCGTTGTACAAAACCTCGCCCTTGGCTGCCGGGACTAATGTCCTGGTGATCGGCACGGTCGAAGGCCATCCGAGCGAACCGGTAGCCTGGACATTCGCTCGCGCCGATGGTGGCTGGTCGTTCTACACATCGCTAGGCCAGGCGAAAGATTTTGATCAGCCGCTGTTCGTCCGTCTGCTGCGCAATGCGGTCTGCGCCGCGACGCGCGTGCCGATCGAGGCCGACTAGTGCGATGTCAAGGCTAAATGCCGCGGGTAGTGTCGGGGGCCAGGCCGCGGGAATCCCGTGCTCGGGCGAGCGCGACAACCCGAAAAGCATGATTGGACAACGCGCGCGACCCAACGTTCCGTCCGTATGAGCCCAGCCATGCCTGCCGTGGACCCTGAACGCGCACGCCTGTTTGCCGTCGACGTAGTCCGCCGACTGCGCGAGGCGGGATTCGAAGCCCTGTGGGCGGGCGGCTGCGTCCGCGACCGATTGATGGGGCTCGAACCGAAGGACTATGACGTGGCGACCGACGCCACGCCCGAGCAGGTTCGCGACGTGTTCGGACGCCGCCGGACGCTAGCACTCGGTGCGGCCTTCGGCGTGATCACGGTCCTCGGGCCGGCCGGCGCGGGGCAGGTCGAGGTCGCGACGTTTCGCCGCGACTTGGGATACAGCGACGGCCGGCGCCCCGACCGCGTGACGTTCTGCGGCGCACGAGAAGATGCGATGCGCCGCGACTTTACGATCAACGGGATGTTTTTCGATCCGCTGGCCGAGCGCGTCGTCGATTACGTAGACGGACGGGCGGATCTGGCGCGCCGGGTCGTGCGGGCGATCGGCGACCCGGCGGCGCGCATCGGCGAGGACAAGCTGCGGATGCTGCGCGCCGTTCGCTTTGCGAGCACCTTTCAATTCACGCTCGATCCAGACACGTTGGCCGCCGTTCACGGGCACGCCTCGGAACTGACCGTGGTCAGTGCCGAGCGGATCGGCGCCGAACTGCGACGGATGCTCGTCGACCGCAACCGCCGGCGCGCGGTCGAACTGCTGGCCTCGACCGGGCTGCTCGTCGTCGTTCTGCCCGAGCTGAACTCGTTCGTGCCGTCGGTTGCCGATTGCTCGGCGATAGACGTTTCGGCCGCGGCATGGCAAGCCACGCTTGCCATCCTGGATCATCTCCGCACCGAGCGGTTTTCGGTGGCGCTGGCGGCGTTGATGCGTGCCGCATTTTCTCCGAATTCCGGCCATCCGCCGGATTTGGGTCTCGTCTGCCGACGGTTGAGGCTGAGTGTGGCCGACCATAAGGAGGCCGGGTTTCTGCTGAAACACGAGGCCACGATTCGCGCAGCGCGCAGCACACCGTGGCCGCAATTACAACGAATTCTGATCCGAGATCGAGCCACTGATCTACTGGAACTGGCGCGCGCAATCGCCACGGTCGTCGATGGCCACACGGCCGACGTCGATTATGCTGCCGACCGGCTGGCGCAAGCGCCCGAGATCCTGAATCCTCCGCCGCTGATCAGCGGCGACGACCTCCGCCCGCTCGGCATTCCCTCGGGTCCGGCTTATCGGCGCATCCTGGATACGGTTCGCGATGCCCAACTGGACGGCCAGATCGACTCGCCCGCCGCGGCTTTGGCGCTGGCTGCCCGTCTCGCAGCGCCTCAGGGCGACACGCCGTAGCTGGGCGACGACACGTTTTAGATTTCGCCGCCTGGGCGGCAAGATGACCGGACTCGCCGGTTGCCCAATTTCGTCCGGCGTCGCGCCGCGAATGAGACCAGACGACGCATTGGCAAGCACAGGCAGCAGAAGTGACACTCGCTGAGCCCCGCACGTGGGGAGATATTGCCATGCCGCGATAATCTGAGGCGTTGCCCCCGCCGTGACCGGCCTCTGGCCCATCCGGGCGCGCTGGAACATTGGTGTGCGTGGCGGGAACTGGCTGCGCGCACCAAGATGACTGGGGGGCCAAGCTGGCCGAGAGGCCAGTCACGGCGGAAATTTACGCAATCCCGTCAGATTGGTCTTTCGGATTTCACGCTTTTCGCTATGATGCTAATCTTGACGAGGATTGCGACCCCGTGATGCGGTGATGAAGTCCGCTCGTGGCAAATCACCAATCGTTGCCTGACATCGTTGCCTGATTACGGGTTTCAAGGCCCTCGCGAGCAATCACGCCCAGACGGAGATGGCCTCTGGCATTCCCGCCGTCCAGAGGTGCGATTTTTTGATCAGACCTTAGTGTTCAACCCGGTCTCTCCGTTGACCTCCCCTATTCGCCTTTACCTGTGACTATGGACCTGGCCAAGCTACGCAATATCGGAATTTCCGCGCATATCGACTCGGGCAAAACCACGCTGAGCGAGCGCATCTTGTTTTACACCGGGCGCATTCACCGGATGGAAGAAGTTGGCGGAGGCGGCGCGGGCGCCACGATGGACCACATGGACCTGGAACGTGAGCGGGGGATCACAATCGCCAGCGCAGCGACCACGGTCGAGTGGAAGGGGTATCCGATCAATCTGATCGACACGCCCGGCCACGTCGATTTTACGGTCGAGGTCGAACGCTGTCTGCGCGTTTTGGACGGCGCCGTGCTGGTATTGTGCGCCGTCGGCGGCGTGCAGAGCCAGACGTTCACCGTCGATCGCCAGATGCACCGGTATCACGTGCCTCGTCTGGCCTTCATCAACAAGATGGACCGCCCCGGCGCTGACCCGTTCCGCGTCGTCCGCGACATCAAGGAAAAGCTCGGCGACGACGCCATCCTGATGCAAGTGCCTTTGGGCGCCGGCGAGCACTTCCAGGGGGTCGTCGATCTGGTCAGCATGCAGGCGTTGTACTTTGACGGCAAGGACGGCGAGCAGATTCGCGTCGAGTCGATCCCCGCGGACGCGATCGAGCTGGCGAACCAGTGGCGGACGCGGATGCTCGAAGGCCTGGCCATGTACAGCGACGATCTGATGGAGCGGCTATTGTCCGAGGAGGAGATTTCAGTCGACCTTATCTACCAGGTGACTCAATCGGCAGTCCAGCATCTGAACGCGACGCCCGTCTTCCTCGGATCGGCGTACAAGAATAAGGGAGTCCAGTTGCTGTTGGACGCGGTCACGCGATATCTGCCCTCGCCGTTGGAACGCTCGATCCACGCCAAAACGTGGAACAACGGGGCCGAGACGTTTCCGTTGGTGGCCAGCCCTCAGCATCCGTTTGTGGGGATGGCGTTCAAGATCGTCGATGACCCTTACGGGCAACTGACTTTTTTCCGCCTGTATCAAGGCCGGATCGAAAAGGGCAATACGTACGTCAATCAGCGCACCGGCCGCAAGGAACGCTTCAGCCGCATCATTCGGATGCACGCCGACCAGCGAAAAGAGATTTCCGAAGCCGAGGCCGGCGATATCGTGGCCGTCATGGGCGTCGATTGCGCCAGCGGCGACACCTACGCCGCCGATCCGGGGTTCTGCACGTTGGAGAGCATGTTCGTGCCCGAGCCGGTGATCAAGATCGCCGTCAGTCCGGCCAACCGCAGCGACGCCGACAAACTGGGCAAGGCCTTGGCGCGTTTTCGCAAAGAAGATCCCACGTTCCGCGTCTCGACCGACCAGGAAACAAACGAAATCCTGGTCGAGGGCATGGGCGAGTTGCACCTGGACATCTACATGGAACGGATTCGGGCCGAGTACAAGGTTCCGGTCCAAGTCGGCGCGCCGAAGGTCAGTTATCGCGAAGCGCCGACCCAGGCCGTCGCGTTCGATTACAAACACAAGAAACAGACCGGCGGCTCGGGCCAGTACGCCCACATCGTTGGCCGTTTCGAGCCGCTGCCCGAAGACGCGCCAGAACCGTTCATCTTCGAAGAGGAAGTGGTCGGTGGACGCGTTCCCAAGCAGTATATCCCTTCGATCCAAAAAGGGTTCGAAACCTGTCTAGGAAAGGGCCCCGTGGCCGGCTTTCCCGTGATCGGCCTGAAGGCGATCTTGCAGGATGGTTCGTATCACGAGGTGGACAGCAGTGACCGAGCCTTTCAAACCTGTGCGCAGGGCTGCTTTCGCGAGACTTTTCTGAAAACGCATCCCGTGTTGCTCGAGCCGATCATGAAGCTCGATATCGAGATTCCGAGCCAGTTCCAAGGCGCGGTGACCGGCGATATCCTGGGACGGCGCGGCGTGGTCATGTCGGCCGACGGCCGAGATGGACTGACCTTGATCAATACCGAAGTCCCCTTGGCGCAGACGTTCGGCTACGCCACGGACCTGCGCAGCATGACGCAGGGGCAGGGCACGTTCACCATGGAACTGCTGTGCTATCGCCGCGTGCCCGCCGCGATCCAAGAAGAGATCGTCAAAGCTCGACGCGCGGCCAAGTAGACGACGCGCGTGAAGACGGACGGTTGAACATCGATTGCCGCGTGCGGCAGACAGACCGAAGCCTCCGAAGCTGCGCGGTTGCTGGGTGTACGCCAAACGCGCATTGCGTCAAAGCCCCCGGCCGTGGCGCAGCCGCGCAACCGGGGCGCCTGTCACGACACATCGCCGCCCCCGGAAGCAATGCCACTGGTGTGTGAACGTGCGCATCGCGGGGGCGCCCTCGGATTTCGGCCGTTGGCGCAGCGCGCCCTGCGCTCGCGCTCGCCCCTCTGGTTTGACCATGCTCCGGTCCACTCGCCATCCCCTCGTAGCGCGGTGTCCCGCTGACGCTTCCCACCGCGCCTCCCGCTGAGGACGGTCAGGTTTGACCGTTTACCGCTCGGGCGAACGACGAGCCTAACTCGTGCCCACGCCGAGGCTTCGGGACGCGATCCGAACCGTCGCTTCAACGGCGCAAGGCATCTTTAGGCTTGTTTCAAATGCAAAACGTGCGTAGAATCGAGACAGAGCGGACTTCGAGGCGCAGATTATCGCTTGTTTATCGATGGTCTCGCGGGCAAGTTACTACAGCGAAGGTGGCGTCCCGTGGCACTGGTTGAATTAGACCGAAAGCTACTGCAGCGATGCCTGAGCCGCGATCCGCAAGCTTGGGACGCGTTCGTCGAACGTTTTCTCGGATTGGTTTTGCACGTCGCCAGGCACACCTGCCGCACCCGCGGATCGACGCTCGGCCCTCAAGACGAAGAAGATCTCGTCGCCGAGTTCTTTGCGGCGGTCGTTCACGATGATTTCGCCTTGCTGCGGCGGTTTCGCATGGAGAGCAGTCTGGCCACCTATCTGGCAGTGGTGGCCCGCCGTGTGATGGTTCGCGAGCTGCTTCGGCGTCCTTCCGCGGCCTCGCGAACGACCATCGGACTCGACTCGCACGCGGCCGACCCGGGAGCGACCTCGCCCGAGCAGCGATTGACCAATCGCGAAGAGGTCGAACGGTTGTTGAACGGTCTTACGGACACCGAAGCCGACATCGTGCGTTTGTACCACTTAGAGGGCAAAACCTACCGCGAGATCAGCGCGGCGATCGGAGTCCCAGAGAACAGCATCGGCCCTACACTCAGCCGCGCCCGTGACAAAATGCGCCGTGCGCTCGCCGAGTCGCCGACCTGAGCGCGACGCGTTCGCGCCGTCCTGGAGGGACGCGCGCCGTCGCGTCCGTCCGAATGCTGGAGTCCGTCCGGTTCCGGCCACGACAGAGCGTGGCCCGCCATCGTCGCGTCGGCCTCGTTCGACCGACGCGCGTCCGCCCAGTCGGGCGAGTCACGCGGCGCAATCGACCTGTCGCTTGGCGGCCGCCAGCGTATTGACCAGCAGCATGGTCACCGTCAGCGGCCCGACCCCGCCGGGAACAGGCGTCAGATACCCGGCGACCTGTTTGACCGCCTCGAAATCAACATCTCCCACCAAGCCGGATTCCGTGCGGTTGATGCCCACGTCGACGACAACGGCGCCCGGTTTCACCATGTCTGCGGTCACGAACTTGGGGCGCCCGATCGCCGCGACCAGCAGGTCGGCGCTGCGCGCAACATCGACCAGATCCGCGGTCTGTGTGTGGCAGACGGTGACGGTGGCATTGGCACATTCCGGGCCAACCGGCGAGTCGCGATTCATCAGCATCAGGGCCATCGGTTTGCCGACGATGTCGCTGCGGCCGACGATCACCGCCCGCTTGCCGCGGGTCGGAATTCCCGATCGATGCAGCAGTTGGGAAATGCCGTGCGGCGTACAGGGCAGGTAGCGCGGCCTTCCCTGGGCGATCAGTCCCACGTTTTCCGGATGGAACGCATCCACGTCCTTCTCGGGAGCGATTGCGTCCAGCACGCGCGCTGGCCGGATGTGGTCGGGCAACGGCAACTGGACCAGGATCCCGTGAACCGTCCGGTCGCGATTAAGCTGCGCGATCAGGTCGAGCAAGTCGCGTTCGCTGGTCCGGCTGTCCAGCCGATGCACCTGGCTGTTCAAGCCGACTTGGCGCGCTGCCTTCTCCTTGTTTCGCACGTAGACCTGGCTCGCCGTGACGTCGCCGACCAGAATCGCGGCCAGGCCGGGCTGAACCCCACAGCGACCGATGAACGCCGCGACGTCGCCGGCCAACTCGTGGCGAATCTCTTCGGCGATCTGCTTGCCGTTCAGAATGATTGCAGTCATTTGTTCTCCTTTTTTCGGGATCACCCTATTTCGCGCGGCACAGGGCACAGCGATATCGGACGCCATTTCATTCGACACGCGCGTTCAACAGGTCGATCAGTTGACGCAGGCGGCCGTGGTCGTGACGATTGAACACAAACGCCAAACGCGGCAGATCCGCCAGACGGCGTTCGTCAGACTCTTCGGGAAAAGCGCCGGTCTGCTCGAACCGTCCCTCGTCCAAAATATCCGCAAACCGCTCGTTGATCTGGGCCAGCAACGGCTCGGACAACGGCCGGAGCAAGCGGAACACGAGCTGGTTCTTGACGTAACGCATGCTGTGATAGACACGAAAGAAGCCCAGAACTTCGGCCACTGCCGCTTGGAAATCGTCAGTGATTCGGTACAGATTCAGGTCCTGCACAGCGATCATGCCCCGCCGCAGCAACTGGCCTTCGACAAATGCCTGAAATGCCTGCCAATAGTCGCCGCCCGGTTCGTCCAGCAGCACCACCGGGATCAGATCGCGTTTGCCGGTTTGCAGCAGCGTCAGCACCTCGAGCGCTTCGTCCAGCGTGCCCAGGCCGCCCGGCAGGCATACAACGGCGTCGCATTCCTTGACCAGCATTAGCTTGCGGGTGAAGAAATACTTCATGTAGACCAGCTTGGGGTCGCCGGCGATGATCGGGTTAGACTCCTGTTCAAACGGCAGCAGGATGTTGAGGCCCATCGAGTGGGCACGGCCAGCGCCTTGATGGCCGGCTTCCATGATGCCATGCGACGCGCCGGTCACGACCATCCAGTCCTGTTCCGCCATCGCGCGGCCCAGTTGTTCGGCCTGGCGAAACGCGGGCGCGGCAGGCGCCGTGCGGGCCGATCCGAAGATGGTGACTTTGCGGCGATCCCGATAGACGTTGAAGACTTTGAACGCGTATCGCAGCTCGCGAAGCGCACGGCTGATGATCTTCAGATCGCCCCGCGTCGCGCGGTCGGCGGCGAGCTTGTCGGCGTACTCTTTGATCGTCTGGATCAGATCGTCGTTCGGCCGGTCCAGACTGTCTCGTCGCGAGTCGGAAATGTCCAGAGGATCTTCCGGAATGGTCTGGCGACCGCTGGGGTTCATCATGATTGCAGTGTTCCTTCAAGACGGCCCGGCCGCTTTGGTTCGATGGTGGCGTCGGATTTCGACAAATAGTCCCTTCTTCTGAGCGCCGAAGCTTCACGACCACAACGCTTGTACTTGGCTGCGGATCTGATAGCTGGTCAGACCGGATCCGGCCGCGGCGGTCGGTCGATCGGCCGCCTCGCGAGGCGTGGCCAGACACGGTTCGAAACAAGACCGCACCGCCGGAGGGAGGAATCGTGTCAATTGGGCGAAGTTGTACCGATCCGTGAATGCGCCGCGCTCGGCGTGATAATACCGCTGCGGATAATACACGTACAAATGGCGTTTGGCTCGGGTCAGCGCGACGTAGAACAGACGCAACTCCTCGTCGATCTGCTCGTCGTCACCCGTGGCCATATCCGACGGGATGTTGCCATCCGCCGCATGGATCACGAACACGGCGTCCCACTCGAGGCCCTTGGCCGAGTGGATCGTGCTCAGGATCAAATAGTCCTCGTCCAGCAACGGCGCGCCCGCGAAATCCTCGGTGCTTTCCGGCGGATCCAAGGCTAGTTGCATCAACAGCGCCTGGCGATCGACAAACCGCGTCGCGAGCTGTTCGATCTGTTCCAGGTCGCGGAGCCGCGGCAGCGGATTGTCATAACGTTCGTGCAGAATCGGTTCGTAAAACCGGCGCGCCGCCGAAACCTGCGCCGCGAGATCCGGCGGCGGCCGTCGGTCGAGCTGCCGAATCACCTCCAACAGCCGATGCCATGCGGGACCGGCCGGCGTGGCGATCGCCGACGACTCCCACACGCGCCAATCGCCCTGCGCCGCGGCGAGCTGCTCGACCAGCCGCCGCGCGCGTTTGGGGCCGATTCCCGGCAGCAGTTGCAACAGCCGGCTGCCGGCGACCACATCGCGCGGATTTTCGACCAATCGCAACAGCGACATCAAATCCTTGATGTGGGCCGCCTCTAAAAACTTCAGCCCGCCGAACTTGACGTAGGGGACGTTGCGCCGCGTCAATTCGCCCTCTAACAGCACGCTGTGATGCGAGGTTCGGTACAGCACCGCTTGTCGTCGCAGGGCGATGCCTTCTTCCCGCCGCCGCAGGATCTCGCCAACCAGGTGCGCGGCCTGGTCGCTTTCATCCCGACATGTCACCAACCGCGGCAACTCGCCGCCTTCGCGAGTTGTCCACAGCTCTTTGCGAAACCGCTGCGTCGCCTGCTCGATCACGCGATTCGTCGCCGTCAGGATGGGTTGCGTGCTGCGATAGTTCTGTTCGAGCTTGACGATCGTCGTGTCCGGAAACGAGTTGGGAAACTCGCGGATGTTGCGGACCGTCGCCGCGCGAAAGGCGTAGATCGCCTGGGCGTCGTCGCCGACCGCCGTCAGCCCGCGGCCATCGGGCCGTAGGTGAGCCAGGATCTCGGCCTGCACGCGGTTCGTGTCCTGATACTCGTCGACCAGCACATGGTCGAACCGACCGCGGATCGCCGCGCCGGCCTGCTCGTCGGCCACCAGACTGCACCAGAACAGCAACAGGTCGTCATAGTCCAGGATGCCGCCTCGTTCCTTGCGCTCGGCGTACGCGGAAAACAATCGTTTCAGGTCGTTGGCCTGCTCGCGACACCACGGGAAATGGCGAGCCAGCACGTCGTCCAGCGGCTGGCGCGCGTTGACGCAGTGGCTGTAGATCGCCAGGCAGGTTCCCTTGCGCGGAAAACGACGGTCGGTCTTCGACAGCCCCAGTTCGGTCCGGGCGACATCCAACAAGTCTTCGCTGTCGCTGCGGTCGAGGATCGTGAACGTTGGGTCCAATCCGGCCATGGCGGCATCGGCGCGCAACAGCCGCGCAGCGACGGCATGGAACGTCCCGCCCCACACGGATCGGGCCAACGCGTCGCCGGCTGGAGCGTCGCCGGCGCGCCCATCTCGGACGTGCAATTCACGCAGCAGCGCGGCGACGCGTCGAAGCATCTCGGCAGCCGCGCGGCGCGTGAACGTAAGCAACAAGATCCGCCCGGGCGCCACGCCGCGATGGATCAGATGCGCGACCCGATGCACCAGGGTCTTCGTCTTGCCCGTGCCCGCGCCGGCCACGATCAGCAAAGGGCCGTCGCCGCACCGGACGGCCTGCTGCTGAGCCGTGTTCAACCCGTCGAGAATCAAGCTTCCGTTCAGTTCTGTCGGCATTGATTCTGCCCCTCCCTAAGCTCCGGCGGCCAGCCCAGCACCCAGCGCTGCCTTGGCGGCGCCCCCTCAGCGCTCGTCCGTGCGGCGAGCAGACTCTGGCTCGCCTGGGTAAACGCGCGCAAGCATGGCTGACCGTGACCGGTCGTTTCCCCAACGCCGGGAAAGGTCGTCTCGCGATCTACCACGCGTCTGCCTGATTGTACCGTGCGTCACGGAAGGAGAAAGGTCCGCGCCAGACAAGCCGTGAAAGACACGGTCTGCCCTAAGACGGGCCAGTGCCCGCAACCCAAGAATCTGTTTGGCCGAAGGCCTCCGATCACCGTAGCCTGGGGCAACGCCCCAGGGCTGACGCCGCGCG
>JAVYAJ010000443.1:0-4111 GCA_032229885.1 Candidatus Anammoximicrobium sp. | reverse complement strand
CGCAGAGGACGCAGAGGACGCGGAGTATAACGAGGCACGTCCCTCTGCGCTCTCTGCGCCTCTGCGTTTCAAAACGTATTTGCCGTCAGGAACCACCGAGAGTGTCAACCGGCTGACTCGAAGCGGTCGTGGCCACTACGATGAAAAGACTGGAAACGCAGAGGACGCAGAGGACGCGGAGTATAACGAGGCACGTCCCTCTGCGCTCTCTGCGCCTCTGCGTTTCAAAACGTATTTGCCGTCAGGAACCATCGAGAATGTCAACCGGCTGACTCGAAGCGGTCGTGGCCACTACGATGAAAAGACTGGAAACGCAGAGACGCGGAGGACGTGGAGTATAACGAGGCACATCCCTCTGCGCCCTCTGCGTCTCTGCGTTTCCTCGACGTCCTTGCGCGGGCAAACTGGCCAGGCTACATGAAAATACGTTTTGGAAACGCAGAGACGCTGAGGACGCTGAGATTTCGGCGCCCCGTCGTAGCCGGGAAAGAGGTGACAGGCGAATCACGACGGATGAACACGGATAGCGGGGATGAAGACAAACGGTTAGACGCGATGTCTTTATTCGTGTGATTCATGGTGCTCCTCAATATTTCTCGAACCTTGTTTGGTTGCGGCTGCGGGCCGCGCTAGGTTCGATGCACGGATTGTCGTAGACAACAATACGGCCTTGAGCGGCACCGACGACGATACGAAGAACTCTTTCACCGCGATAGTCGCACGATCGACGAGAAGTTCGAAATGGCGGAGTGCGCATTGGCGTTGATCGAGAACGGAGTATTCCACAGCCGTCAGACCGAACGCGTTCGGATGCTTCTCAACATGACTCCGCACGATCGTGGCGACGCCACGGACCGACGATATAATGCCATACGCCAACGCGTAGTCAATATCGAGGCTGCGCGCGGCGTCGAACAAAGGGGTGCACCAGAACCGCCGAGCCGGGTGTTGTGAAAATCGTGGATCACTCGCGGTGGCCCGGTGATCCTGGATGTTCGCTCTACAAGGAAGGTCTCACGGGGCCGCCGAGGCACGGAGATGCGCGAGAATGCATTGGAACGTTAATCGTCGCTAATGCAGTCCATGTGCACTGTGCACCAGAGCCTCGGACCTAGTGCACTGGCAACGGCGACCGAGTGACCCTTATCGTCTACGGCGGGTTGCAACTTCTTCTCCGTGGCTCCGTGTCTCTGTGAGAGTCACCAAGGAGCGAACAAGGGGTTGTTGTGGGGGCGTACCCGGGGCGTGTTCCGCTGGCGGGCCAACTCGCGCCGCCCACTGAGCCGAATCATTCGCGGCCCCGATGGATGCCAGCGCGGCTGGCAGGCCATGCGGCTCCGGCGGCGAACCGGGCGCACCTGATTACAAAACGTCGCTGAAGATTGGATGATGCCGTAGGCGGCCCGCGCGAGATGGTGGCCGGATCGGGACGGCATTATGCAGCCTGCGATCGGTTCCAAGGACAAGCGGGGGCGGGCGGATAACCGTCCGCCCACCCACTGGCCAACACACGTTTTCGGGACAATGCGCAAAACCGCGGGGGTTTTGGGGGCTGGTCCCCCATCACAGTAAAAACAGCCGAAGGTCCTTGCGCTTTTTACTCTGCAACTCGAACACTGCGAAACTCAACATCGCGCGGCGAACCAAAACACAAGGTTCAGCGGTATCCGCTCGACACGCGGCTTGCCGTGGCTTAAGTTGCACGGTTCACGCTCGCCTACCGTAACCTCGTGTTTGTCAGGAGGGTCTGCCGATGATGATTCGACGCTGTTGCTCAAGGCTTCCGTATCTGCTGTCCGGCGTTGTGGTGTGGCTCGCCTTCAGCGTTGGCGTCCTGGCAGCCGAGCCAGATTATTTCGTGGCTGTCGACGGGAACGACGCTTGGTCCGGCAAGCTGGCCGCGCCCAGCGCGGATCGGACGGATGGGCCGTTCGCATCGCTCGAACAGGCGCAGCGGGCCGTCCGCGGTTTGAAACAGGCGTCGCCCGAGCGGGATCGTCCGATCGTGGTCGCCATTCGAGGCGGGACGTATTGGCTCGCCGCGCCGCTCTCGTTCGGCCCCGAGGATTCCGGCGCCGAGCGGGCGCCGATCGTCTATCAAGCGCTGGGAGACGAGCGGCCGATTCTATCCGGAGGCCGACCGCTGAACGGCTGGAAGGTGGAAGAATCGGGGCGTTGGTCGGTCGACCTGCCCGAGGTGAAGAACGGGGAGTGGAATTTCTGTCAACTGTTCGTCGCCGACCAACGACGCTTTCGGCCTCAGTTGCCGAAGCACGGGTATTACAAAATTGCGACCGACGGAGACGCGACGCCCGAAGCGGGCGGCAAGGGTTTCAATCGATTCGGTTTTTTCCCGGGGGAACTCGACCCGAACTGGGCCAATCTGTCGGATGTCGAGGTGATGCCGTTTCACTCGTGGACGGCGTCGCGGCTGCCGATCGCGTCGATCGATGCAGCCGGGCAGAAGGTCACGGTCAGCGGCCACACCGCGGGGACTAGTTCGTGGGCCGCGTTTCGCAAAGGGAATCGCTATCTTGCGGTCAACGTCCGCGAGGCGCTGACCGAGCCGGGCGAATGGTATCTGGACCGACCCAGCGGCCGGTTGACGTATCTGGCCACGCCCGGCGAGGATCCGCAACGGACCGAAGTGATCGCACCGCGGCTGCGATACCTGGTGTTGCTGGCCGGCGATCTCGCCAATCGCCGTTGGGTCCAGCACGTGCACCTGCGAGGCCTCACGTTCGCCCACTCGAATTGGGCAACGCCCCGCGAGGGCCAGGCTTTTCCGCAGGCCGAGGTGAACCTGGGGGCCGCCGTGGCGGCGACCGCCGCACGACACATCGTGATCGAAAACTGTGCCATACGCCACACGGGCGAATATGGCCTCGCCTTCGGGCCCGGCTGTCAGCATAACGGCGTCGAAGGGTGCGAGCTGGTCGATCTGGGCGCCGGCGGAATCAAGATCGGCAACGCCCTGCCTTCGGAGTGGGGCGATACGCTCGCTCCGCCCCGGGACGACGAAGCGTTGGTGTCCCATCATACCATTCGCAACTGTTGCATCGCCCACGGCGGGCGTCTGCATCCGGCGGGGATCGGCGTCTGGATCGGACATTCGCCGTACAATGTGATCGAACACAACGACGTGTACGATTTCTACTACTCGGCGTTCTCCGTCGGCTGGGTCTGGGGCTACGCCCCGAGCCTCGCTCACCACAATACGATCGGCTTCAACCATGCCTACCGGATCGGGCAGGGCGTGCTCAGCGACATGGGCTGCATCTATACGCTCGGAGTGTCGCCCGGCACGGTGATTCACAACAATCACTTTCATGACGTGACCTCGTTCGATTACGGCGGGTGGGGGCTGTACACCGACGAGGGTTCGACCGGGGTCGTCATGAAGTCCAACCTCGTTTACCGCTGTTCGCGCGGTTCGTTCCATCAGCATTATGGCAAGGAGAATCGCATCGAGAACAACATCCTGGCATTCGGCGGGGCCCAACAACTGCAGCGGACGCGAACCGAAGAACATCTGTCGTTCTTCTTCGAGCGGAACATCGTGTTCTGGGACAACGACAACCCGCTGATGGGATCAAACTGGACGGACAACAACTTTCGGCTCGACCACAATCTGTACTTTCGAGTCGGCGGCCAGCCGGTGACTTTTCCCGGCGGGCTGACGCTCGAACAATGGCAGACCCAGCGCGGCCAAGACCAACACTCGCTGGTGGCCGATCCGCTGTTCGTCGATCCGGCCAAGGATGATTTTCGGCTGAAGCCCGATTCGCCCGCACTGAAGCTCGGCTTCGTGCCGTTCGATCCGTCGCAGGCCGGGCGACAAAGCCCGTTGGCGCTGACCAAGGATTTGCCCGACGTGCCGCCCGCGTTCGAATGACCGCGCGGGATGGCCGCACGGGATGGCCGCTACGATGATTTCACGGATCATGAAAATGGTTTCACGCACGGGCGCAAAGCCGCCAAGAAGTGTGTTCCCGATCCGTCACGTTTGGGCCATCGCCCTTGCGTGAGACGATCTGCGGCCATCGTATCTCGCGAAATTGTCTCGAGCCGAGTGCTTCCTGACATCGAACGCGGATTGTGGTCCGATCGT
>JAVYAJ010000442.1:0-8008 GCA_032229885.1 Candidatus Anammoximicrobium sp. | reverse complement strand
TGGCCTTCGGCCAACACGGTTATCGCCATCTCTGACTCCTGGGGCGTTGCCCCAGGCTACGTTGGTGATGGCCTTCGGCCAACACGCGTCCTGTCGTCCGTGCTGCGCAACGGTCATCCAATGCCACTTTCGCTTAACGCGGTCCAGTGCCAACAACCCAAAAGTGTGCTGTACAGGCTAATGTACAAGATCCGCGCACGGCGCGCGCATGATACGGAGTAAGACTCTAAGGTTCGCCCAGGGCGTACTTGCGCGCCAATCTCGCGGCAGCTTTGCCGCCCGGCCATCGTCGAGCGGACGGCCATCGTCGCGCGGGCGGCGGCGCCCGTGGGCGGTAAAACCGCCCACTACGACGGATTTCAATCGGCGGCTTGTTTGCTTTTTCGGAAACAGCGGTAAGAGTATAGGTGGATAAACTGGAAAGTATAGATTGTGTTTTTCGATCTAGGGAACGTTTTCTAAAACGGGTTCTGATTCAGCCCGAATCAAAAGTCGGGAAACAGCAATCGCGCCGTACGGAGGATCTACGAGCGTCACCAGGGAAGATGATCGAACCGTCGTTCTGTCTCGGATGCGCAGGTTTTATCGATGAACGTACCAGCCCCACATTATCTACTGTTTTCGGAGTCCCAGCCGTCTCCATCCGCGCGCACGCGTCAGGCGTCATGCGGTTCGCCCGTCGGTCTGTGGCGGTTCGTCCTGGAGACCGTCGACGGCCAGATCCGGTTCGAGGCGGCTGATGAGGAAACCGAATCGGACTCGGGCCGTCTGGCGCTGCTGGCCGTCGTTCGAGGTCTGGAATCGCTCGAACAGCCATCGCGAGTCACAATCGTCACAACCAGTCAGTATGTCAGCCGCGGTTTCCTGTTCGGATTGAAGGAATGGCGCGAGCAGGCATGGTGCTGGGAGCGGTTTGGCGAGATGACGCCGATCAGAAACCGCGACCTCTGGCAACGGATCGATCGCGCGATGCGATATCATCAGGTCGAGTGTCGCGTGTGGCGTTTCGACGCCCCCAGCTCGCCCGCGCCCGTGGCTGCCGCATCGCCAGACGACGAATCGGCGTTTCACGCATCGGCGCGCGAGCGGGCGGACGAGCTGACACACCAGGCGGCGCACGTGCGGCCGTCGGCGGCGGACTTGACCCGCGAACACGGCCTGGCCGCGGTCACAGGCCGGTCCGCCGATGGCGAGCCTCGGCCCGTGGCCGACCCGACGGCCGGCTCGAACCCGCGAGCCGAGTCTCGGCGATCGCCGGTCGGTCCACCGGCATCCCTACGGCGCTGCGCCGCGTCGAAACGCCGTCCCGCGAGGACGCCGCCCGCGCGAACGCGCGCTGAGCGCCGGCAGGCCTCGTGGAGCGGCAAGGTCCGAGATCTGTGGGATCGCTGTCGCGCCAGGATTCTCGGCGCTTCGCCGCGGCTCGAGGCCGCCTGAAGTCCGGTGCGCCGTCGAGACGAAACGCCGGTGAGCCGTGGTCGCCAGCCCGCGAGAACTCTGCTCCCTGGCGCGTGCGGCAACGCGAAAAACAGGATTGGACAGCGCCCTAGGATCCGGTCGTCCGCGGTGTTCCTACGGCCCCCCCCGCAGTGGTTTTGGTCTTGTCGATCCCACCCAAAGCATGATCAAGGAGGTTTTTTCTGTGCGCACTCAGTTGTCGTTGAGCAGTGTCGGCGCGGTTGTTCGAGGCGAGTGCGCCAATCCGGCGGACGTGTTGGGACCTCACGAGATCGACGCCGACGGCGGTCGGGTTACGGCGGTCCGCGCGTTTCTTCCGGACACGCGCCAAGTGTGGGTGGTCCATCCGTCGCATCACACCGCGGTGCCCATGCGGCGCGTGCATCCGGCCGGTCTGTACGAAGGCATCTGCCCCTGGCCGGGCGACGCGCAACGACGACGGTACCAACTGCGGGTGGCGGACCGACAGGGGACAACGCGAATGGTCGAAGATCCTTATGCCTTCCCTTCGTGGCTGTCCGATTTTGATCGGTATCTGCTCGGCGAGGGCAGGCATTATCGCGCCTACGAACGTCTGGGCGCGCATCCTCGCACCGTGGACGACGTGTCGGGCGTAAACTTTGCCGTCTGGGCGCCCAATGCGGCCAGCGTCAGCGTCGTCGGAGATTTCAACGACTGGAACGAAAGCCGACACTTCATGCGCCACCACCCGGCCAACGGGCTGTGGGAGCTGTTCATCCCGCAACTTGGCGCCGGCCAAATGTACAAATACCGGATCAAGACTCGCGACGGCCAACTGCTCGACAAGGCCGATCCGTACGCCTTCGGCGCCGAGCTGCCGCCTCAGTCGGCCTCGGTGGTCCGCGATCTGAACGGCTATGCCTGGAAGGACGCCGACTGGTTGGAACGGCGCCGAGAGGCAAGTTTTCTGCAGCGACCGATCTCGATCTACGAAGTTCACCTGGGCAGTTGGCAGCGGCAAGACGGTGGGTGGCTGGATTATCGCGAACTGGCGCACCGCTTGGTCGACTACTGTCGGCGGATGAATTTCACGCATCTGGAACTGTTGCCCATCTCCGAACACCCGTTCTACGGCAGTTGGGGCTACCAGCCGATCGGCTATTTCGCCGTCACCGGCCGATACGGCGGGCCGGAAGATTTCATGTATCTGGTGGACCATTGTCACCAGCACGGAATCGGGGTCATCTTGGATTGGGTTCCGGCCCACTTTCCGGGCGACGCGCACGGCTTGGCTCGATTCGACGGCACGGCGCTGTACGAACACGAGGATCCTCGACTGGGCGAACATCCGGACTGGGGAACCAAGGTGTTCAACTACGGCCGCCACGAGGTCCGCAATTTTCTGATCGCCAACGCGCTGTTCTGGCTCGACAAATATCACATCGATGGCCTGCGCGTGGACGCCGTCGCGTCGATGTTGTATCTGGACTACAGCCGCCGCCCGGGCCAATGGATTCCGAACGAGCACGGCGGGAACGAGAATCTGCAAGCGATCAGCTTGTTGCAGGAATTCAATCGCCAGGCGCACGGCCAGTTTCCGGGGATCGTGACGATCGCCGAGGAATCGACCGCTTGGCCGGGCGTCTCGCGCCCCGTAGACGCCGGAGGCCTGGGATTCAGCATGAAGTGGAACATGGGCTGGATGAACGATACGCTGCGATACATGCGCCGCGATCCGATCCATCGCCGCCATCATCACCACGATCTGACGTTCAGCCTGCTGTACGCCTTTTCGGAAAACTTTGTCCTGCCCTTCTCGCACGATGAAGTCGTCCACATGAAAGGCGCGCTGATCAGCCAGATGCCCGGAGATCTGTGGCAGAGGTTCGCCAATCTGCGGTTGCTGCTGGCGTATCAATGGACGCACCCCGGCAAGAAGCTGCTGTTCATGGGCGGGGAAATCGCCCAATGGCACGAATGGAATCACGAACAGGCGTTGCAGTGGGGCTTGCTGCAGTGGCCCAACCACGAAGGCGTCCAGCGGTTGCTATCGGATTTGAACGGCCTGTATCGGCGCGAGCCGGCGCTGCACGAGTTGGATTTCGATCCGGCGGGTTTCGAATGGATCGATTGCGACAATGGCGCGGAGAGCACGCTGTGCTTTCTGCGAAAGGCTTGCGATCCGCAGGATTTCCTCGTTGTCTGCGCCAACTTTACGCCTGTCGCCCGCCGTGATTATGCCGTCGGTGTTCCCGTCGGCGGCGTCTATCGCGAGGTCTTCAACAGCGACTCGCAGTACTATCAAGGCAGCAACACCGGCAACGGCTGGGACCCGCACGCGGCGCCGATTGCCACCCACGGACGGCCGTTTACCGTGCGCGTAACGCTGCCGCCGTTGGCGATCGTGGTGCTCAAGCCTTGTCGCGATCGTTGACGCCCGCCCGCCACTCCGCCATATTCACAATTCTGGCCGTAGGCTATCGGTCACCGTAGCCTAGGGTTTCGCCCTAGCGGCGGCAATCAGAATGGATCGGGCAGGAAACGGGACGTCGTCCCAGATTGCCGGAAGACCGATCTAGACATGACCTAATGATCATGCGAAATTGCTGCGCGCAGGCAAATGCGCCGTCCTGGAGGGACGTGCTCCGTCGCGCCCGCCCGGTCGCGGCCACGCGGTTGCGGCCACGCGTCAAGGGGAGGGCGGCCACGACAGAGCGTGGCCCTCGATGTGTCCGTCCCCTTTGCGGCCACGCGTGGAGCGTGGCCCTCGAGCTTCGAGATTGCGAGCTGCTCGGGTGCGCACCGCGGGCGCGCGTCGCGGATTTCAGCCCAGCCTCACAGCGCACGCTGGCCCGTTCAATCTGGCCCGTCACCCGCGCGCCGCACGAGGCGTGATCTTCGCCCCGTGATCGCGGCGCCACGGCCGCGCTCGTGCGCCACGTAAACCCGGCCATGGAACAACAATCGTGACCCCCGTCGTGCTGGCCGTGCTGTCCCTGTTGCCCATCGCTTCGGTCGGCGTACTGTTGATCGGCCTGCGCTGGCCGGCCAGTCGCGCCATGCCGATCTGCTATGTGGTTGCCGCCGGACTGGCGTTGGCGGTCTGGGGGACGCCGGGCTGGCAGGTCGCGGCGGCGACGGCCAAGGGCGTCGTGATCGCCGCCGAACTCCTGTTTATCGTGTTTGGGGCCGTGCTGCTGTTGAACACGCTCGAGGCCAGCCGCGCCCTGGCGGCGATCCGCCAAAGCTTTCGCGACATCGCCCCCGATCGGCGGATTCAGGTCATCGTCGTGGCGTGGCTGTTCGGATCGTTCATCGAGGGCAGCGCCGGGTTCGGCACGCCCGCGGCCGTTGCCGTGCCGCTGTTGGTCGGCTTGGGCTTTCCCGCCATGGCGGCAGCCGTCGCCGGGATGATCATCCAAAGCACGCCGGTCAGCTTTGGCGCCGCGGGAACGCCGCTGCTGATCGGCGTTCACCAAGGACTGTCGTCCGATCCGACGGTCGCCGCCTATGCGCAGAACGCGGGTTTTGCCGCCTGGCTCGACTTCCTGGCCTTCATCGGTTGGAAAGTCGCCCTGCTGCACACGATCATCGGAACGCTGACGCCGCTGATGGTGGTCTCGATCATGACCCGCTTTTTCGGCAAGAACCGCAGCTTGGCCGAAGGTCTGGCCGTGTGGCGATTCGCGCTTTTCGCCGCCTTGGCGATGACCGTTCCCTATCTGACGGTCGCCTATCTGCTGGGTCCCGAGTTTCCTTCGCTGATCGGAGGCTTGGTCGGGTTGGCGATCGTCGTCCCGGCGGCCAAGCGAGGGTTTCTGGCCCCGCCGGCGGCGCAGGGCTGGGACTTCGACGCGCCGCAGCGGTGGGATCCCGAATGGACCGGCAAGTTCGTGTTCGCGGAATCTCCGCCTTCGGATCGCCGGATGAACGTCTGGCTCGCCTGGCTGCCTTACGCGCTGGTGGCGATCCTGCTGGTCGCCACCCGGTTGAACGCGCTGCCGCTGGGCAGTTGGTTGAAACAGGTTGTGATTCCCGTTCACGAGATCTTCGGCACGCGCATCGGGCACGACGTTCAGCCGCTGTACCTGCCGGGCACGGTGTTCATTGTCGCGTCGGCCTGCGCCTGGGCACTGCATCGCCTGCGGGTGCGCGCCTGGACCGACGCCTGGAGGCGGTCGTTATGGACCGTGATTGCCGCGTCGCCCGCGTTGCTGTTCACCGTTCCGATGGTCCAGGTGTTCATCAACAGCGACGGCGGGACGCACGGCTATGCGCCGATGCCGCTGGCGCTGGCCGCGGGCGCCGTCCAGTCGGCCGGCCGTGGCTGGCCGTTGTTGGCGCCCTTGATCGGCGGTTTGGGCGCAGCCGTGGCGGGCAGCAACACGGTCAGCAACATGATGTTTTCCCTGTTCCAGTTCCACGTCGGCCTCGACATCGGCGTCGATCCTACTTGGATCGTGGCTCTCCAGGCGGTCGGCGGCGCGGCGGGCAACATGATCTGCGTCCACAACGTCGTCGCCGCCTCGGCCGTGGTCGGTCTGTTGGGGCGCGAAGGTCGGATTCTTCGCAAGACACTGATCCCGTTCATCTACTACGTGACGCTCGGCGGCGGCCTGGGCTATGCGATCGTGTGGAGTTCGATCCAAGGTTGGATAAACCCCGGCACGACGACCATCGCCGCCACCCTGGCCACCCTGGCCGTTACTGCCGCGCTCGCCCGTCGCCACACCGCTCGGCGCCCGCCGTAAAACTTTTCCCCGCCCGAGGCGCGCACCGTCGACGCACACGTCGTTTTCGTCTGCGGAATCGACGCCCCCGCCCAGACATCCTCACTCCGGCGCGCCTCGCCCAACGCAATCCAGTGAATCACCGAATTGTCAAAGATCCAGATCGAGCCCACCGGCCCGCTGCACAGACGCCGCACCCTGCGCCATCCTCGGACAGCGCACCCAGCACTTCGCTCAGACGACCCACCACAGATGCCCACGATTGAACACGATTGGACATGGACAGACGCCAATAACCCGCCGAGCCGCACACGCCGCCGAGCATGAACGTCGCTGCTTTGCCTCCGATCGACACCGTCTTTCGCCCTTGGGTATGCCCTCTTCGTAAATCATCTCTCCTGTACCTCCGTAGCTCCCACCCAGAACTCTCTGCATTCCTCCGCGCCTCTGCGTTTCCATATCGTCTTTCCGTCTGGCCTAACCTCTTGGCCAGTCCCGCTAATCTCTCGTTATCTTGTCCACCGCCCGGCCACTGCCCCATATCCCCACCCGTTCGATCACACAAAGACGCTACTTGAAACGCGGAGACGCAGAGGACACGGAGCATGAACATCCCTGTTTTCCACCGTGATCGCAACTGACTTCATCATTCACCATGTGGGTTCGTAGTTCGTAGGGCTGGAACGTAATCGCTTTACGGCCGCATAATGGGCCGGCCCGTCAGGAATGTCGGGTGTGTTCGCTTCCGCCTTTTGCCCGATCGCGATCATCAACCTCCGCTGGCGATCCCGCAATTCTGCCAACTCGGCCACAACTTCCCTGAGCACGGCGTTGCTCCCCTTAGCTTGACGTAGCGAGTCGGCCATGCTCTGTTTCTCGCTGACCTGTCGTTGAAGAGCGGAAAGCTCCGACATTTCGGCGCGGAGATGGGGATGGAAGGGCCGATGACCCAGCGCCAGTGTTCCGAGATTCTCCCAGGCGGCATCCAACGCCTGTTGCAACCCACTGACCTGACGTCTGAGCCGTGCGCCCCGGATCGGCTTCTTGATAGCCTCGACGATACCGGCAAGATGAGAGGAACTTCGGCGGCGAGCTACCTGATAGCCGGTCAGCAAATCGGCAGGCCCCTTGGTTTTGCCCTCGGAGAGAAAGGCGAAAGGGTCGGGTGACGCTTGCGATGGTGGTGCAGTGCCGGGCACCGGCGGCATTCCTGGCGGAATGCGCGTGCCCGCTGGCGGAGCAACGCTCGGCGGCGGCGTCTTGACCGCGATGCCCAGTCCGCTCAGAGGATTGGCCGTGAATGTATGATGGCAGCCGGGGCAACGCAGCTGCTTTCTGACATCGGCCTGTGAGATGGCGTGTTTCTGGTGGCAAAATGGGCAAATTGTTTCCACGGTTCTTTCCTCCGCGCGACCGATAGCCTGGCCGGCGGGCACGCACTTGCCTGTGCGGCGCCGATCTCGAACGCCCGCGCATCATTCAGATGGTCATATTTCAGGCCCCAAAAGTGGCCGTTCTCCTTCTTCGTTAGCTGCTCGTTTCCCCGATGTGGGGTAGTCAGGCCCCCCAACGCGCTACTGCGTGTCCGTTAGTAAAGTTGATGGGGCATGGGGCTGCAATCCTCAACCAACGTCCCGCGATAAAATCTGATTGCAGAAGCCAGGATATCAGCATGACATCATCGCGATAGAAGTAATAGGCAACGAAACTTTGACCCGCTAGACTATGTTGGAAAGGCGCGTGCAACTCGTCTTCACAAGGCGCCTAACGCGGGCTGTCGCCCGCAACCCAAGAATCTGTTTGGCCGAAGGCCTCTGATCACCGTAGCCTGGGGCAACGCCCCAGGGCTGGCGCCGCGC
>JAVYAJ010000441.1:0-2414 GCA_032229885.1 Candidatus Anammoximicrobium sp. | reverse complement strand
GCCAGATTCGAGCAGTGGTCGTCGACAATGCCGCGTTGGATCTGCCCGATCTGCCGGGCCATCGGGCCGGCTACAACGGAGTCGCCTCGCTGATCCACGCGCGCCGCGACGCCAATTTGTTCGTCCCGGCGGTGGGCGGCTTGAACTTCGAGCATATCCACGACGGGACGACAGCGGGGTTGAAGGAGAAGTTCGAGCCGCGGGCCTGCCCGATGCAACTGCGGATCGTGGATTCGCACACCGTCGAGGTATACCAGGCGTCGACGGCCAACTGGAAACTAGAAAGCTGTAGCCGCTATGAACTGCTGGACGACGGGGCGATCGAGTACACGTTCGAGTGCATCCCGCGAGCCGGCGGCTATCGCCATGGCTACGTCGGGCTGTTCTGGGCCAGCTATATCCATCAACCGGAGTCCGTCGCCATTTTCTTCCGCGGCCGTCGGCGGGACGAAGACGGGCCGCCGCGGTGGATCGAAGCCATTTCGCCAGCGCATGGGACCGACAGCACGCACGCGCCGGCAGACCAGCCGACGCTGCCTCGCGTCGACGCCGATTTTCCCCTGACGCTGGTCAACCATCCCTCGCCATACGTCTATACCGAACCTTGGTTTTTCGGCGTCAGCCACGGCATGGCCTATGTCCAGATGTTTCGCGCCCGCGACCGCATCTGACTGGCCCAGTCGCCAACCGGAGGCGGCGTGGGAAACCCGGCCTGGGATTTCCAATGGTTCGTGCCCGATTGGCGCGTCGGCGAAGCCTACGGATTCGTCATGCGGGCGGCCTACGTGCCATTCGTCAGCCCCGAGCAAGTCGCCCGCGACACGCGGCGGCATCGCGAAGCGCTGAACCCGTGACGCGAGTCGCCGGGTCAAGCTGGTTGTGCCATGTCGGGAAATGCGCTACAGCTCGTGCGTTGTCCAATCTTATGTTCTGGGTAGTGGCAATCGCCAGAGTATGCTTGGACCAGCCGCGATTGTCGGGACACGCAAAAATTCTGTGCTCAGGCGCGTGCGTACCCCTCACATTATGGTAGAACAGCGTGCGACGCTAAAAGTCGTCATCGAGAAGAAACGGTTCACCGCTGGCTGAGACGAAGGCTACCTCGAACAATTCATATCAGGTGACCTAATTGTGGTACAATTGTCTTGAGAAGCCCAGCGAAAACGAGTCCGATGTGAATGACGTGGCAACGATCACCCCATCCTACAAACAACCGGGATTTCGCCAAAGGATCAGCCGGCCAACGTTTTGGCAACCTAGGCTCGTCGTACGGAGACCAACCATGCGATTCAGCAGGTGTCCACACGCCACCCTACTGTACCTCACCCTGCTCGTTACAAGCATGGCGATGACCGGTGAAGTGAGGGCCCAAGAGAAGGCGCCCGTCCCGGACGAGACGGCGGAGCAAGTGGCCAAGAAGGCGGCAGGCGAGATCTACGGCGGGCGATTCGCGTTGGCCCAAGGGGCGTCCGACAAGACCGCGCTGGCGGCAGAGATGATCACGGCTGCTGCGAAGATGCAGAACGGTTCGGCGGACCAGTTCGTGCTGTTACGCATCGCACGCGACATCGCCGTAGGCGCGGGCGACGCGGAAATGGCGCTTTCAGCGGTCAAGGAACTGATCCAGCGGTTCGACGTACCGACTCTCGCGTTTCTCGCGGAAACGTTGTTGGCCACGGCTGAACACGCTACGACGAACGCCCAGCGCAAGGCTGTGGCGGAATCCGCTAAGCCGATCAGCGCGAAGCTCGCGGAGGCGGACGAGTACGAATTGGCTATCCGGGTATGCGAAACGGCGCGGGCGGCCGCGCTAGGGGCCAGGGAGTTCAAACTGGCCGCTGAACTCGGTAATCAGTTGCCAGAACTCAAACGCCTGGAGCAGGAATTCCAGGCTTACCGCGACGCTCGTGCCGTGATGGAAGCGGACCCGGCGGAACCGGCAGCCAACTTTGTGGCGGGGCGGTATCTGTGCTTCGTCAAGGGCGATTGGGAGCAAGGCATTCCGTACTGGGCTTTGGGCAGTGACGCTGCCCTGAAGGCCGCGGCGCTGAGGGAATTGCCCGGGGCTACGACGGCTGAACAGCAAGTGGCGATCGGAGACGCCTGGTGGGACGCGGCCGAAGGCAAGGAGGGCGCGGAACGGGATACGTTGCGGCTTCGTGCCGCCGTGTGGTATCGGCGAGCCAAACCAAATCTGGCCGGAGGATTGGTCGGGCTGAAGGTCAAGCAGCGATTGGAGGAAGTAGCCAAGTTGGGACGAGAGATTCCGACAGCCCCAGCCAAGCATCCGCTGGCCGCGCCCGGTGTCACCAGTCTGACCAATCCGGACGTCCGTTTTCGAGCCTGCGAAGATCATTTCGTGGTGATCGAACGCGGCCAGATTCGAGCAGTGGTCGTCGACAATGCCGCGTTGG
>JAVYAJ010000440.1:0-2999 GCA_032229885.1 Candidatus Anammoximicrobium sp. | reverse complement strand
GCCCCAGGCTACGGTGGTGATGGCCTTCGGCCAACACGCCCCCTGTCGTCTGTGGCGCGCAACAGTCATCCCACCCCAATCCCACCTAACCCATTCACGTGCCACTAACCCACAAGTATACTGTACACACCACTGTACAAGATGCGCGCATCGTGCGCGCATGATACGAACTAAGACTCTAATCAGTCCGGTTAAATGCCCGTTTGAGACCGCCGAGGAAAAGGCTCGTACTCGACGCCCGAAAGACCGCCACGGCCGCACGGGGCTGGCCTCTTGCAATGCGGGTTGTGCGACGGCGGGGCGGTCGTCGACGAGCAGACGCGGTCGCTTCTTGATCACGCTGGCTACCGGTACAATGCGACAAGATCACGCCCCGCGGCCGGCTGGGCCGTGGAGCGCGGCGATTTTGCGGTGAACAGCGAGGCGATCATGACGCACCATCGGTTTCTTGTCGCACTGGCCGTCGTTCTCGCCAGCGCGTCGAGCAGCGTGGCCAACGAGCTGCGCAATCCAGGGTTCGAAGAGGTTGTCGCGGACCGATTGGTCGGATGGGCACCCTACGGCCGTGGGTATGCGTTGGACGGCAAGGAGGTTCAGTCGGGCCAATACGCCGTCTGCTGCGAGACGACGGACGACCAGGACGGGATGGGGATCACGCAGATAATCCGCTACGAGCGTCCTGACACACGGCCGATCATCGTCGGCGGCTGGAGCCGCGCCGAGCGTGTCGGAGCTGGCGGGGATTACTGCGTGTTTCTGGACATCATCTACGCCGACGGCACGCCGTGGTGGGGCAAGGTGGCTGCCTGGCGGCGTGACACGCTTGGCTGGCAATACACGGCAGAGATTTACCGTCCCGAACGGCCGGTCCGCGAGATCCGGGTTTATGTTTTCCTGCGACGCACGACGGGCAAGGTGTGGTTCGACAACGTGTTCGTGGATCGCGCCGGCCTGTATGCCACGCGCGTCCGCGCACTGTCCGATTCGCCGCGCAGTCTTCATGGACAACGCATCCGCGCACGGCTGACGCAAGCCGCGGATTGGCGCGCTTCGCTGTTGGATTCAAGCGGTTGTGAAGTCGCGTCTTCTCGAGGGCACGGCGAGACGATCCAGTGGGATTGGCTGGATGCGACGGACTCGCGACCTGCACAACTGCGCCTCGTCGGCGAGGCTCGTAACGAAGGCCATGGCGAAGGTCGTGACGAAGGCCGGCTCGACCTGACGATCCCCATGGCGATCACACAGCGCCCAGAGAACCCGGTTCGCAAGGGCTATGTCGTCTGGGGCGAGAATTCGATGCGCAAGGTGTATCCCACCGAGCATCCGCCGGCCGACAGGAGTTCGGAACTGGCCATTTCGCTGGCTCGCAACGAGTCGGAGGGAGCGCAAGTCTCGATCACGTCCGCCGATCGTCTGCCGCTCGGCAAGGTTCGCGTGAGCATCGGCCCGTTGACGACCGAACGCGGCGACGTATTTCCAGCCGACGCCGTGACGACGCACCTGGTTGGGTACATCTACGTGGAAACGCCTTCGAGCCATCGCGACGCGCCGCGGGGGGGCAACTGGTGTCCCGAGGTTCTGCTGCCGATGCGTCCGTTCGACGTCGTCGGCGGGCGGACCCAGACGGTGTGGGTCAACGTTCACGCCAGCGACGCGGTGGTTCCGGGGACGTACCGCGGTCGTGTGACCGTCGCGCCCGCGGATGCCCCCGCCACCGAATTGCCCATCAGCATCCGCGTTCGTCGCTTTGCGCTGCCGCGATCTCCCCGCATGAAGACCGCCTTTGCCATGATGGACGGGTTCACGCGAGCGGCCTACGGCGAGATCACGCCCGCGCTGCGTCGCCAATGCCTGGACCTGATGCTGTCTCATCGTCTCAATCCGGACGACATCTCGCGCACCGATCCGCCGGCCGTCGAGGATTTGCTGTACGCCCGATCGCGTGGCTTGAACGCCTTCAACATTCTGAATCTCGTGCCGCGCCCGCGGGGCAAACCGCTCTGGACATGCTATGCCGAGCTGAAAGACTACCCCGCGGATTTCCACGACGAACTGGCTCGCCGGCTGGACGAGTATGTCGTCGAGCTGCGCCGACACGGATTGTCGAAGCTGGCGTATTTCTATGGCTTCGATGAACGAGGCTCGGACTACGACGAGTTGATCAAGGGCATTTGCCAGTTTCTCAAACGGCGTTATCCGGAGATCCACACGTTCACCACCGCGAGATATATGTACCAGAAACGCCGCACGACGCCGCCGGAATACCAGGACTACATGGACTGGTATTGCCCGCTCACCTCGGTCTACGATCCCGAGTTGTCGCAGCGATTGCGTCAACAAGGAAAGCAAGTCTGGTGGTATGTGTGCTGCGGCCCTCAATATCCCTATGCAAACTTCGCCGCGCTGGATTACCCGTCGATCGAGGGACGGCTGCTGGGCTGGATGACCTACGGGTTTCAAGCCGACGGCTTGTTGTTCTGGCATGTAAACCTGTGGCATCCGAACCGGATCATCCAGGGCGACGATCCGTACCTGGACTGGAAGCCCGCATGCATCGCCAACATGACCGGCGACGGCTGCTTGACCTACCCGACGACGTCCGGACCGGTCAGCTCGATCCGCTTAGAGAACATCCGCGACGGGCTCGAAGACTACGACTATCTGGCCATGTTGGCGGACGTCAGAGGCTACGATGTGGCCAAGTCATACGTCGATCGTCTCGTAAAGACGATGACCGATTTCAGTCGCGATCCGGCCCTATTGACGGCCCTTCGCGCCGAAATCGCCGATCAGATCGAACAGGCCGGCGCGACGGACGTTCGCGAAGAATGATCGCCGAGACCGGTCATGCCGCGCCCCTGAGGCCGGTCGTAAACCGAGTCATCCTAGAGATCAGCGCGCCGCGGGCCGATTCGGTCTTTGCCGACCCAGGATCTGAGGGCTGCGGGGATCGAGACGCTGCCGTCGGCCTGCTGGTGATTCTCGACCAGGGCGATCAG
>JAVYAJ010000439.1:0-2095 GCA_032229885.1 Candidatus Anammoximicrobium sp. | reverse complement strand
GGCTACAGGAAAATACGTTTTGGAAACGCAGAGACGCTGAGGACGCTGAGATTTCGGCGCCCCGTCGTAGCCGGGAGAGACGTGACAGGCGAATCACCGCGGATGAACACGGATAGCGGGGATGAAGACAAACGGTTAGACGCGAGGTCTTTATTCGTCTGATCCATGGTCCTCCTCAATATTTCGCGGCCCTTGTTTGGTTGCGGCCGCAGGCCGCGCTAGGAACCAGCTCGTTTATCGCGCGTTTTGACGCGAATTCTTTGCAACGGGATGGTCAACTGTGTCGGCTCAACCATCCTGAGGAGATCCAGGATTCCGTGGGTCAGGACGAACCGCCGGACCCGCGACGCCTATCGCCGCAGTCCTGGGCCGCGTTCACGCTGTCGGGCGACTGGCGCTGAACGCGATCAGTTGCGGTGCATCCATTGCGCATCCGCGGATCACCATTCCCGCAGCAGCTCACTTGGCACCACTCATAAGCGCCACGAGAACGAATGAATGACTGCCGAGTGTCAGCACATCCGCTTCGGCGGACGATTCGCCTGACGTTGGGGGCCCCAGTGATTGAGCCCCGAAGCTTGAACGCAGACCCAGCATTGCGAAAAAGCCCGAAAAACACTGAGCAACTGATGCGTAGCATGGGACGGCACCTAAGCGTATCGCACGCCGTGAACGTTAACGTTGCCTAAAGCGAGGGAGCGGACTCAGTTGGTTGACTCGTGCTCGGTAGTTCTGATACTCCTGCGCAAATCGATGCTCCAGATACTCCTCCTCCGTGTGAATCGACATCTTGAACACGATGTCCGCCACAAGTGGTGACAACAGCACGGGCCAGGATCGAAACAGCAGGGCAATGCCCGGAATGTTGAACATAATCCATGCGGAATACACTGGATGCCGGACCAGGCCGAACACCCCGGTGGTGGTGAGCTGGTCGTTATCATAGGCCCGCATCACCGAATACATCGCAATCAACCACAGCGGCATGCCGACAATCAACAGCACGCTGCCGACTGCCAGAAATACGGACCCTGGCAGCCCTGGGATCAGGCAGAACGCAGGCCAAAAGCAGGTTGCGACAGCGCCGAGAGCGCAGCCGGTTATGGCCGCGCCCAGAATTCTGGGGCCAACGCCCCAGCGACTCAGTCGGTTACTTACTCGCCTCTCCCGCATGTTCTGCGCCCCGCGTTCCTGGTGCCGTGCGCTTAGCGCCATCGACCACACAGTCACCGGTGCTTGGGGCGACCGGCGTTTGCGATGCGGCTGTGATCGTGCGACTCACGATACACCATCCGGAGTCGAGCGCGGCGGCGAGGTTCCAGCAATTGTACACCATCATGGGCTGGGAGAAGCTGTTTTCGGCGGAACGACGTCTGGCGTTGCGTCAGGCTGAAGGCGTGCCGATCTGGTCGTCGCTGGGGGCGTGGCTGGGCGGGCCGGCGGCAGCGAGGATCCCACCCAAGAACAAGTTCGCCGAGGCTCTGCGTTATCTGCGCAATCATTGGAATCCGCTGCGGTTGTACTTGAGCGATGGTTTGATGCCGATCGACAACAACGACGTAGAACAACTGATGAAGCAGGTGGCCATGGGGCCAAAGAACTGGCTGTTCGTGGGCAGTGTGGCGGCTGGCGAGCGGGCGGCCGACGTTATGACACTGATTAACACCGCGATCCGCAACGACTTGGACGTGTGAACGTATATCAAGAGCCTGCTGGACGCGCTGCCGGGCGGCGCGACCGACTACCACGCGCTGCGGCCCGACGTGTGGAAGGCTGCGCATGCTGAGTCGGTCCGCCAGTACCGGGTCAAGGAGCGTCGCGACCGCGCGGCGCGTCAGCACTTCCGCCGCGCCCGACGACGCATCGAGACGCGACGCACTGGCAAGTAACCGCTTCTCGGATGCGCCGGTCTCCCTGGCGCGCAAACCTCTCCTGCGCACGGACACCTGCCGTCCGCGCGCCGCTTCGCTTCAGCCACGCTCACTCGCTGCACACACTCTCTGTACTACTAACCTGAAACATCGTGAAATTTTTGACAATGTTTTCAGGCAGCGACAGCGTTAAGTTGTTGAAGGGTTACATCTTGTGCTTTCAG
>JAVYAJ010000438.1:0-14458 GCA_032229885.1 Candidatus Anammoximicrobium sp. | reverse complement strand
TTGGCCGAAGGCCATCACCACCGTAGCCTGGGGCAACGCCCCAGGAATCAGAGACGATAGAAACCGTGTTGGCCGAAGGCCAACATCACCGTATCGCCGCAGCCCGGATGAATATGGCCTTCGGCCAAAAGAGGCACGCGCGCGGCGCCAGCCCTGGGGCGTTGCCCCAGGCTACGGTGATCGGAGGTCTTCGGCCAAACAGATTCTTAGGTTGGGGGCGCTAGCTCGCGTTAGGTTGTGTTGCGGGTGTACTGCTAGCGATCGCGTCTCCACAATACGTTGTGGGTCGAGCCCAATTTTTGGACAGGCGCCTGGGCATTGTCCAATCATAATCGTCAGATTGTCGCACTCGCCGGAGCGCGGAATTCCAGCGGCCTGACAATCGGGATGACCCCCATATTTAGCCCTGACGCCATGCTAGGCCCCGCGTTCGCCGTTATGACGGACTTTCTTCAACAACGTCACCAACCTCGGTTGGACTTGCCCGGCGCGCGGGAACTGATCGTGGCCTGTCCTCCGCTGCGCACCAATGTGAACCTCGCGCGAATCGTCCGCGCAGCGGGTTGTTGTGGCGTCCGGCGGATGATCGTCTGCGGCAAGCCTAAGATCGATCGTCAAATCGCCCGTGACGCGCTCGAACAGGTGTCGCTCGAACACCACCGTTCGCTGGCGCCCGCGTTGCGAGACCTCAAACGGGACGGCTATACGCTGGTCGGCCTCGAACAAGCTCAGGGTTCGCAGTGCCTCTATCACTTTTCGTTCCCGCTGCGCAGCGTGCTGGTCGTCGGTCACGAGCGACTGGGGATTACCGACGAGATTCTGGCCATGCTAGAGCACGTCGTGGAAATACCCGTCTACGGTCGCCCCCATGCGCACAACGTCGCCACAGCCACCACTGTGGCGATGTACGAATACTGCCGTCAGCATGGTTTGGGCAGTTGAAGCCTGGCGTGCCATGACCCGCCGACCAGAATTTCCTCCCCATTTCGGCGTGTATCGTTATCGCGACGCTTCGCGCAACCTCTTGCGGGCTTGGTTCTTGTCTGTCACGCCCCTCATTATGAGGGAAAATCTGCTTCTTGATTTCTTCGGGCGGCCCTTCTTAGAGTAGAGATAGAGATGGCAGGGGGCCGAAACGGTGTCTCGAAAACAGTATCCACAACTGAATCCACGGCACATTTCGACGGGACAGGACAACGTCCGACGCGTCGCGCAATCGCGGCCGATGGTGTTATCCGGTCGTCGCGGTCGGCTGGGAGATGCTCCTTCCAAGTCGCCGTTTGCGGCTGCGGAGCGATGGTATGAACCTCAGACGCACGTGGACGATTATCGGTTCGTGGTCCAGGCGCCGGGCCAGGGCTATCGCCACCCGGTGACCCCCGACGAGATTCGGCGACGCCTGGACGCCTCGCCGCGGGCACTCGTCCAGCCGCTGCAGGTCGTACACTTGAGCGGTGTGACCCGCAAGAAAGCGCTGTTTCCCTGCTACGGGATGCAATGGGGTCGGACGGTATATCTGTACCCGATGCCGGACGACCTGATCGAGCGTGTGTCCCGACCGCCGCTGCCCGCCGAACGAACCGAGGCCACGATGTACGGCGGGCGTTGGGAGCAGGATCGCGCGGGAGGCTGGCGGCTGATCTGGACGGAACGGGCCATCAAAGACTATTACCTGAACAACATCTTGTTCCACGAGTTGGGCCACCTGCACGACCGGCGGAATCGCCGTTATCGCGACCGCGAACGATATGCCGAATGGTTCGCCGTCCGGTATGGCTATCAAACCAGCCGCCGCGCAGCCAAACCGACACGGCGGCGCCATCATGGAACATAGGGTACGCGACATCGACACCAAAGGTCGTGGCAGCCGCGATTGTCGAGCCGCCGGAATTCCCTGCTCCGGCGAGTGCGACAACCCGAAGATTATGATTGGACAACGCCCGCGGGGCGTCTCGCGGACGGCGCGCATCGGCTCCAATTCTGGCCGGGCCGCGTGCCGTCGGTCGGCACGTCCGTTGGCCGCCCCACGGGCGGCGCGGATCTGCCGCGGCTGTCGAAACGTGGGCCGCACAGTCGCCGCGCGGCGATCGGGCGCGCGGCGAGCCTGTCTGGCCTCTGACGCCCGCAACCCGCGTCCGCTCCAACGACGGCTGCGTTACGTCGTCGGCCAGCCGGGGTTTCAGGCAAGCCCACCGTTGGCCGCCCCGTCACCCCAAGATCACTTCTCCATTCCGGCCCCCGTGGTCGCGTCCGTCGCCAGCTTTCGCCGCCGCAGTCCCGGTTTTTCGATCGTGACGGTCGTATACGGTTCGACGCTGTCCGTCAGCCACACGCTCGAACCGATCACGCTGTCGTGGCCGATCACCGTCCGGCCGCCCAAGATGGTTGCGTTGGCATAGATCACGACCCGATCCTCCAGCGTCGGATGCCGCTTCATGTTCCGAATCAAGTTGCCGGCATCGTCGGTGGGAAAGCTGAGCGCGCCCAGCGTCACCCCCTGATACAACTTGACATGATGACCGATTTCGGTGGTCTCGCCGATCACCACCCCCGTGCCGTGATCGATAAAAAAGTGATGACCGATCCGTGCGCCCGGATGGATGTCGATGCCGGTGACGCTATGAGCCCACTCGGTCATCACCCGCGGGATGAACGGGACGCCCAGCGTGTGCAGTTCGTGGGCTAGACGAAACACCGTCACGGCTTCCAATCCCGGATAGCACAGGATCACTTCATCCAGGTTTTTGCAGGCGGGATCTCCGTCGAACGCGGCCTGGACATCCATCGCCAACTGAAGCCGTAGGTCGGGAATGCGTCGCAGAAAGGTGATCGCCAGACGCTGACCCGCGGCCTGGTAATCCACTTTGTCCGTCAGCGGATCGATGCCGCGCTCGACGCGCGCCTCGTGCTGCAGCGCGCGGGCGATTTGCGTCGTGAGTGTATCATGCAGTCCGTCGATCAGGTTGCCGACGTGGTACGTGACGTTCCCGATGTGCAGCCCTTCGCGCCGCCGATACCCAGGGTACAGAATGTCCTTCAAATCCTGGATCGCCGACACGATCTCTTCGTGCTTGGGCAAGGGACAGTGGCCCAAATGGTTGATTGTGCCGACGGTGGTGTAGGTCTCGACGATCTCGTCGGTCAGTTCCGGCAAGTGTTCTTTGAGTCGCAAGTCGGAAGCCATAGTGGTCGTTCCCCAGAAAATATCCCCTGGGCCGGGACAGGTGGCGGGCGAAAAGACACGGCGGGTGAGCGGGCAAATGGTGTCCGGTCAAGCCGGACAGCGACAATCGAGGCCGCCGCAGCACAGAGATGCCGAGCGTTCGGCAAACACGATCGCGCCTCTGCGGCGCACAAAACAGGCAGTATGGACCGAGCAGCTATCCATCGCGCAAAAAATCCGTGTTTGCGATCTATGACGCATCGATGATGTTTCTTCCCGACATGGGTCGAACCGGCTGGCCCGAGTCCGATTGCTCCTTACATTTTTCGACTTAAGCATTCTCGGAAGTTTAGGTAAAGCCGTTATCTTCGGCCAGTACCTGAGGACATCGAGGCTTCGAGGCGGACCGCTGCCGGGGTCGGCCTTGTCAACCTCCGATGGCGGCTTCCAGAACCTGCTCTTCGACATAAATCGCCAACGGCGGCGTGCAAGTCACGGCGATGGCGATCGCGTCCGACGGGCGAGCGTCGATCTCAACCAGCTTGCCATCCTGACGAACGCGCAGGATCGCGTAATAGGTTCCCTCTTTCAACTCGGTGATCAGGACGCTGTCCAGTGTTCCCTGCAGGCATTCGATCGTGTTTACGATCAAATCGTGCGTCTGCGGCCGTTCGGTCCGATGACCTTTGACGCGTCGATCGATGCTGGTGGCCTCGAAAATTCCGATCACGATCGGAAACTGTCGGTCACCATCGACTTCCTGCAAGAAAATGATCTGTTGCTCTTGGATTTCACTGATGATGATCCGCGACAACTGCATCTCGACCGGCATATCAAGGATCCTCGCTGGCTGGACGGTCTCACGTCGTATGGGGCGTCTCTGCGCTCCACGGGCGGCGTCAGGCGCCGCTGCGCCGCTGCCCGAGACTTGGCCCTGGTCCGCGCCCCGCGTCGCTCGGAGCGCGATCGCCTTGCGCACGTGTTCGCGCCACGGAAATGCCATGACTTGCGCGATGGATCCGGTCCGAGCGAAAACACAATCCGCGGAAGACTTGACAGCGCGCAGCGCCATAGCGGAGCCATTATAGAGATCGCGATGCGCCTCCGGCTAGTTGGACTGCCGCATTTGCGCCCGCGGCGCGTCATCCCCGCGCGGTCGCTAGTCATCGTGGACGCGGCATCCTGCCGCGTACGATCGCCTCATCCGGGCGCGATCGCTTGAAATCTGCGGCAGGATGCCGCAGCCACTAAGCTCCCCGCGCAACGGCTTCGATCAATCGGCGCGGGGCCCCGATATCGAGCACGTGGACTTGGCCGAGGTAGGCCTGCGCTGCGGGTGCGGCAAAACCGGCCTTTGCCGCGACGAACGTACACGTGTGATCGGCGCGAAACGTCACTCCAGCCGCTTCGCCCGTGTCGCAATCCAGCCCGCTCGGCAGATCCACGGCCAAGCGTCTCGCCGGCGCTTCGTTCAATCGCTGAATCACGCGATCCAGTGGCGGTCGGGGCGCGCCGCGCGCGCCGGTTCCCAACAGCGCGTCGACGATCCAGGCGGCGTCGGCTAAATCGTCCTGCCAAGCCGTTTCGGCGCCTGCGGGCGCGATCCGCACCGGAACGTCGCACCGCCTCAAGATGGCGAAATTGACCGCCGCGTCGCCCTGCAAACCGGACGGATCGCCGAACAACACGACCCGAACCACGTGCCTACGCAGATCCAAATGCCGCGCGATGACAAATCCGTCACCGGCGTTGTTCCCGCGTCCACAGCACACCACGACAGGACCGTCGACACCCAGCCGACACAGGACGTCGACACAGCCTCGTCCGGCGTTCTCCATCAACACCAAACCCGACATCCCATCCTGTTCGATCGCCCGTCGGTCCACCTCGCGAACCTGGGCGCGGCTCAGATAAAGCGTCATCGATCTGTCCTCAGGGCTGCGTCTTGGGCGTCCAACCCGATGATGTGGTGTGCCAGGGGGGCAAGCGTCCTGCCATCGTCCATCCGGTACGGAGAATCCCCAAAGTTCACCGTGACCCGGACGCCGTTGGCGAATTCCGTCTGCTGGACGGCATGATCTTCGGTTAACCAGCGATGGGACAACATCTCGACGTAGCCCGTCGCGCGAGCCACCGGCGCGGCCGTGCGATAGCTGCGCACGAACCGCTCGCGCTGTTGCTCCCACTGCTCGCGGCGGAACATGAACATCGGCGGCGTGCCGTACAGGGCATTGAACAGATCGCGGCGATCCCACAGCGACGGCAGCTTGTTGTTGTAATCGCCCCAGTACCACTGCGCCACGAGGCAGTCGTGGTAGACCAGCTCCCACAGGGGCAGTCGGTAGTAGTGCCCGGTCTGAAACTTTGCCACGCGCTCAGGCACCTCCTCGACCAACGCCGCCATGTTCCGCCCGGCATCCGGGACGCGATAGGGGCCAAGGCTCAGCATGCCCTCGAAATAGTGCGCGTAGGGCACCGCCGCTTCGTGGCCCGTCTCGCTGCCGCACACCAGACCGAATCGTTCGCTGACCAACCGCAGCAGCTCCATTTTCCAATACCGACTTTCGGTCCGCGTCATCGGATGGTCGGGCGAATAGCACTCGCGCCAGGGCGAAGCGGTCGTGGTGTCGATAAATCGGCAGCGGTACGGATGCGTCTCGAGCTCGGCCGCGATCCGTCGCTGGGCATACGACAGGGCTTGGCGATCACACAGCACGCCGCACGGATACCAGACCGAGTCCTTGCCCTGGACTTGCCAGCCGCGCTCCCAGTCGCCGTCGGCGCGCAACAGCAGATCGTGCGGCCAAGCGTCCGACGTCCAGTCGGAGTGAATGCCGCGCAGCCGCGGAAAGTTCTCCGGATTCATCGCGTCCTGGTAGATGTCGTAGCGGCTCGTCAACACGTGCAGCTCGTTCAATTGCTGAAGTTGCTCCGGCGAGCCACGGTTGCTCCACAGGATCCGCTGGATCCCGGCGGCCTGCAGATCCCGACAGATCGCCACCGAGTCGCGATCCCAGCACCAGATGTTCACCGCGCCCACCAGCAGGTCCACGGCCGGGATCTGCTGGCGTTTCTCGGCCAGCGTTTTGAACAGGCCGATCTCCTGCGCATAGCTGCGATACCGTTTGCACATCGCCACGTAGCCGCCCTGGTCGAAAAACACATAGCGCAAGCGTCGTTCGGGGCCGAACTGGCCGCGTTGCGGCGCCCATTCGGGTTGCAGGCACAGCCGCCCTTGCTCGCGCGGCAGCCGTACGCCCGCGTCGTCGGGTGTCTCGACGATCGTCAGCACGGCTCGCTGGCCATCGGTCTGTCCCCACCAACCCATGCACAACCCGTGGCCTCCGTAGGTGTGGTAATACATCGGCGGCAGCGCGGCGTCGTCGACGGGATAGGCGATGCCCTCGTTGACCGGCAGGATCAGCAGCGAGCCCGGTTCGGTCTGGAACGCCGCGGGGAAACGGACGGGTTCGCGCAACTCGCCCTCACCGTCGAGCCGGACGCGCACCTCGGGCTGTTGTGGATCCAGCTCGATCGCCACGGTCATCCGCGCCAAGGTCGTCGGGTTCAAGACCTGCGCCCGGATGCAATCCGCGTCGGCCTGAGCTTTCAAAACGACCGCCGTCGAGCTGCCGCGCTGCTGCCAGACGAAGCCGCTGCGGCGATCCGTCACCGCCAGCGTCCCATCGCCGGTTCGCAGACAGACCCGTAGGATGGGATTCGTGACGGCCACTTCGGCGGCCAGATCGGCCGCGCGCAGGTCTTGAATCGAGCCGGCCAAGCTGAGGTGGACATCATCGAGCCAGACCGTCGCCGGTCGATTGCCGATCAGCCGCAGCACGATGGTCGTCGCGCCGGATGGAATCAGGAACCGCGATTGCACTTGTTGCCAGCCGTCCGTGGCGCGAATCGTCCGCCCGCCGTGGCTCCACGAGATCGCCTCTTGGTGGGCATCGTACAGGATCACGCTCAACGTGGCGTCACCTTCGCCTTCGACCCACAGCCAACCGGTCAACTCGTAAATCTGCTCGGCCTGCACGTCCAACCGTTGGGCCTGCGAAAAGCTCCAATCCTCCGCGCCGTGATGTTCGATCCGCGCGGCGGATTTCCCGCAGTGTGTGCGGCGCGTGTCCAGTTGCGCCGATCCGCTGGGCTTGCGCGACCAAAAGGCAGCCCAACCCTCGAGCCCGCGCTCAAAGTCGCCGTTGACGACCAGATCGTCCGCCGCCGTAGCCGTCGCACTGAGAAACCCGATTGCGATCCAAGCGATTACGATCCAAGCGGGCAACGGCCAGTGCGCGCCGCGCACGGCCGGTCGCGGCGGACCGCGATCTGAGTTCTGGGTCAAGCTGATTCTCATTGGTCTTGGCTCCTGGGATGCGGGTGCTATGCGCTGGGCGAAACTGGCGAGTCGGCCCTGCCGACCCGTCTGCCGCGAAATGTCCGGCGGCGGAGCGGGTCGTTCGAATCTCCGGACGGCGCCGCGTTTGGCGGCAGCGAGTTCCGCGCGTTGCCCGATCCGGTATGATAGGGCAGATCCAGCAAGATTACATCGGCGTCGGCGGTCCGCGGTGGGCGAGCCGCCGCGGGATCTATTGCGTGCGTCCCGGACGTGCCCGATCGGACACCGCGACGGCAGCGGAAGCGGATGAAATTATGAGCGACAATTCACCCGTAACACCGATGGGCGACGCGGACGATATGCCGCATGCCCCGGACGAGACGGCCGCGCCCGACGCAACCCCGCCTGACGTCGGTTTTCGACTCGCCGCGGCCAAGGCCCGCGAACTGCCACAGACGCCCGGCGTCTATCTGATGAAAGACGCGGCCGGCCGCGTGATCTACGTGGGCAAGGCCCGGAACCTCCGCTCGCGCGCCGGTAGTTACTTTTTGAAGGCGGCCGCCGAGGAGCAGCGAACGGCGTATTGGGTGGGCGAAATCTGCGACGTCGATTACATCGAATGCGAGAGCGAGGTCGACGCGCTGTTGATGGAGTCGCGGCTGATCAAAGACATCCAGCCCAAGTACAACAAAGAGCTCAAGGACGACAAGACTTTTCCGTACCTGATGATCACCACGCACGAGGATTTTCCACGCGTGGAAATCACCCGCGAGCCGCGAACACACGGCGTCAAGCTGTACGGACCGTTTGCCTCGGCCGGCGCCCTGCGCGGCGCGATTCAGGTGTTGCAGCGGATCTTCAAATTCCGCACGTGCAGCCTGGACATCGACGAGGCGGACGAACGCTGGCGGTGGTATCGCCCGTGTTTGCTGGCCAGCATCAACCAGTGTTCAGCGCCGTGCAACCTGCGAATTTCGAAAGCGGACTATCGTCGAGACATCCGGCGGCTGCAGATGTTTTTGGAGGGGCACAAGACCCGGCTGCTGGCGCAGATGCGGACCGAGATGCAACAGGCAGCCAAGGCGCTGCAGTTCGAACGGGCGGCGACCCTGCGCGACGAGATCCGCATGCTCGAGACGCTCGATGATCGGGGCGAACTGGATACGCACGCCCAGCCCGAAGTCTTTTACGTCGATCCGAAAAAAGGACTGGCGGGCCTGCGGAAGATCCTGGGCCTGACGCGTGAACCGCGGACCATCGAGGGCGTCGATATCGCCCACCTTGGCGGGGATCAAACGGTAGCCAGCCTGGTCCAGTTTCTCGATGGCTTGCCGTTCAAGCCCGGGTATCGTCGCTATCGAATTCGGCAAGTCGAGGGCATCGACGACTTTCGCAGCATCCACGAGGTTGTGTCGCGCCGCTTTCGGCGGCTTCGCGACCAGGACGAGCCGGCGCCCGATATCCTGCTGATCGACGGCGGACGCGGCCAGTTGAACGCCGCGTTGGCCGCCTTTCGCGAGCAACAGGTCGAGCCCCCGACGCTGCTGTCGCTGGCCAAACGCGACGAGGAAGTGTACCTGCCCGACGTGGACGAGCCGCTGCGGATCAGCCGCCATGCCTTTGCTCTGAGGCTGCTGCAGTACGTGCGGGACGAGGCCCACCGTTTCGCCCAGCACTATCACCACATCTTGCGGCGAAAGTCGACGCTGGGCGAATAGCGCCCCGAGTGCGCCGTCGAGACACCGAGCGCGCCGAGGCGCCGTCGTCCACAATCAACACCGCGCGTACAAGTCGGCGCGGGGATGTCGTGGCGGCGGCTTCCAGCCGCTGAAGCCGGCGCCGCGCGCACCGGCCGGTGAGTGAACGGCGACTCGCGCGTCCGCGAGCCCGGCTACGCGACGCGCTGGCCGAAATCGACCGGATAGGCAAAGCCGCTGGCTGCGTCGTTCCACCGGCTCAGCGCAATGGCGACCAGATGCCCGCCGAACGCCACGGACAGTTTCAATGCATGTTGAAAGCGCGTGCGGCGGCCGATCAGCGGCAGGCCGTCGAATGTCAGCTCGGGATCCGGATCGGTCAGGTTCAGCGTGGGCGGCGCAAACCCGTCTCGCATCGCCATCACCGTCAGCGCCAGCTCGACGCCGCCGGCGGCGTTAATCATATGTCCCAGGATGGGCTTGAGAGAGCTGACGCACACGCCGTCCGTCGCCGGCCCCAAGGCTCGGCGAATTCCCCGCATCTCGACTAGATCGTTCTGTTCGGTCCCTGTCCCGTGGGCGTTGATATAGCCGATGTCCCGCGGCTGCAGGCCCGCCTTGCGGAGCGCCTCGCGGATCAGAAACGTCAGCGCTTCACTGTCCGCTTCGAGCGACGTCACGTGGTGCGCCTCGGCCAGCGCCGTACAGGATTTGATCTCCGCGTAGATCTTCGCGCCGCGCTGCTGGGCATGGCTCAGCCGTTCGATCACCAGCATCCCCGCGCCTTCGCCCAACACAAAACCGTGGCGATTGCGGTCGAACGGGCGGCAGGCTTGCTCAGGATCATCGTCGTCGGCCAGCACGCGCATCTGCCGGAAACCGGCGGTGAACAACGGGTCGATCGCGTCGGCTCCGCCCGTCAACGCCAAGTCGCACTGGCCGTCTCGGATCGCGCGCGCCGCCGACAGCACGCTGATCAAGCTGCTGGCGCAAGCCGTTGAAAAGGTCAGTCGCGGCCCGTACAAGCCGAAGCGGTTTGCCAGCTCGACGCCGGCCGTGTTGGGCAGAAACTGCTCGCACCACGGTATCGAGTGCGGATCGTCGGCGGGGATCAGCCCCAGATTCTCGTCGACCCAGCGCGTATCGCCCATGTGCGCGTTGATGAAACAGCCGGCCCGACCGGAATCGACCGTTCCCGGCTCCACCCGCGCATCCTCCAACGCCTCGGCGGCCGCGATCTGGCTGAGCGGAAAAACCTTCATCCGACCGGGAGGCAGGAAATCCATGTCCACCTCGGCCCCCAACACAAGATCGGCCGGAATCCCGCGCAGAGCCCCTAAACGGCGCAAGCCGCTTTTCCCTTGGCGAACCGCGCGCCAGACCGACTCGCGATCACGACCGACCGACGCGACGAGCCCGATGCCCGTGACGACAACTCGCTGGTGCGCAGAAGATACTGAAGGCACGATCGAAGTACCTTTCATTCGTTGTTGCTCGATCGACGGATCGTGCAAGCCGAACACGAACATTTCCCCTTCCCTGTCCAGACTAGTTCTCAGAGGGAAATCCGCGAGCCTCTAATACGACAACTCGGAGATTATTTCCACCTTAAATTCTCGCAATTCCTCCCACTGTAAGGATTTTATCGGATTTTTTGGTTCGGACACACGAAAAATTACCCATCTCAACGCTTGCAATCTCAAGAAAAACCGATACAGTCATGTTAACTGTGGGGAATCATCCCGAAGAATGGCTCGAATATGATCAACTCGTGGGAATTTCGCCCATACGATCGAGATTGGTCGAGAGTGGACGAAATTTCAAACCGACCAAGCTGACGATACATGGCCCCTGCCAGCGCCGAGCGAGTGGGGCGGACCCGCGAAGACGGGGGCGGACAACCGCGACGACGCCCACGGCACGGGCGTCGCGAAGTGATGGCCAAGACTTTCATCCTGGGCGAGTTTCGACGAACGCTGGACGATCGCTACCGCATTTCCATTCCAACCGAGATCGCGGATTTGCTGACGGCGGATGGCGACGAGTGCGTGTTGGCGAAAGAGCGGGCCGGATCGCTCAGCCTCTGGAACGCCGCGCAGTGGCAGGAGAAGTTCGACAGTGGGGTCCGGCTGGTTCAAGAAAAAATGCGGGCCGGACGGCTGGATGGCCGCGTGGAAGACGTGCAGACGTTGGGACGACTGCTGTCGACGCGACAGATGAACGTCAAGCTGGCGGGCCGCAGCCGCTTGGTCCTGCCCGAAGGCTTCCGCGAGTTCTTGGGCGTCGAGCCGAGTGGAGAGGTGCTGGTGATCGGGGCTGCCGTGTGCGTCGAGTTATGGCGGCCCGACCGATGGTTTGAGTACGTCGAGGAGCAGATGCCCGGCTTTCGGCGTCTGTTCGACAATCTATCAGGCTGAATCAAACGGGCTATCAGGCTGAATCAAACGGGGCGCGGGCGACCGCGGGAGGCGATGCCGGGTGCGTCGAGTACCTGGATCCTTTGGAAGGGTTTTGCAGCAACCAGGAGCTATGTGGCACACGGTCTGCCACCCGGTGCTCGCGCCCCGTTGGTTTATGGAAGCGAGCCTGCGGGCGGGCGACCGGCGGCGGCTGACGGGTTTGCCGCAAGGCCCGGCGGGCCGCGTCTCTGAGGGTCGAATCGAAGCCTGGCCACGGCAGTCGCCCTGGCATTTTACGGCTGCGGTTCACGGCGGCCAAGACGGCGGCCAAGGAACAGGCGAGGCCGCGCGAAAAACGCCTGCTCGCGATCGGCGTCATTTTTCGACCAAAATCCATGCCTGGCGACACAGGCGATCGATTCGAATCTTGCTCCGGTCGGTGGACGCGCCGGGCCTGGCCTTTCTCGAGAGACCTTCGGCGTCTGCGCCGCTGGGGCGCGGCGTTCGTCGTCCGGCCGTGACGAGTCTCTCGCCCGCCGGCCTGGATGCGACGACCGCCAAAATCAGGCCGAGCTCCCACTGGCCTCATGACCGGTCAACGATTATCGTACTGTGTAGGGAGCGGTTGCGCTCACGGCCGCCTACTTTTCTTCGCCCGGTCAGCGATGGCCGAGCACTCGAACTCGACAGGCAGACGATTATGTTGATGCGCAAATTGAAACGGCAGCAGATCGAAAGAGAAAAACGGCTGGGCATGCGCGAAGCGGGACGGTTCAACGCGCAATTGATGGACTTCATTCGGCCTCACGTGCAACCTGGGGTGAGCACGGGCGAAATCGATCGACTGGTGCACCAATACACGTTGGATCACGGCCATATCCCTGCCTCGCTCAATTATCAGGGATTCCCGAAAAGCTGCTGTACGAGCGTGAACGAGGTGATTTGTCACGGCATTCCCGGCGACTATGTGCTGCGCGACGGCGATCTCGTCAATGTCGACCTGACAACCATCGTCAATGGCTGGCACGGAGACCAATCCGAGACGTTTTTGATTGGCAACGTCTCGGACGAAGCCCGCGCGCTGACTCAGTGCGCCTTCGATTGCCTGTGGGCCGCGATCGATGTCGTCAAACCGAACTGCCGGATTTCCGACATCGGCGCCGCGGTGATCCGCGTGGCGCACGCCCGCGGTTTCAGTGTTGTCCGCGACTATGTCGGCCATGGCCTGGGGCGCCGATTTCATCAGGATCCGACGATCTCGCACGTTCCCACGCCCGAAGGACGGCGGCAACGGCTGCTGCCCGGCGTCGCTTTCACGATCGAACCGATGATCAACGCCGGCGGCCCGGAAGGTCAGCAGGATCTGGCCGACGGTTGGACGGTGCGGACGAGGGACGGCAAATTGTCGGCCCAGTTCGAACACACGATCTTGATGGAACACGATGGTCCCGCCATCCTGACGCTGACCCAGAACGGCCCGCAGCGCGGTCACCAATTCTGAGCGGCCAGCGGTTGGCCTCGGGTCGTCCATGCCTCGTCGTCGACGGCCTGAGCGATCCCGTTCGCGGTCTCGGTGACGCGCCACGCGCAAACCTGCCGCAGCCGGCGTTTGTTCGCGACGACCTGCGCCCGCGACGAATACGGTCGGGCGTGCGCCAGATGCACGCAGACCAGCGAGTACTTGAACCGTCGCGAGGCGACGCCAAGATTTCTCAGACGAACGCCCAAGTCCTTGTCATCGGATCCGTGGCTGCAAGTCTCGTCAAACCCGTTCACGCTCAAAATATCGCGCTTCCAAGCCGATGCATTGGCCCCGACGAAAACACCCGGCCGTGGGGTAAGCACATCTAACCAGCGCGCCAGTCTGGCTTTCCGCGTCAGACGATACCTATATCGGCGAGCCGCCATTCCGCGAGCCGCCAGCCACTCAGGTTGGAAGACCTGCTGGCTCACGACATCGGCCCAGCGGATTTGCGAATGCACGGCGAGCGGAATATCGATATGGCTGCCGCCGGAGATAAAGAAGTTGGGGCGCGCCAGCTGACTATGTGCGACGACAAAGTCCTCGCGAGGGATGCAGTCTCCATCTAAAAAGATTAGATAATCACCGATGGCACGGACGATGGCGCGGTTGAGAATCTTTCCCTTGCGAAAACCGCGATCTTCGTGCCAGACGTGCGTGATCTCGAGTGGCGAGGCATCCTGAAAGCGATGGATCAATTCGCGAGTCGGCCGCATACTGCCGTCGTCGGCGATCAAGACTTCGAAATCTCGCGTTGTCTGGGAACACAAGCCCCACAACGTCTTTTCCAACGCCGACGGGTTGTTGTAGGTGCTGACAATGACCGAGGTTCTCATCGAACGAACCCTTGCTTGGCTAGATTCGCGGGGATCATACGTGTATCTCCCACCTCTCGGCAAGGCCAAGATCCCTCAGACGCGCCAATACGTGCCGTCGGGTTCTCTGGGGTGCTCTTGACTTGATTCGCGCGCATACTACAATGCGCGTACTGTTCACTTCCGAATCGGCTCTCCGGCATGACCGGCCGCCCATCGCGACTCCACCCCGGTTCCCGCCTCGCGTCATGTCCGAACACCGGCAATTGATGCTGTTCGAGTGTCCTGGCGATGTTGCGCAACGCCGGGGCGAACCGTCGCATCCGCCTGTGCCGCCGCCAGAGTACAGCGGTCCGCACGGGGTGGCGAGCGCCCCGCTGCAGACGTGTGCCGCCTCCGAAGCGTCGGCTATACCAGCACCGTCCGTGCCAGCATCGCCCGTGCCAGCATCGCCCGTGCCAGCATCGCCCGTGCCAGCATCGCCCGTGCCAGCATCGCCCGTGCCAGCATCGCCCGTGCC
>JAVYAJ010000437.1:0-15730 GCA_032229885.1 Candidatus Anammoximicrobium sp. | reverse complement strand
TATGGCCTTCGGCCAACAGAGGCACACGCGCGGCGCCAGCCCTGGGGCGTTGCCCCAGGCTACGGTGATCGGAGGCCTTCGGCCAAACAGATTCTTTTGGGTTGCGGGCGATAGCCTGCGTTAATAGCACAGCCCGTCGCTCCCGTATCCCAGCATTTGGTGACCGCCAATCTCGGCGACGTCTAAACCAGTCGAACCACTTTTTGCGAACTTGCGCCTTGACTCGCGGGCGCCGCGCCATTACAGTTCTAAGAGTTGTTCCGACCCACGTCGCGCGGCCGTTGTTGGGTTGCGAGCGTTTTCGACGGCTTTGGCTGCGCACGATCGCACGCGACCGGTTCGGCACATCAAACGATCACCCATGTTTTTGCTTTCGGTCAAACCCCCGTGAATCGCAACCTCTACCCTAGCGCAGCTCGACGTTTTGGCTGGTCGGCGCAGCGTGACGCAGCGCAACAGCGTCGCCCGACGGCACCGCGTCGCGGCCTGGGTTCGGTAGATGTCGCGGTTCTGCGCGGCGTCGCGCTAAGCGGCGTCGTCGTACGCGAGGTCGTCGTAGACGACGTCGCGCCGTAGGGGGCAGCCGGACACGAAATCCCGGACACCATTCACCCCCGCCGGTGCGACACGCCGACGGGGGATTGCCTTTCTTGGCTTTCTGTCCTCCGCCGGCCGAATTCGCTCGGCAGCCAAGAAAGGAACCCGTCCCATGCTTCGCAGCACCGGCGCCCAGGCGCTCGTCCGCCTGTTGGAACGCCAGGGCATCCGCACGATCGCGGGCATGCCCGGCGGCGCCAACCTGCCGCTGTACGATGCGCTGTCACAGAGCCAGCAGATTCGCCACGTCTTGGCGCGCCACGAACAGGCCGCCGGCTTCATCGCCCAAGGTCTGGCCCGCGTCAGCGGCAAGCCCGAGGTCTGTTTCACGACCTCCGGTCCCGGCGCGACCAACGCGCTGACGGCGATCGCCGACGCCAAGCTCGATTCGATCCCGGTGGTGTGCGTCTCCGGCCAGGTGCCGCGCGCCATGATCGGGACCGACGCCTTTCAAGAGGTCGACACGTACGGCTTGAGCATTCCGATCACCAAGCACAATTTCTTGGTCCGCTCGGCTCGGGAACTGCTCGAGACGGTTCCCGCAGCGTTTCGAATCGCGGCGTCCGGCCGTCCGGGTCCGGTCTGGATCGACGTGCCCAAGGACGTTCAAAACGAGACGATCGAATTCGACGCCTGGCCGGAACCTGGGCGGCCCGATCCGGCGCCACCGATCGACGACGCGGACGTGCACCGTGCCGCAGCCATGATCAACGCGGCGCAGCGGCCGATTTTGTATATCGGCGGCGGCGTGGTTCAATCCGGCGCATCCGAGCTGGCGCGGACTTTGGCCGCGACCGGCTCGATCCCGACCACCATGACCTTGATGGGGCTGGGCGCGGTGCCGGTCGACCATCCTCGGTCGTTGGGCATGTTGGGCATGCACGGGGCGCGCTACACCAACCTGGCGCTCGAGGAATGCGACTTGCTGATCGCCGTGGGCGTCCGATTCGACGATCGAGCGACGGGCAAGGTGGCCCAGTTCTGTCCGCATGCTCAGGTGATCCACATCGACATCGACCGCAGCGAATTGGACAAGATCCGCGCGGCCCATATCGGACTTGTGGGCGACGCCCGCCAGGCCTTGGAAAAGCTGGTTCCGTTGGTGCAATCCGCCGAGCGGCGCGAGTGGCTGGCCCGCGTGGCCGTGCTCAAAGAAGAGCACCCGCTGGTGATGCCGGGCGTCGACGATCCGCGGATGCCCTATGGGCTGATCTTGCACACGGCGCGGTTGGCCGGCGACGACGCGATCATCACGACCGACGTGGGCCAGCATCAGATGTGGACCGCACAGGCCTACCCATTTCGGCGACCGCGCCAACTGCTGACCTCGGGCGGCCTGGGAACGATGGGATTCGGCTTGCCCACCGCAATCGGCGCTGCGCTGGCTCGCCCCGAGCGGACGGTGATCTGCTTCAGCGGCGACGGCAGTCTGTTGATGAACATCCAAGAACTGGTGACGGCCGTCGAAGAGAATGTGAACGTCAAGATCGTATTGATGAACAACCGTTCGCTGGGGCTGGTGTACCAGCACCAGGACCTGTTCTTCGAAAAGCGATATTTCGAATCCGGTTTCCGGGCCGACGTCGATTTCGTGAAGATTGCCGAGGGCTTTGGGATGCGGGCGGTCGATCTGGCGACCGCTGCCGATCCGCGGACGACGCTCGAACAGGCCATCACCACCCCTGGTCCGTGCCTGATCCATGCCGTGATCGATGTGAACGAGTTTGTGTACCCCATGGTGCCGCCGGGCGCCGCCAACCGCGAGATGCTGGGAGGAGAAAACAATGTCAACGCACGCCTCTGAGACCACGACCGCCGCGTCCGAATCCACGGCGCCGCACACGGTGCTCGAACTGACCGTCCGCAACCATCCGGGCGTGATGTCCCACGTCTGCGGCCTGTTCGCCCGCCGCGCATTCAACGTCGACGGGATTCTGTGCATGCCGATCAACGGAGGTGACAACAGCCGCATCTGGCTGCGGGTCTGCGAGGATCGGCGGCTGGAACAGATGATCCGGCAAATGCAGAAGCTGGCCGACGTGCTGGCCGTCGAGCGCCGCGACGCCGAACCCGAGGTATTCCCACGTCTGGAACGCTTCTTCGCCGGACGATAGGCCTCGCCCGTGCGAAGGCCGCGCCCCCGCGAAACGTGCCGACGGGTCATCAAGCGTAGCAGGCGCCGACCGTGCGCCTGCGACGCTCGGCCAGTGATGAATGGATGGCGACGAGACGCTTGAAACACACGCCCGAAACGGAACGCGCGAGCCACGGCGGGCCGAACATCGGGGGCGGCGTTGCTCCGCCGTCTGCCTTTGCCGAGCCGCCGGTCCACCCGCGCCAGGGGTTGATCATTCCGGAACAAAGTTCGACACGACCGATACCTGGCGGACTTGCCGCGAATCAGGATCCCAGGTCCGGATCTTGACCTGGATCCCGCGCAACGGGACCGGGTACGGCGGAGAAGTCGTGAGTTCCCCCGCGTCATCCACGCCATTGGCATTGTCAGAATCGAAACCGTCTTCTGCCCTTCCGCCGCGTTCATAGTGCGTCGACCAGGTGCAATACTCGTAGATCCCCGCCTTGTTCGCGGGATATCCAGGCGCCCCGGCTGGATTGAACGGAAGAGTCGATTTCCCACGTGGCCTGTCTGAGAAGTCCGACCACTCCTTGCAATAGGCTGAGAAATCCGTGTTGGCCGACGGGTTCGCCGGATCGACGACCAAGCCCGCTCGGATCCCATACCCGAGATCAACGAAGGCGCCGCGCCCGATAAAGTCGGGAAAAACGCCATTGGTCGGAGGCGGCGCGCTGGCGGTAAAGCCCACGAAATATCCTGGGTCTCCGGGGCCGACCGCCTCGCCACTGCCACTGGTGCGAAGCTGCGCCTGTGGATCGAACACTCGAACATCGAAGCCCAACGCGTGAGCCAGTGCCACGTCCTGGCCATAGCAGGGGTTCGGGTACGGCGCGGTCGTAGCTGGAGGGTTGGGAAACAACATCCGCGGACGAGCCAACCGATACAACGACGTGATGCTGCGTCGATTCACGTCGAACGCATAGCCGATCGCCTGGCCGACAAACAGGGCGTCATACGGCGCATTGTCCGACACCGGCGAAGTGGCCGTCGCGCGGTGGAATTGAGGGTTCACGCCTTGGCTCGGCGCTCGGTCGGACAAAAACGGCCAATGGCCAAAACGATTCTCACGGCGAGTCAGGTCAGACAGAGAATTGGCGGTGGCCCGTACGACCAAATCCCCCGACGCATTCGTGCCGACCTGAAGCCGTACGGAGACGTCGTTGAAGCTAAAGAACTCGGTCAACTCGGTCCTTAGCTGTGTATAGCCTGTGGCATTATCGGGAACCGTCCACTGCCTGGGAAGTCCGGACCCCGCCTTCCCATTCAGATCGGGCCGAATCAACAATACGCGACGATAGATGACGAATCCTTCACCCTCGCTCAATTGACCATCGGCCGTGTCGGGGTCTGAAGGATCTTCATATTGATCGTCGTACTGGATCCACCAGACGATCTCGGCTAACGATGACTGAATTGTCTCTATCATCGCCGCGTTGGCGATCTGTCCGGTAAACGGGGTCTTAGCGTTCCTGGAAGTAAACGCCAGGATATCGTCGAGATCGCCGAACGTGGTGTTGGTCAGGGTGGGATCGAGGTCCATGTACCCATCCGCGTTCGGATCGCTATCGGTGCTGGGCAGACCGATTCGTTGCGGCCCTTCGACGATCTGCAGATAGCCTTGCCCCGCTTGATCATCTGCCCACGGACGCGCTGCGACGGTCAATCCCTGCAGATCCTCCTGCAACTGGTTGGCCACGCCCCGCAGGCTGCCGGCCAACTCAATCGTCGCCCGCCCACGCGCCACGCTCTCACCGACGATCGCAAACGCCTGCGCTAGCGCGCCGATCAGGATCAGCGTGACCACCATCGTGACCAGCAACTCGACCAGCGTAAACGCGCGCGTTTGCCGCCCCCTTCGACGGCGCCGACGTGCCAAAGCCAATCGACCTGTAAAATAGCCACTCACGATATCTCTCCTGCCGTGCATTCGTCGCGTTCGTGCGTCGTTCGATTTCAACCGTTGGGTAGCAACCCTCGCCAGAGAACAGCGCACCCGCGCCTTAGCACCCGCGCTTGCCGCAAGTCCCAGTCTCGACCATGTACGACTCTAACACTTCCCAACGCCGCCTCTTCTCACTGACCACTGACCACTGACCACTGACCACTGACCACTGACCACTGACCACTATTCAATAAACCTCCGCAACAATACGCACCTGTCCACGTTATGATTCTCGCCCGGTTCGAAAGCCACCGGGATCGTACGGTCGACGATATAGAACGCCCGATGGCGTTCCGCTTGGCCGGTGTTCAGTCCCAACTCTTGGGCAACGCGCAGGCCATCGGGGTGGAACGCATCGTACTTGACCATGGAACCATCCCAATTCGGCTCGACCTCGAAATAGCCCACCGTGATCCAGATCGCGTATACGTTCGATCGATACGTCACCATGTTGCCCAACCGCTGCAACAGCTCGTAGCGGAAAAACGAGTTGCGTTCATCCGTCGCGAGGTTGCCTACTCCGTACGACTCCATCAACGGGCGTCCGACGTCGGACGGGTGTTCACGAAGCAGCGTCACATCGATGTCTCGCCCTTGCTTCAGCTTGGACTCCGGAACATGCAAATTGGCCGCCGACGGACGGAATGGATTGGCAAACACGCTTGGGGCGCCGGGCGTCGCGCCGCGACGCGATGCGTCCATCTCCGCGAACGTCGGGCCACGCCCGTCGGTGATCGCCTCCCACACCAACTCGCTGGCAATCGTGTTGATGTTGACTCGCCCGGGATCGCGATACCGCGAGATATGGTTGAACGGCGGCAGCAAGTTCTGAGATGCTGAGGTGGGCTGCGGCGTGAAATGGGTTGTCTTGCCAAAATAATCCGGATTCAAGGTCATTTCCGTTCCGACAAATCGCGACGGAACATGGACATAATCGAACAGCCGATGGGCATTCAGCGAGTCGGTTCCCGAGAACAAGAAATTGACCAGGTAGGGATACTGTCCCTGGCTGCCGGGATCTTCGTACGGCGAGGCTCCGCCCGGCATTTCGGTCGGCAACCAGTACCCGGCACGCAGCACGAGATCCGTGTCGTCGACGCGCAGCAGATTCCACGAGCTGTGGCGCGGTACCTGCAGCAGTTCATACTGGCTGATATAGGGCCGGTTGTTCCAGACCAGCCAAGGAAACGTGCGCGGCGTGGCGGGCATTGTCTGGTAGGCCGTGTTGAGCAACCCCAACGTCACGTCCAATGGATAGGGAAAGAAGAAACCGTTCGACGAAGGTGCCGCGGGCGCCATGGCCGTCGTCTTCACCCATTCCTGCGGCCACAGGCGTCGAACATCGGTGTTCTTCGTCGCGTTGTCGTCGGAATCGCCACGTTCTAAGGACGCGAAATCAACCACGGCTCCCGTCGGCGCTGGGACATCGGGGTCGCCTGCATGTGTGAACGAGTACAATCCGTTGAACGCGGTTAGATCGACGGGGATCGAGTCGATCGTACGGTACGGATTCGTCCGGGCGTCCCAATCTAGCATGGGGTTGGCCAGCCGCTGCAGATAGACACGGGCAAACCCGCGCGTCGTCCCATTGTTATGGGCGACCTCGCCCGCGAATTCATTTGCAACGCGGTCCAAAGGAGAATCGAGCGGACGCTCGGCACCGCCACCCAACTGATCGACGTACAGACGTGTGGCAAAATCGACCACCGAATCGTTGTGAGCCTTCGGATATCCAATAGTAGGTTCTGATACGCTGAAGGCCGTCACCACACGCCCGTAGACACCGTTCACGTCATGGTCGGTGATGTTCGACTGGTTGGGAACGACGACCGAGCTGATCTGGCCTGAATACGTCGTCGTCGTATCGCCATTGCCGTACACGGCAACCGTATTCGAACTGGGGTGCAGCGCGATCCGGCGTGGGTGCGTGGCCGCACCGGTAGCTGCGTCCACATCGCCAACCGGCGAAACCCACCACGTGTTCGCTCCCACCGTCTCGGGGTTGAGAAGGTTCGTCATGTCCTCGTCGGACGACGGCAGCCCTCCGCCAATCACCGCATATTGGCCGGGCTTGACCGGCGAGACGTTCATCGTGGTATAGTACACCCGACGTCCCTTCAGTTCCGCGTTGGTGATGTCGGGCACAAAGTAGATCGACCGATCGATGGTTGGTGGAGTGTCGCCGTCCGGGTCTTGTGCGGGCTCGACCTGGCCACTCGGCGCATCCTTTTTGTTCATCACCAGCACGCGCCACACGGGGCTTCCTCCGCCGGTCACGGCATTCAACGCGACTCCGCCCGTCCCGCGATACAGCTCCTGTGGCGGCGTCTTCTGCGTGTCGGTGCCGCTCCACGGATTGTACAGTTCGATGAATGCCGTGGCAAACGGAACGTACTTCTGATCGTAGTCCGGGTCACCGTCTGCGTGAGTCTGGTGTGTCCCGGCGTCCAAGTCCGTGTCGTACGTTCGCCGGTCGTGAAACGCAAACGATTCGGTCAACAACAACTCAGGCCGCTCGCAACCCCACACGACGCCTCCGCCGTCGCGATCACCATCGGTGGTCAGATCCCCGTCCGGATCCCAACCGTTGAACGGGTTTCCGTCGTACTCGAACGGCGTCATGATCGAGTCCGCATCACGAAAATCGACCACGTTGATCGCCCACTGGGCAATTTCGCGCGCCAAATCGAGATCGACGCTGGCCGAACTGACATCGCTCAGCGTCAACGCCATGACGTACAAGTGTCGGGCCAACAGTTGCCTGCCCATCAGGCTGTTCGAATCCACGCCGTTGGTGTGCGCCAGCGGTACGTTGGTAAATTGGCCCGCCACGAGAGGCAACGAGGCCGCATTTGCCGCCGCCGCTACGCCTGCGTAAATCGTCTCGCCGCTCTGCTCGCCCGGCTCGTCGACCACGCCGTTTCCGTTGTTATCGCGGGCATCTCCTAACGGGCGGTTGATATCCATCCGCAAGCCAGCCGCCAGATCCCAAGACAGCATCTTGTTCAACTCGGCCGAAATATCGGTCACTCCATTGATGCTCAGCCGGATCATCAGCAGATCGGCGTACGAGTTTACGATGCTCAGATCCAGACCCTTCGTGTGCGCTTCGTTGGCCAGTTTGGGCGGAATCTCGTGCGCGGGGACGGGCGGATCGAAACTGGCGGTCGTGACGAGACGGCCGTTCGGGCTGGCCGACGAATGCCAATCGGTGATGAAGTCCGACAATCGTTTCGGAAGCTGGTCGCGGTCGTAATCATAGCGTCGTAGAACACGCTCGAGATCGGCCGGCGTAAACGGCGCGTCGACGCCGCCATCGACCAGATTCAGCTCGTACGGCGAATCCGCGCGAGCTTCGGTGACCGAAGTATCGTACTCTTCCCACATTGGTTGGCCGTAATCGCTCACGCCAAACCGCAGCTCGCCGCGCAGATCCGAGGGCGAAGAATAAGATGATCGCGCGTACGTCATAGGTAGAAAGTAGTTGGACGGCTCTTCAAAAAATTTGAGCTGCGCGCGCAGATCGTAGCCGGACCCGCCCGGCGCACCGTCACCGCCGTAGCGAGCGTCCAACAAGCCTGCTAGGTCCCCCGTGATTCCCGCCTTGTCCAGACGGATCTCCGGCGGACCATAACCCAAACCGCGAGTCGGCACCGTGTTCGTGTCGCCTCCCGCGATTGCGGGATATGCCGACGGCGTAAACCACCGCTTGCGATCATGGGCATTCACATTCAAGCGGCCGTCGAGGTCCGAACACAGGATGGCGAACAGCGGTTTATACCGACGACCGTCTGCCGCCGTCTGCACCGGAAATCCGAGGTCCACCCACACGCTGTCCGGAATCCCGTCGCCGTCGTTGTCCACGTCCCAGCGGGGCGACGTGGGTGGGGCCAGCGGATCCGGGAAATCGGGATTGCTGCCATCGAAATTTGGCTCGTACGGACGCATCGATACGCGTCGGATGAAGTCGGGATTCGTCTGGACGTAGCCGCCCTGCGTCACCCAGTATTCAATCAATTTCGGCCGATGGAACGAAGGGATGATGTCGGCGGCACCGGTGGGCGTCGGTGGCATCCATGCCAGGAACATGTTCTGGAAATCGACCGCGTCATAGCTTTCATTCATGTCGCCATGCAAGATCGGCGCGAGTTCGGCTGGGGCGTTGCTCCGAGCAGGACGTTCGTACCGCGAAATGATAGGCAACGATGAATAGTTCGGGACCAGAGAAACCGGCGCCGTGGTGGTCACGTCGTGCGCGGTCAATGTATTGGTGGCATCGTCCAAGCCCGGCCCCGTGCCGCTGAACGGACGGCCGTTCACGACGAACTTGGCGCCGCCTAAATCGCCCCAGGACAGAATGCGGTCCAGATCGGCCCGCGGCGCAACAACGCGGAAATACGGACGGGTAACGCCGCCCTCGTCAAAAAATGCGTAATCGACGATTCGGACGCTCGTCCCCCGTGCACTGCCCGAGGTGATCGTCAGAACACACCCTTTGTAGTAGCCGGGCACGCTTCGAAGTCCCTGGAAGTACCCAGGCTGTCCGTTATGCGTTGCGGTCAGATCGATCCCATCCGTGCTGGTGATCACCTTGCCGTTCGAGGGATCGATCTCCACCACCAAGTCCATCAATTGTCCGCCAGAAAACTGATACGTGTTCGTGCTCGAGGGAGGCGAATTCGTAGTGTTGACGCTTTGCAGCGTGGCGCTCGGCCTCAATTGGCCGCTGAATCCGTCTCCGCCGTAATAATCCCGCAGCAGTGAATGAAAGCGAAGCGATGAGCCTTGCGATCGCGTGTCCCGCAGCAGTTGATAGAACGCCCGATCCAAATCCTTGTGCGGCTGAGGCCCCAGCACTTCCTGCCGCGCATAGGCCAGGGACGTGCGCCGGTACTGACCCGCGACGATGGCAAAGGTCACCACGAGCAGCACGAACAACACCAACAGGCTGAGCACAACCAGGATCACCACGCCGCGGCGGGATCGGGGATGACTAAGCATGATCGTTACCTCATGTCCTTCCAGCCGTCCGTTGCGGCTGTGTCTGTCTGCGCTCGGTTGCGTCACGGCCATCGTCAAGCGCGCCTCGAGTCTCGTCTCGATTGAAGACACACTCCGAGCAACACGTACAAGGTGATTCGCCGTCGTCGCCGCCCGCTACCTACTGGTCGGATGGCCGATCAAGGGGCCCTTGACGTATGGGCCACAAGTCCGGCAGATTTTGCGTGGCCGTGTTCCGAACGATTTGCGGATCCACACGGTCGTCATCGTAGGTCAACGTGTCGCGGATCTCGGCGATCGCGCGTCGCGGAACGCGGCACGAACGTTGTCGAAGTTCATTGCGAGTCCACTCTGCTACGTCGTCCACGGCTTCCTGAACACACGCTGGCGCGAAAAGCGTCTTCTCCTCGATAAGAACATTCTCGTCCGCTGCACTCCTCACGAAGTCTCATGTCTTCGGTCTATCATCTACAAGTTGCGATGACGGGTACCCGCTCGGCGCTCCATTTCGCGTGTTGTTTCAATCGCGTGTGGTCCCCGTTTCGTTTTCCACCAGTCTCGCTTGTCAGCGTGTGGGAACTCCTTAGTCTGGCGACCGTCGTGGCCCCAGGGCCAGTCTTGACGACGCACTACAGAGCACTCCACATAGACGACGTCTCCAACTCGATCGTCTTTTCGTACACGGCCACGACGCCGTTGAGTAGCGTGGCCTGCGTCATCGTCGCCTGGGGTGACGCTAACATCTGCAGACGAAGGATGTTGTCCCAGTCAAATCCCTGTAGCGTCACGTTTCGTGTGTAGGGACCGGTGGGGGAAGCCTGCTGGATTTCATCCACAGCCATAACTCGATACCAACGAAAGACGGGCGTCGGCGTGGACGGGGCGATGTTCACCATTGCCGACAACATCACCCATTGCCCCACCCTGCATGTCAGATCGGATTCCGGCCGGCCGACGTGCGTCGCCAACTCGACATCACCGCCCCCATAGCCTTCGCTGGCAAAGCTGGAGACCCGAACCAGCCGCTCGTTGTCCGGTTCACTGGCCGATCCTCCACCGGACGTCAGCGCCAAATCGCGACGATGCAAGACGACGATCGACAGCACGTATCGTTCGGGCGCCACATCCCGCTTGATGGCGCTCGGCGGATCCGTCTCCAGAGCCGTAAAAACCGGCGTCAATGTCGCCATCCACGAGAACTTTCCCTCGAACTGGCGCTTGCCGCTGGTCGAATCAAACTTCTGCTGGGGCGCCGCCGTACGATCGGTGCCCAGACTAAACACCAAATCGTCGCTGCCCATGAAGATCGAAATCGCCTGTTCGAGACTCATGCCCGCCGTCCCGCCCGGCACAGCATACAAGCTGATTCGGTCCAAACGAGCGTCCACTCCAGCCGGTGGCGAACTGGCCGAGAACCCTTCATTATAGTATGGAAAAAGACGCGTTTCGACCGGAATCGGATTCGAACCGCTCGACGCCAGTTGATTGCTGATGAACAGCGGATCGATGCAGAACGAGCGGGCCCGTGGAAGGTCCGCTGGACCGGGTTTCCAGAGATAGGTCGGAAGCGCCGGAGCTGCCGGATCCGCTTTTCCGTAGGCATGGTACAGCTTCGTAGTCGGGACCAGATACGCCCAGGCCGTCGGATCGCGCATGTGCTGAACGTCAAACATTCGCACCGCGTTGCGCCCCATCCGATCCGCTCCGTCGGCGATCATGCCCTGTGTCGAGCGGCTGCCCGCCAGGGGAATGATGACCAACACGCCCAGCAGACCCACAGCGACGATGCCGATCGAGAACAGAACTTCGAGCAAGGTTACGCCGCGACGTCTGCCCAACGACGGATTCTGTCGCGCCCCGCGAAAAGAGACACGCCACGCGAGTCGAGAATCTTGAACGAGCAAGACAGTCATCAGCCTCCTCCCATCCCCACACCCGACTGGGCGAACTCGCGCGCTATCTGTAACCGCTGGGCAATCGGCAAGCTCAAGTCGGCCGACGTTCCTCCGTTTTCCGTCGTGGTCACGCGACCGGCATGATGGCCGATCGAGACCCACAACGCACTCGGATCCGCTAGGTTCAATTCTCCCAGGTGATCGACATTGCCAATCAGAAAATGAACCGTGGCGGCCGGCGAGAAGTCCATCAGCGGCGGCAGCAAGGGCGAGGGCCGTTCATATCGCACGCGAACCAATCTGCCGCCCGGCCCGAACACCAGGCTCAACGGACGAACATTCGACACGTTCTCAAACTGGTTGTCCTCGCCCAACCCCGAGACTGCCAGGTCGATCACCGTGCCCTTGGGCAATTCCAGCGGCGCTGCGCCCGTTTTCTGCGGTTGACGAAAGATCTGGTAGGTATACTCGCCATTAGGGATGGCGGGCGAACCCGAGATCGTAAAAATCGGAGGCGGCGAACTTATCATATCAATGTGATAGTATGGCCCTTTGTAATCGAAACGGATGAAATCTCCCGCGGCTACGCTCAACGTCAACAGGCCTCCGCTATCAACATCGAAACTGACCGAACTGCCCGTCACCTGAGCCTTGGCGTCGACGACATCTCCAGCGTAAGGCAACGGCGACTCGGCCAGATATAATTTCGTCGCGAACGGTTCGGTCGCCCCCGGCAGAAACTCGGGTTCGATCAACATCGCTGACGGCAGCCCGGTTTCGACGGCGAGGCTTTTCGCCAGTTCGACGCATACATTTACCTGACGTGTCGCCTCGCGCAGACGACGATCTTCGATCCCCGTCTTCATCACGGGCAACGCGATTCCCATCAAGATCACCATCACGGCGACCACGATCAACAGCTCGACCATGGTCATCGCGCATGGCGGCTTGCCGCGTGTGCCGAATCGTGTTCTGGCCCTAGCCGATTTCACCGCCTAGTCTCCCAGATTGTGATTGGTGATGTTGTCTTTGTAGCCGTCCGAGTCGAGGAACGGCTCGCCCAGCCGGCGTTGGCTGGTCGGCAGGACCGAATACGGATCGTTCTTCCAACCGCCATGCGGATTCGCCCCGGTTCGATAGAAGTCAAACGGAATCAGCGTCGATGGATCAGCCGGATCGAAGTCGAACCGGACAAGGGCCAGCTCTTCGTCCGGCCCACCCGAAAACACCAGTGGGTAGAGGAAATAGTTGAAATAGTAGCGAGCCTTCGAGGATCCGTTCATCACGATTCCATCGCGCGTATCCACACGCAGCGGGTCAAACGGGTCGCGAGCTTCGGTCGCCACCCAGAGCGGCTTGTCTGGATCGAGTACGATACGATGCAAGTTCGAGGGATTCGGAATATCATCTGTTCCCGCCCATTCGGCCTCGGAAAAATCGTCCGCCGTTCCATTGCCATCGTCGTCTGTGCCCGCAATGCCCCACTCGAGGTCCTGTCCGGGATGTGCCACGAATCCAGCGGGCCAGCGAATGAACGCAATCGGCTTGCCCCACGCATCAAGGATCTCGGGCATTCCGTCGCCGTCGGTGTCGCCGATCTCGCTGGGCTGAAAGAAGTCCAGGCCGGTCGAGGTCAGATCGCGCATCGAGGCGATGATCATGTACAGGCATTCCGAGTCCTGATGGTTGATGCTCTCGGGAGCCAGCCACGTGCTGCTTGCCGCGATCCGAAAATATTGTTGGGACAGAGCGGGGCGAGCGATATAGATCTGTACGGTGCCCGAGAAGCCTGAGTCTGGATCGCTGAACGTGTAAGGAAGCTTCACAGGCAGGTCGATCACATCGGCAGCTCGATCCGGCATTTCCATGCGCATCAGGTCGCGCAGCAGCGTCAATCGGAACTCGGCCGTCTTTCGCGAGTCCTTGCGCAACGCGCGACGGGCGGCGTCGGCGATCTGAGGACTGGGCGCGGCGATCTGGAAACGCATCGCGCGCGTGCGATACGCATCCCATCGTGAGGCCAACAACTCGTGCAGCTTCGCGATCTGCGCCCTGGTACGCGACTCTTTGGCTTGCTGCACGGCGTTGTACATTGCGAACAGCAGCGAACTAGCCAGGATGCCGATCACCATCATGACCACCAAGAGTTCGGTCAGCGTAAAGCTGCGACGCATTATCGTAGCCCTGCGACTGGTCATGGAATGAAGTCCTCGAAAATCTTGCCTTCGCTAAAGTTGGCGATATTGTCCAGGTCGCCTTCCTTAAAGTTCGTCCCGGTAGGAAAGACTTTGTACGTGCTCGGATCTCCTGCGGTGATGGAGGAAACGTCGCCATATTCGCCATCCAAACCAGCGGAGATCAGTTGATAGGTTGTGCGATTTGCCATGGTCAACGGCGCGGTCGGGTTGACTCGCGTCGCGTAGGGATACAGCAGCGGCGTTGCGGACGAATCCTTCAGCACGCTCAGACTGGCCACGGGAGGATTCGAAGCCACCCCGCCGATAGGCGTCGCGTCACTGTAGATCCTGCTGTCAAAGTATACGTATGGCATGTCCTTGCCGCTCGGCGGAACATAGACGTACAAATCGTGCTGCGACTCGGGTTTGGCTGGATTGCCGATCGTACGCGTGTAGACCAGTCGTTTTTCATCGAACGGAAATAGCGAGACGAAATCCTTGGGATCCACCGATGAAGGCCCGCTGAGCGGTCGTCGGGCATCGTTGCGCAACTGGGCCAACCAAAATACCAACGCCTCGGCCGGCGTCGGTGTCTGGAGTGTCGAGCTTCCGTCCGTAAAGACATCTGTCAAGTTCTCTTGATGTCGCGGATGCCCTTTGCGCAGATGACGAACTACAAGCTCGCTCGCGTCGTTCAATTGGCTGATGTTCTGCACCGAGGTGAAATCTGGCGGATAGTCGCCAAACTTCTGCTTGTACGCCTCGATCGCTAGGTGCAGTTGGTTCAATTCTTGGGCGATCACGCTCTGCCGGGCCTTGATCACCACGCGGTACAACGTCGGGACCAGCAACGCGACCAAGATCCCGATGATCGCGACCACGACCAGCAATTCGACCAACGTAAAACTACGCCGGCAGCAAGGTTTGGCAGTTGTCATTGTCATAGCACATGTCCGCGAAAAGGTTTCCTTCATCCGGCAGACGGCCATCCGATCGCAAACCGAGCCATCGCCCTACGAAATTGAATCAATTATTGCTGTTTTGGCCGAAGGCCAAGGTCACCGTAGCCTGGGGCAACGCCTCCGGAAATGGATCGTCCGTTTTCCGCCTTTGGCCGAAGGCCAAGCTCACCGTAGCCAGGCGCAACGCCCCCGAAAATGGATCGTCCGTTTTCCACCTTTGGCCGAAGGCCAAACTCATCGTAGCCTGGGGCAACGCCCCTGGAATCGATCCGCCATTTCTCCCTTGGCTGTAGGCCATGTTCACCCGTCACCACGTTCACCCGTCAATCCCATACAAACCGTTCGTCATACGAAATGCCATGATGTTCCAACAACTCGCGGTATTCTTCTTGGAACGTCTTTTTCCGATGATGGTCCGCTTGGTCGCGGACGTATCGTTCGACGCCATCCCGCTCCGATGGGCTGACCGAGAACATTCCGTAGCCCCGCTGCCAATAAAACGGCCGGTATTTCATCGCCAGCGTCTTGATGAATTTGGACGATTCGCGTTTGACCCGATCCACGAATTCGACGGGCGCGTGCAGTTTTCCCAGGTCGAATAGGACGTGTACGTGGTCCTGCGTCCCTCCCACCACGACGTAACGTGAATTCAAGTTCCGGATGACCGTCGCCACATACGCATGCACGCGCTCGCGAACGTCGCCATCCAGAAAGGGCCGACGCTCTTTGGTGCTGAACACCAGATGCGCGTACAGTTTGGTCAAGGATTGAGACATTCGTATCTCCCGACGATGGTGAATATGGCCTTCGGCCAAAATACGCGGTTACGGCGTTGCGACCTAGGGCGATGCCCTAGGCTACGGTGAACCTTGGCCTACGGCCAACACGGTGAATATGGCCTGTGGCCAAAATGTACGGTTACGGCGTTGCGACCTAGGGCGATGCCCTAGGCTACGGTGAACCTTGGCCTACGGCCAACATGGTGAATATGGCCTGTGGCCAAAATGTACGGTTACGGC
>JAVYAJ010000436.1:0-5464 GCA_032229885.1 Candidatus Anammoximicrobium sp. | reverse complement strand
CCGCGGCTCGCTCGGCGCCGGCAAACGGACGCTGTATACGGCCGTGCGACACCAGCAGATGCCACTGGACATCGTGGTGGAACAGGACGCACTGGATGGCGGATTGACGGCGTATCGAACCCTGTACCTGACCGACGCCCATGTCAGCGCGGCCGCCGGAGCGAAGATCGCCGAGTGGGTTCGGCGCGGCGGAACGTTGTTCGCGACCGCCGGCGCGGGGATGTTCGACGAGTTGAATCGGCCGCACGCGGCGCTGCGCGAGCTGCTGGGCGTAGACCAGACGGCGTTCGAGACGCCCGGCCCCCAAGTTCAATACGAGAAGCAGGATCTACCGTTTGTCAAACCGATCGATACGGCCACCTGGCAGGACGGCGACACGCCGCGGGCGATCCCCGTCATCGGTGTCCGCAGCCGAGTCGCGCTGCGCGGGGCGACCGCAATCGCCACGTTCCGCGACGGATCGCCGGCCGTCGCCACTCGGACGGTCGGCCAGGGGCGGACGATCTACTGCGGATTCCTGCCGGGGTTGAGCTACGCACACCCAGCCATCCCGCTGCGACCGGTCGACCGCGGCTCGACGGATGACGCGATGTGTCATTTCCTGCCCACCGAGTTCGATCCGGCCGCCGCCGCGCTGATCGGACTGGGCGGCGCCGACGTGCCGCGACCCGTCGAGTGCGGTACGGGGCTGGTCGAGACGACCGTGATCGACTCGAAACACGGCGTGCTGATCCCACTCGTGAACTGGAGCGGCCAGCCGATCAGCGATCTGCAAGTGACCGTGCGGTTCGATCTGCCCGACGGCAAGGTCTCGCTGGCCAGCGGCGGGCCTGTCAAAGTCGCCCGCACCGACGAGCAGACGGTGTTGACGCTGGCGCTCGACGTCGCCGACGCCGTAATCGTCAACGCGGGCCGAGCCGGCAACAAATGACGACGAAACGCCGGGTGGCCGGCGACGACATCGAATCGAACGGGTGCGGTCGCGCACGTCGGACCAGACACAGCGCGTGCCCCGCTGGACGACGAACCCGAACGGGACATTTGCTACGATCGGCGGCTCGAGGAAAAGCCGGCCGCTCGACGCACGCACAGCCCTCTTGCTCGACATGCCAAGTCCGTGTAAATCTGGAGACTGACAAGGCACGACGCGCTGCAAGCCGATTGGCCGGTGCTCGCGAAACGACGGTTCGTCCGACCATCGAGGCGCGGCGCAACGGTTGACACGGTCAATGGTCACCATGGCCGCCGAAGCACGCGGCGAGTGATCTGCGGTACTGGCGTGCGTGCCATGGAACCCGACAGTAGTACGTCCCATACGTCCCATAGATCCCATCAGACAACGGCGGTCGAGGCGTGCGTGCCATGGAACCCGACAGACTGGAGCGGAAACGCATGACGGCCCACCGCAGGATCTTCGTCGGTTTGGCGTTGTTTCTGGCTGGCTGCGGCGCGAGGGTCGCGTCCGACGGCGAGTCTCCATCGGCCAGTCGCCCCGATGCGCAGGCCAGTCCGGCCGCCGCGGCGTCCGGCAGTGTCGACGCACCGGTCGGCAAGATTTATCGGATCGGCATGAGCCAGTGCAATCTGGGCGAGCCGTGGCGAGTCCAAATGAATGCGGACATTCGCGCGGCGGCTGCACAGCACAAGGATCTGGAGGTGATCTTCAAAGACGCGCAGAACGACACGCTAAAGCAGCGCGCCCACGTCGAAGAGTTCGTCAGCGCCGGTGTCGATGCGCTGATCATCAGCCCCAAGGAGGCTCAGCCGCTGACCGCCCCGGTCGCAAAGGCGTATCGCGCCGGGATTCCCGTGGTCGTCCTGGACCGCGCCGTGTTGGGCGACGAATACACCTGTTTTATCGGCGCCAACAACCAGCAGATCGGCAAGGCCGCCGGCCAGTGGATCAAAACGCGGCTGGGCGGACGCGGCAATGTGGTCGAACTCAAAGGGCTGATGACATCCGTGCCGGGCCAGGATCGGCATACGGGGTTTCGCGAAGGCATCGCGGGCAGCGATATCCAAGTCGTGTTCGAGGCCGACATGAAATGGCTTGAACCGGACGCCCGCAAGGAGATGGAGTCCGCCTTGTCGCGCTATCCCGACATCGACCTGGTTTACGCGCACAACGACCCCGGCGCGCACGGGGCGTACCTGGCGGCCAAGGCCGCGGGTCGCGAGGCGCAGATCGTGTTCGTCGGGATCGACGCCCTGCCGCAAGAGGGCATCGCCTATGTCGCCCAGGGATTGTTGGGGGCGACGTTCCAGTACCCGACCGGCGGCGCCGAGGCGATTGACGCGGTTCGTCGGATCCTTGCGGGCGAGCAGGTCGCCAAGCAGATTGTCCTCGGATCGCGATTGTTCACGGCCGAAAACGTGGCACGCGGAGGCGATCCGCTCGAGTAGCCTTATGCCCCACGAAGCCGTAGCCGTTGGATTTCTAGCTCTCCTGGTCGCCGCGGGGGTGATCTACGCGTTTTGGTGGTGCTGGCGGTCTCCGTACGGAATGTGGCAGGCCGGGCTGTTCTTCGTGACGTTGATCCTGACGCGGATCCGCTGGCGGACGTCGGTTCCCGATTTTCCGCTGCCCGCAAACCAGGGCGCGGTGATCATCAGCAATCACCGGGCCAGCATCGACCCGTTTTTCATCCAGATCGTCGCCAATCGCTATGTGCGGTGGTTCGTAGCGCGGGAATACTGCGAGCACCCGGCGCTCGGCTGGTTTCTGCGGGCCACACGGGCGATACCCACCAATCGCGGCGGGATGGACACGGCAGCCACCAAGCTGGCGATTCGTTCGGCGTCCCAAGGCGATCTGGTCGGCATGTTTCCCGAGGGGCGGATCAACCGGACGGACGAGTTCATGTTGCCGGCGCGGCCGGGAGCGATCCTGGTCGCCCTAAAAGCCCGGGTGCCCATTCTGCCATGCTATATCGAGGGCGCCCCATACGCCGAACACGTGCTCAGCCCGCTGTGGATGACGGCCCGCGTCCGCGTGCGATTTGGTCCGCCGCTGGACCTGTCGCCCTACTACGGCCGCGAGCACGAGGCTGACCTGCTAGGCAAACTGTGCCTGGACGCCGTGGCGGCGATCGTCAAACTGGCCGGGCAAGACTCGTTCCAGCCGCGATTGGCAGGCCGGAAATGGAACCCTGAAGCATGACGTCGAATCGGCGGCAGAACCGGGGATGTGAATGCCGTCCGTTGGACGCTTCGACGCCAGCGCGAGACGTGCGTCGCCGGGCGAATCTTCGCCGCCAAAACGCACACGCGCGCAAAGCTCAGACGTCGCCTGCCAGTTCGGGTCTGCGCGTCTGTAGACATTCGTTCAAGATGTTTTCGATCCGTGCATTGAGCTGGTCGAGCTGTGCCAACACGTCGTCCTGGCGTCGCTCGAGTTCTTCCAGCAGGGTGCTCTGGCGATCAGTCTCTGGCATGGCGGGTGACCGGGCGGGGAAGGCTGGCAGAATCGTCCGTGCTGCGAATACACGATGTTATCGTCCGCGCCCCCTGCACCCAATGAACCGAGCCAGCAGCCTGCGCGTCGCGCACGTTGCGGAGACTTTGCCTGTTTTAATCTGCGCGTCAAGCTGCGGAAGGGCTGACGATTACGCGTGCGCTGCGGCCTGGAACGAATGCAGGCCCATCCGGCCAGGCGGCAGCACGCTGAATCAAGCCAAGTCCCCCAAGCGACGGCGCGGGTCTCTCCGGGCGGTACGCATTGTGGACGGCGACGCTCCGTCGCGGCTGGCGAGCGCCGGGGTCGGACGGCGAAACGCCGCCTCGTCCGCGGCCCGCGCCGCGCGGCTTGTGCCAAATGGGCGGACATCTAGAATACGGCGTGAGAACGTTCTTCAGCCGTCGTCAACAACAACACTGCCCCATGCCAGTTTCCGATATCGTGATCAAAGGCGCTCGCGAGCATAATCTGCGAGACGTCGATTTGGTCCTGCCTCGCAACAAACTGATCTGCTTTACCGGAGTCAGCGGGTCGGGCAAGAGCTCGCTCGCGTTCGACACGCTGTACGCGGAAGGCCAGCGGCGCTATGTCGAGAGCCTGTCCAGTTTCGCCCGCCAGTTCCTCGGCCAGATGCCCAAGCCCGATGTCGAGTATCTGGGCGGGCTGAGTCCCTCGATTTCGATCTCGCAGAAATCGACGGGAACCAACCCGCGTTCGACGGTCGGCACGATCACCGAGATCTACGACTATCTGCGGGTGCTGTTCGCGCGGGTGGGCCAAGGATTTTGTCCGCACTGCGGCCAGGCGATCGCCGCTCAGACCCGCGAACAGATCATCGCCCGCATTCTCCAGCAGCCCGAGGGAACTCGCCTATCCGTACTGGCGCCGCTGATCCGGGGCCAGAAAGGCGAGTATCGCGATTTGTTCACGGATCTGTTGAAGCAGGGGTTCGTCCGCGCGCGGGTCGACGGCGCCGTGGTCTCGTTGACCGACAATCTGCAGCTCGATCGCCAGATGCGGCACAATATCGAGGTCGTCATCGACCGATTGGTCATCAAAGGAGGGATCCGCCCGCGAGTGGCCGAGGCCGTCGAGTTGGCGCTGAAACTGGGCAAGGGAAACTTGATCGTGGCGATCTCGTCGGCGTCGGACGCGCGACCAACGGACGCGTCGCGATCGGACGCGTCGCCGACGGACTCGCCCCTCGCCGTCGTGCGTTCGTCGGATGATCCTTCCTCGGACGGCTCGACCACCGGGCGGCCCGCGGCAACGTCGCCCGCGCGTCGCGGGGCAAGACGTAGTGGACGGGCCGGGCCGACAAGCGACATCGAGGCGGCCGAGATCAAGACGCGGGGCAGCGGCGCGACCGGCAGCGGCGCGACCGGCAGCGACACAACGGGCAGCGACACGAGGGACATCGTGTTCAGCGCCGACTATGCCTGCTCCAACTGCGGGATCAGCTTCGAGCCGCCCAGCCCCCAGTTGTTCAGCTTCAACAGCCCGCAGGGCATGTGTCCGGAATGCGACGGCTTGGGCGAGCGGTTCGCCTTTGACGTCGACCTGCTGATTCCCGAGGCGAACCGGCGGCGTTCCTTCAAAAAGGGCTGTTTTGAACTGCTAGGCACATGGTCGGATCTGGGCCGCTGGCGGCGGCACATCTACCAAGGCGTGGCGGACACGCTCGAGCGCGAGCTTGACCTGCCCGCCGGAACATTGCTGGAAACGCCCTGGGCGGAACTCGACCCCAAACTGGCCAATCTGTTGCTGTGGGGAACCGGTGATCGGCACATCACGTTCACCTGGCGCGGCGGCGCCTCGCCCGTCAAGTATGGCGGCCAGTTCGCGGGGATCCTGCCGGACCTGATGTCCCGCTACCGCAACGCCAAGAACCCGATGTACCTGCGGCAGATGGAAAAGTATATGGGGATCTCGGCCTGCGACGCTTGTCACGGCCAGCGGCTGAATCCCCAGGCTCGGGCCGTGCGGCTGACCACTGCGCATCCGCGG
>JAVYAJ010000435.1:0-35411 GCA_032229885.1 Candidatus Anammoximicrobium sp. | reverse complement strand
TTGGCCTTCAGCCAACACGGTTGCTATCATCTCTGACTCCTGGGGCGTTGCCCCAGGCTACGTTGGTGATGGCCTTCGGCCAACACGCTTCCTGTCCTCCGTGCTGCGCAAAAGTCATGCAATAGCAAGTGCACTTAACGCGGGCCAGTGCCCGCAACCCAAAGGTGTACTGTACAGACCAGTGTACAAGATGCGCGCACGGTGCGCGCATGATACGGAGTAAGACTCTAAGAATCAGGCTCGAGCCCAACATCTTGTGCACGCGCCATCGCTAGCAACACAACCTGCTGTGGCATCTTCGAATATTTAGACTTTGTTTTAGGACGACTTTTCTGTTGCATGTCTCGTTGTACCGCATGCGGGTGATCGCGAGCCGTAACCCGCAGCCTGAGCGAGGGGCTCAGGCATTCGCTTGCTTACGCTTCGGATTACGATCAAATGTGCCAACCGCGACAGCGCGCAATATAGTCCTGACTTCTGGGCCTAAGCATCCGAACTCGGTAGAATGCGGACGCGCCGTCCATCCAGTCGCAGCCGGTTTTCCGCGAACAGTCGGATCGCTTCGGGGTAGACCTCGCACTCTTGTTCGAACACGCGCGCCGCCAGAGTCTCGGGCGTATCGTCGTCCAACACGGGGACGCTGCGCTGGAGGACGATGGGACCGTGATCGTATTGGTTGTCGGCAAAATGGACTGTACAGCCGCTGATCTTGGCGCCGTAGTCCAGAACCGCCTGGTGGACCCGTTGGCCGTAGAACCCCTGGCCGCAAAACGCGGGGATCAAGCCCGGATGGATGTTCAGCACGCGAAGCTGGAAATCCGACGGGATCAGCACGTGCCGGAGAAAGCCGGCCATCACGACCAAGCGGACGCCGGCGGCGCGGCACGGCCCAAACACGGCCTCGCTGTACGCCTCGGGTGTCGGCCAGTCGCGCGGCCGCACGACCTGCGATGGGATCGAAGCCGCGTCGGCGTGCCGCAGTCCGCCCGCTGACGGGTTGCTCGAGATCACCCGTCGGACCTCAGCCTTGACGGCGCCGGCCGAGATCTTCTGCAGCAAGTTCAACAGCGTGGTCCCTCCGCCCGAGATCAAGACGGCGATGGGAAGCGGAGAAGTCTGCGACATGGCGTCCTTCCAAAGTGGACTTGCACGTGACGCGAACGGGACCACATCCCGCGGTCGAACACCAACGGTCCATTATGCGGCCGGATCGACCAGGCCGCAACCGACGTCAGCCGGGTTCGGACGTCTCGTGGTTCCTCGAAGCGACGCATTCTCGCGACAGTCGCCGAAGGTTCCGAAATTGGGGCCGGCTCGAACGCTGCGCTCGTGGCGACGCCGCACAATCTGCGCACGCGACGGGCGGCGTCACTCGGCCGGGTGTGCGCCTTCGTAACTGACGGTGACGTTCGTCGTGATGCCCCCTCGCGCACTGAATTCGGCGATCAACACGACGCGCCGCGGCTCGACCGTGGCCACAAAATCGTCCAGGATTCGGTTGCACACGGTCTCGTAAAAGATGCCTTCGTTGCGAAACTGCTGCAAGTACAGTTTGAGGCTCTTCAGCTCGACGCATTTCACGTTCGGCGTATAAATAAACGTCAGTACGCCGAAGTCCGGCTGCCCCGTTTTGGGACAGACGGAAGTGAACTCGGGACAGCGGATTTCGATCGTGTAATCCCGCTGCGGAAACTGGTTTTCAAACGTCTCTAGCGCGTCGCGAAAATTCGCCGACATCAGCTCGGTTCCTTTGGGGCCAAAACCACGCCAGCCCGCGCGCCGGCGCTCGGATCGCCGCGGCCGTTTCGTGCCCGGCCTCGATGGGACGAAACGAAGTAGCATGCTCGGTGCGCGGGGCGTCCGTGCAGGTCGCCCCTTCGACAAAGCGTCAATAGTTTTGCATGATAACGGCACGACGAAAGGAGACAAGGGTCGGTGCGCGTTGCGGAAATCTTTCAGTCGAAACAGGGCGAAGGCCTACTGACCGGAACGCTCAGCGTGTTCTTGCGGGTCAGTGGTTGCAACTTGCGCTGTTCGTTCTGCGATACCCCCTACGCGTCGTGGGATCCGGAGGGCGAGAATCGTACGCCGCGGGAAATCCTCGACCACATGCTGCGTTACGACTGCCGCCATGCGATCCTGACGGGCGGCGAGCCGATGCTGTTCGCCGAACTGGCCACGATCTGCGCAGGCCTGCGGACCGCGGGCCGGCACATCACCATCGAGACGGCCGGCACGTGCCACCAGAGCTTGGCGTGCGATCTGATGTCGATCAGCCCCAAGCTGTCGAACTCGACGCCCGATGATCGATTCGGCCCGCAGTGGCGACAGAAACACGAACGGACGCGACACGCCCCGGACGTGATCCGACGCCTGGTCGCCGAGTACGCGTATCAGATCAAGTTCGTGATCGGCCAGCCGCAAGACTGCGACGAGATGCAACGCTATCTGGACGAGTTTCCGGAGATTCGCCGCGATCGGGTGCTGCTCATGCCCCAGGGCGTCGCCCAGGACGAACTGGACCGCATCGGCGCCTGGCTGCAGCCTTACTGCCGCCAACACGGCTTCCATTTTTGTCCGCGCCGACACATCGAGTGGTACGGCATGACGCGAGGAACGTGACGGCGCGCGAGCTGCGCACGGCGATTGTCGCCCCCGATCCGCGCTGGGATCTACGCCCCGGCGGGCCGCTGCCCGCGCCAAGCCCGTTGAACGATCTCGCGTCCGGCTGGCTCGCGTCCGGTTGGCTCGCCGCACAAGTTCAGCGCGATCCCGGCGCGCCGCGTGAGGGCGCGGACGACAAGATGCGCAGATAGGCTTCGGCAAAGTCTTCGTCGTCGGGCTCCAGGGCGGTAATCTCCGCGTCATGCCGCACGGCGGCGGCGAAGACATCGCGTGTGGACAGGTGGGCGGGGAGGCGAATTCGGGCGGTCCGCGGCCGGTCTTGCGTCTGGACTTCGACGCCTAACTCGCGCAACGCGCCGAGCAAGGCTTCAGCCCCTGCGCCGCAACGAATCCGGAAGCTCTGGGGCGCGCAGCGACGAAACTCGTCGATCCTCCCCGTCTGTACGACTACGCCGCCGTCGAGGATCACGGCCGACTGACACACCCGCTCGATGTCGCTCAGCAGATGCGTCGACAGGATCAGCGAACGATCTGGGCGCTGGGCAAGCGCCCGCAGCACGCCCAACATGGCCGTGCGGCCGTCCGGGTCCAGCCCAGACGTCGGCTCGTCCAGCAACAGCACCTGCGGATCGTGAACCAGGGCCGCGGCCAATTTCAGCCGCTGCTTCATGCCGACCGAATACTGGTCGAGATACCGATAGCGAGCCTCTTCCAGCCCCAGATAAGACAGCACTTCGTGGGCTCGACGCAGCGCCTGGCGACGAGGCATCCCACTCAGCCGGCCGGCCAGCGCGACGAACTCGACGCCGCGCAGCGCGGGAACCAGCGCCCCGCGTTCGGGCATGTACCCCACGCGACGCCGGACGCGCAACCCGCCCGTCCGAACGTCCACCCCCAACACGCGGGCGACGCCGCGCGTCGGACGAATCAGCCCCAACAGGATCTGCAGCAGGGTCGACTTGCCGGCGCCGTTCTGCCCGACCAGCCCGATGGCGCCTGCCTCGACCGCCAGGGACACGCCCTGCAACGCGCGAACCCGACCATAGTTGTGCGCCACATCAATCAGTTCGAACAGAGGCATGGAGGCTGGCACTGGTGCTGCGAAGGAAGGTTGCGGCATGGCACAGACGCGGCGCCCGGCCGCGGGTCATTGGGCGGCAAACTCGTTGCCGACCTTGCGCGCCCGCTGGGGCTTGTCCAGATTGACGCCCAATCGCAGGCCCACTTCGACCAAAAGGTTCCAGCCGGCCGCGATCTGGACAAACGCGCGCTGGTCGCCAGCGTCGGGGATCTGCACGGTCGGAAAACGCGTGGGGCGGCTGGCGATCGCGATGACTTTCATCCCGACGCCGTGGACCAGCACCTGCTCGAACTTCTCTTCCGAGCCTTCGTACGGATCGACCCAGATCAAGACCTGGTCGGGCTGCAAAACCTCTTCGATCCCGTGCATGGCGTACGTGCCTTCGAGATAGTCGGCCGGCTTGCGGATGATCTCGTTGCTCTTCAGCGTCAATTCCTCGGCCACGCCGTCGTTGCGTCCCGCCCAGTACACGGCGCTGGCGCCCGCGATCGCGTCGACGATTCCCGGCGCGATCTCGCTGGTCAGCGCCTGTTCGAACTGGCCACTCAGTTCGACGCGGCCGGCGACCAAGTTCGCTTTGCCGACAGCCGTTTCCAGCATCGCGCGCAGGAACAGCGCCTGTTCGAGCACGCTCTTGGTCGCCGCCACTGCCCCTTCCTCGCCACAGCCCAGCACATAGCCTCGGGCCGCCAGCGATTCCAGCTTGGAATTCGCAAACGCGGTCAAGCTGTAGAGGTGCGCGTGCCCGCGGTCTTTGAGCCGCGTGAACAGCTCGATGACCTCGCGGGTTCGGCCCGAATTCGACAGGGCGAACACGGCCCACTCGGACAGATCGTACTCCTGAGCCTGTTGGCCGGCCTCGGTGTGCAATTGCAGGCCCCAGCCGTGCCGCCGCGCATGCGCGATGACGTTCTTGGCCGGGAACAGCCGACTCGAACCCTCGCCCGTCAGCAGCAGGCGGCCGACGCCGGCGATATCCCGAGCCGTGTCGGCCGCGCGACTCGCGTCGAATCGGGCGATGATCCCCGGCACGTCCAGCATGTCGCGGACCAGGCCAAATCGTGTGTACGTGTCGTTGTCGCGTCGCATCGGTTGCTCTCCTTTTCAAATGTTCCCTTCGACCTGACGGGCGCTCGCGCCGTCTACGAATCGTCTATGAATCGTCTACGCGCCGTCGCCGCCGCACCATCTCAGCAGTTGCTCGAAAAACTGGACGTATAAATTCCCCACCTCGATCGGGTCCGCGCCGGGCGCGTGGGCGGTCACCCGTCCCGGTCCCCAATCGACCATGCCGCCCACCCAGTGCGGAGCGGCGTCGGTCGCCAGTGCCGCCGTGCGCCCCCGCCCCCACTGTCCAACGACCAGTAGCGGATCAGAATCGACCGGCTTGAAATGCACCTCCGTCCCGGCTCGCGAGGCCTCGAAACGCTGGATCTCGAGAACCACCTGTCCCTCGGGATTCGGACGAAAACGGTTGAACCCGCCGATGCACGGAGGGCGCGAGTCCCAGGGCAACCCGGCGACCGTCGGATGGTCGGCCACGCAACGAACCAACGTTGGTTGATCGCAGTTGACACGATCGTCCGAGGCGGCGATCTGCACCGGCAGAGCCGCGGCGACGGCCGTGTCCTGCCAGTCGCCGCCGCAACCGCGGTAGGACTCCCAGCCGCCGATCATCAACAGACCGGCCCCGGCTTCCACGTGCCGCAGCAACCGGTGCTGCAGTTCGTGCGCGAGCCGGTTGGCGGGATAATCGCTGAGCACGTACAGCGAATGCGGAAGATCGAACAGGTCGGCCCCCGCCAGGACGTGGCTGGGAATATAGTCAAAGGTCCAATCCATGTGCCGCATGACGCCGGCCAGGTATGCCGCCGCCCCCAGCAGGCTGGTGTCGCCAAGATAAAGCACGCGCGCCGCCATCGGCTGTACTTTCGTTAAGACATTGGACTCGACGGCGGCCAACCGCCGTACTTCGTTCACGGACGCTAGAACCGCGGACCCTCGAGCACTTCGGCGATCACTTGATTCATCCTCGGCTCGAACGCAGCCACCATCGCCCGGGCGCCCTCGAAGACCGTCGCGACCCGCGAGCGCGTGATGACGCCCGGATTTTCTTCGCCCTTGTCGATCCGCCGCCGATCGTCGGCGAGCCCCTTGAAGTGAGATTCCAACTGGCGAGCCAAGGCCATGACGGACGCGGCGCCGAAGGTTCCCAGAAGCGACCCGAGCGTATGCGCCGAACGATGCAGCAGTACGTAATCCTGCTCGCGCATCGCCCGTTGGATGGCCGCCAGCCGGTCGGTCGCTTCGTCCTGAAACGCGTTCGCCAGTTCCCGCAATAGATCCTGGTCGCCGCCGGCGCACTCCAACGCCGCCGCCCAATCGATCAGTCCCGCGGAGTCTGTGCTCTCTTCCAGCATGGCCTTGGTTTCCTCATTCAGGCAGGAAAGGAAAGACCTTTTGTCGCCACTCGGGCGTCAGCGGGGCTCCGTATTCGCAGGTTTCAAACGCTTCGGCGCACTTGATTCGCGACCCGCGGTCCGGGCCGTACGTGGCGATCAACAGGCCGCGATGGCGCGTCGCCACCGATTCGACCAGCTCGGCGTACCAATCCCGCAGCCACCGTCGCCGCGGCTCGGCCGCCGACGGAACCTGATCCGCAACGCCGCGATTATAAGGCAACCAGTCGAAGAACTGCGAGCCGTGACACGCCAACATCTCCACGAGCGACTCGAAAACCGAATCGATATCGATCGCCAGCGACGGCGAAAACGGATAGGGGCGCTCGAAATCGTCGAACATGTACATGATCAGAGGCATCCGCCGCAGCGCCGGAACGTCGGCGGCAATCGCCGGAACCGTCAGCAGATACGAGGCGTCGCAGACCAACTGCGACGTGGCGCGATGGTCCGGATGATAGTCGTTCGGACGGTGAGTCACGACTAGGTCCGGATCATAACCGCGGATCAAGCGGATCAGTTCGTCGCGAACTTCGAGCGTCGGCCGCAGCGCGCCGTCAGGATGACTCAAGACTCGGCATTCAATCCCGAGGATTCGGCCCGAGGCCAACGCCTCGTCGCGCCGCAACGCGGCCAGCTCGGGGCCGTATCGCGTCTGATGCCCGGATCGTCCGTCGGTGACGCTCACAAAACAGACAGCGCCGGCGCACTGGCGATACAGCGCGGCTAAGCCGCCGACACGATACTCGCAATCGTCTGGATGGGCGCCGATCACTAACAGGCGGGGGGGATGGTCATTGGTCATTGGTCATTGGTCAGTGGTCAGTGGTCAGTCGTCAGTCGTCAGTGGTCAGTGGTCAGTCGTCAGTCGTCAGCCGTCAAGGGCGGTTGTTTGTGTTGTTGGGTTGCTACGGGCGACGCGGGGCGGGGCGAGGATTCCGCGGCGCGCTAGCCGTCGAGTCTGACGCTGGCGATGGCCTGCGAGCCATGTCGGCACGGTGGGGCGGCGTGCGTGGCGGCTTACCGGCGACGCGGCCGTGATCGCGCGGGCCGTGGTCGCGCCAGCATGTGATTCGGGCTCCGGGACGCCCGGCTTCAGCCGCCGGCCTCTAATCCTAAGTCCTGCCGGACCTGAGCAAAAGCCTCGATCGCGAACTCGAGGTCGTCTCGGGTGTGAACCGCCGAGATCTGCGTCCGAATGCGAGCCTGGCCTCGCGGAACAACCGGATACGAGAACCCGATCACGTACACACCGCGAGCCAACATCGCGTCCGCGACGCGCGCGGCCAGCGCGGCGTCGCCGAACATGATCGGCACGATCGGATGTTCGCCCGGCAACACCTGGAATCCGGACCGCGCCATGCCTTCGCGGAACAGATGCGTGTTCACTTCTAGGCGATCCCGCAGTTCGGTCGATCTCGACAATAGCTCGAGCGCTCGGATCGATCCGCCCGCGATCGGCGGCGCAAGCGTGTTCGAGAACAGGTACGGCCGAGAACGTTGACGCAACAGGTCGATGATCTCGCGGCGACCGCTGGTGTACCCGCCGCTGGCCCCGCCCAAAGCCTTGCCCAGCGTGCCGGTCAAGATGTCGATCCGCCCCCCGACGCCGTGATGCTCGTGGGTTCCCCGACCGCGCCGCCCCAGGACCCCGACGGCGTGCGAATCGTCGACCATCACCAACGCCTGATACTTGTCCGCCAGTTCGCAGATGTCCGGCAGTCGCGCGATATGGCCGTCCATCGAGAACACGCCGTCCGTCACGAGCAAGCGAAACCTAGCCTGCGACGCGGCCCGTAGTTGCGTCTCGAGATCCGTCATGTCGGAGTTCCGATACCGATACCTCGCCGCTTTGCACAGGCGGACGCCATCGATGATGCTCGCATGGTTCAGTTCGTCGGAGATCACCGCGTCCTCTGCCCCGAGCAGCGTTTCGAACAAGCCCGTGTTCGCGTCGAAGCACGAACTGTACAGCAACGTATCTTCGGTGCCCAAGAACTCGGTCAGCTTCTGCTCCAGACGCTTGTGGATCGTCTGCGTTCCGCAGATGAACCGCACCGACGCCATGCCATAGCCCCACTGGTCCAGCGCCGCGTGGGCGGCTGCGATGACGTCTGGATGCTGGGCCAACCCGAGATAGTTGTTGGCGCACATGTTCAGAACGACTTGGCCGCCTTGCACCTCAATCCGGGCATTTTGCGGCGTCGTGATGACTCGTTCGCCTTTCAGCAGGCCGTCCGCCTCAATCTGCGCCAATTGGCCCGCTACGTGTTCTTGAAATGCGACGTACATTGGGTCAACTATCCTATCTGCAAAGCCATCAACGTATTGCGGCAACATAAAGTTCTCGGCGCGGGACTCGACACCGTCGGCCGACTAGCCTATAATCTGGCCGTTATTTCCTAGCGACAACCGAGACGACTCAAGATAGCATTTACCGACGACACGCAGGATTGGGCATGTACGCGATTATTGCAGACGGCGGCCGACAATACAAAGTGGCAGAAGGGCAGGAACTCGAGCTGGATTTTCGAGACCTGCCTCCCGGCGATCAGGTGACGTTCGACCAGGTTTTGGCCGTATCGATCGATGATAGCCTACGGCTCGGGCAGCCGACCGTCGCCGGCGCGTCCGTGACCGCCGAAGTCCTCGGCCCCGTGCTAGGCAAAAAGCTGTACATCCAGAAGTACCGGCGACGCAAGAACTCGCGGCGTCGCACCGGACATCGACAGATCCATACGAAAGTCCGCATCACCCAGATCGCAGCCGGCTAGCACGGCGCGAAACCTCGTCTTTCGATGCGCAAAAACCGCCCCGGCACGGCGCCCGTAGGACGCACTTCGTGAATGCGGCATCCTGCCGCATAGTGTCCGTCCTCGCACGGTGCGCGTGGGGCGCAAGATCAGTGTGGCGTGTGCAACAGGCCATCGTCGCGCGAGCGTCCGTCGGTGCGCAGACAAACACAATGCGCGGGCAAACACAATGCGTGGCCTGACTCGATAGGCGGCCAGACATTCTGGCGCGGCCGGGCAATGCAAATCCCGACCACAGCCCGACGACGACGCGGGGCGCCGAACGGACCGTTTCGGTCCGGGACCGAAGCGCGTAGCCGGAAACGCGAAGATATCCGCCTGTGTCGGCCGCGAGCCTCGATTTCCCACGCAGATCCCCTTCGACGACACCGTTCCGCGACGCCCGACGCTTGCCGTCGAACGTTCGATGCTCGACGATCGAGGGCTCGCCGGGTATCATGCCTGTCTGTCCCCGTCTCGTATTTGGCCCTCCTGTGGGCATTTTGTGCACGAGCCTCGGTTCGCAACCGCCACGCGGATCCGCGTCCGGCTCGACGGCCCCGTGCCGCGGTCGGGCGAGGAGCTTCGACCTCAAGTCCATCACCCGGTTCCAGAGGAGACAGAGCGTAATGAGCAAGCTTCAGACATTGTTGGCCGTCGTGGCCATCGGCATGACACTGACGCTGACCAGCGGTTCCCGTGCCGCCGACCGCACGTTTCGCGCGGGCGCGTGCGCGATCGACATCACGCCGACCAAGCTGCCCGTCCCGATCAGTGGCGGAATCTTGCCGCACTTTACATCGAATGTCAATGATCCGCTGCATGCCCGCTGTTTGGTCCTGGATGACGGACACGTGCAGATCGCGCTGGCGATCATCGACAGCCTGCTGATCTCGCGCGAGCTGGCCGACGAGGCCAAACAAGGGATCGAACGAGCGACGGGCATCCCGACAAGTCGCATTTTGATCGCCGCGACGCACGCCCACAGCGCGCCGGCCATCGTCGCGGTCCATGCGACGGACCCCGATCCGGATTACGCGGCGCTGCTGGTCGAGCGAATCGCCGCCGGCGTCGCCCAGGCGCGGCAGAACCTCCGCCCGGCCCGCGTCGGTTGGGCGATCGGTCGCGATGACCAGAACGTGTACTGTCGCCGCTATCTGATGAAGCCGGGCACGGCGGCGACGAACCCGTTCAGCGGCAAGGAGGGCGATCAGGCCCAGATGAACCCTGGCAACAAGAATCCCAACAAGATCAAACGCACCGGCCCGGTCGATCCCGCGGTATCGGTGCTGTCCATCCAATCGCCCACCGGCGAACCGATCGCGCTGTTGGGCAATTACTCGACGCACTACGCAGGTGCGCCCGCCATCTCGGCCGACTATTTCGCCATATTCTGCGACAAGATCGCCGCCAAGATCGGCGCACGGGACGCTGCGCCGCCGTTTGTCGCCATGCTGTCGAACGGGACCAGCGGCGACGCGAACTGTATCGACTTTGAACGCGCCGAACCGCGCAAGTTCGATCGATTCAGCGTCGCCGAAGACGTCGCCCAAGCTGCGTTCGAGGCATATCGAACGATCCGCTACTATGATTGGGCGCCGCTGGTGATCGAAGAGCGGTTGTTGACGTTGGACGTGCGAATGCCCACCGAGGACGAGGTGACTCGGGCGCGGGCGGTTGTCGCCGAACTGCCCGACGGCAAACCGCGAAACATCGTCGAGTCATACGCCCGCGAGACGGTTCTGCTCAGCCAATTGCCGCCGACGCGCGAGCTGAAGCTGCAAGCGCTGCGGATCGGCGAGCTGGGCATCACCGCATTGCCGCTCGAGGCGTTCGGCAGCACGGGACTGGACATCAAGGCCCGCAGCCCGCTCAAGCCGACGTTCAACATCGGCCTGGCCAACGGCTACTTTGGCTACATGCCGCCGCCCGACCAACACAAGCTGGGCGGCTACACGACGTGGCGCGCGCGAACGAGCCTGCTCGAGGTGGACGCCGAACCAAAGGTCGTGGCGACCGTGTTGGCCATCCTGGAAAGCGTCGCGCGCACCCGCGCCGACGAACAACCGCAAGCCTCGCCAGGCGGTTGACGCGAACCGCTATGGGATCGGCGATCGGCCGCCGATCCGCACAGAGCAGACCGCACAGAGCAGACCGCACAGAGCAGACCGCACAGAGCAGACCGCACAGAGCAGACCGGTCGGCGCCGCGCGTCGCGTGACGCGGGCTACAGCCGCGTGGATAAACCGGTCCGCGCGGGCGGCTTGGCTCACACCCAATCGCCGAACAAGGTCACCTTCAACGGCAGCGGCCCGATCAGCGTCGCCGTGTCGTGGCCGCCGCGCGTCGAGAACGCCCGCAGCCGGTCGAACGCCAACAGTTCGAGCTCGGCGTCACCCACCGCGATCGTCGCCCGGCCTTGGTCCGCCCACAGGACGTCGTCGTTGGACGAATCGCGGAGAACGACCAAATCGTCGCCGCCTCCGGCGTCCAGGCTCGCCTGCGCGCCGCCGCGCGCCTCGATGGCCCACGTCCACTCGCAGCGATCCACGGCCGATGGGGCGGGATAGCACACCACGTCTCGATAGACGAGCTGGTCCGGTTCGACGTGCGCCAGCTCGGTTGCCGCGGATCCCTCGACGATCACCGTATCATGCCCGGCGACCGCGTCGAGCGAAACGATCTGCCGACCGGCGGCGGGAAACAACTGCGGCGGGGCGTCGTTCACGGCGACACGGATCGCGTCGGGACCGACGCTGACGCGAAACACATCGGGCCCGCCCGTCCCGCGAACCACGGCCGAGGGCACGCCCAGAGGCTCGTAGATGGTTGACTGGATCGGATCCGCCGAGCTGAGGAGCATGCCTTTGTTGATGCACGCGGCCCGCAGTCCGAACTCGCCAAAGTTGTAGTCGATCCCCGCGTCGCCCGCGCGCAGCGTGATATCGACAAAGCGATCGTCGCGCACCGCGCCGCGCGACTCGCCCGACGGCAGGACAACCCCCAGCGACTCGTCTCCGTCCAGAAAGCAATCCGGCTGATTCGCCTGGCGAAGTTCGTACACACCGGGCGGCAGATCCTCGAAATGATACCAGCCATCGGGGCCCGTCAGATCCGTCGCCACCAATACGTCGTCGCGATACAATTGGATCTCGACGCCCGGCAATCCGTGCTCGCGGTCGTCCGGCGCCACGTCCTCGACATTTCGCCGGCCGTCTTTGTTGGCGTCCACGTACACAAAGCCGGACAAGCTGGCCGAACCCTGGTCGGCGGCGTCGATCTGGATACAGGCCGAGGCCGGATCGGCCTTATCCAGCACGGCGGCGTCGGCAAACGCCATCGCACCGGCTAACCCGGTCGAAAAACAGACCTGCCCCACCGAGACCGCCTCGAACTCGAGTAGGCTGAACCGTTCCGGGCCCTCGCGCCCGATCGACTCGCCGATTGGGGGTGTGGCATTGGGCACGGCCATTCCCCGCAGCCCGGCAAAGACCCGATTGTTCAGATCGGCGTTGACAAACCGCTGCTGCGGAAACTTGTTCGTGACCAGCGGATTGTCGGGCGGGACGCCTTGCGAGCCTCCGGGCGTCCCGGGGATGGGCAACGGGCCAGCAAACTGCGCCGCGTCGGAATCCCACGAGACATTCAGCGGCAGCGAGATCACGCCCGGCGCCGGCGTCACGGGCGGTGTCCGCTGATCCTGGACGCGGACCTCAACCCAAAACGTCTGGCCGACCGTCAGCGGCCCGGTTGCCTCCTTGGCCGGAACATGGTCGCCGTTGGTGTCCTCCAGGAAGCGAACGTCCAGCGCCAACGTAGCGAGCAGATGACGCGTCTCGAGCGGTTCGAGACGCAAAGTCCGCGCGTAAGACTCGCCCCGCCGCCTCGGTTCGTGTCGTTTCGCCTTGCTTGCGCGTCGGACGTCTTGCTTGTTGCGATCCATGGATTCCAATCCTCGAAGCCTGAAGACCTGCTTTCCGTCCCCCCTTTACGACACGCTGGCCGCGGCCCGATGTCGGCGCTATCTCCGTCGCCACCAGTGCGCGCCGCCCATCGCCCCCGTATCCACCGCCGTCGCGGCATCCCGTATCGCCGCGCAATCCCGCCGTCCGCGCCGACGCCCGTCGAGAACCACAACCGCGTCGAACAGCGTCGCCGAAAGGCGCCATCGCGACAGACGCAACGTGGCGCGAGGACGTTTTCTGGGCGAGTATACGCTGCGAACGCCCCGCTTTCCAACGAAACGCTCGATCGACGATCGCCTGATCCTACGTTCTGCGCGCGACCGTGCGCTTCCTGCCAACAATTCCGCCCATGACGCGTTGAACGACGCATCGGCGGGCCCAGGATCGCATGAAAAACAACTGCGAATTATGTCGGGCTGGTTCGTTCAAGAGCCAGCGGAGCGATGGCGTCCAAGGATCGCCTCGCATCCTGCATCCGCCGCGGTGCATAATCCAGCAGTTGCGGAGGCGAGGTGTTGGCCGCGGACCACACGCGGTCCTCGATCCAGCGCTGTTCGTCGCCCAGCCGCACTTGCCGGACGATGGGCGTAACGGCCGGGCGGTTAGCGCCGAGCGTCAGTCGATATTAGAACCAAGTGTGGCCCGCATATACCGAGCGCGGGTAAGAATGGCCGCGCGAAGTATAGATTGGCGACAGGCGGGGCCCGGAGGAAGTGAATTGAGATCTCGGCGTCCCATCGGGTCGCGCGAAGGGCGGCCCGCCGTCGCGGTCCGCCGTCGTGGGCCGCCGCCGAGCGAACGTGTAGCCCGACGCTCGTGCCTTCCGGCGGTTTAGCCTGCCAGAAAACGCGGCCTTGTTCGCAAGATTTGGCCATCCGCTACGGCCGCGACAGCAGCTCGCCCTCGGCCGCGTATTGCGGCGGATCACTGCAACTCGAAATCGATTTCGTTCTTGCCCGCCTTGACCTCGGCCGTCAGCTCGCTCTGGGAATTGTACTTCGCTGGAATGTACATCTCGCCAACCGGGACTTTTTCGCCCGGATTCGATTCATCGAACTTCCCCGGCACAAGGCGCGAGGCCCTGACCTCGACCTTCATGTTGCCCACCACCGCATCGAGTCGATACTGGCCATCCTTGATCGCCCCGCCGAAGGCCCGCGGATCAGTGCCCAAGCTGCGGAAAACAATTTGACCTTCCTGGATCGCTTGGCCTTCGAACGTCACCTTCCCGGTCACCGGATGCGTATCGAGCCCCGACGAGCGACCACAGCCGGCCAGCGGCGCTGCGACCAGCACCGCCAGGATCATCAATGATCGATATATCCGCATTCGCGTGTCTTTCCACCTAGAAGTCCCCTCTAGTACGCGCCCACCGCGTTGCCGTCCTGGCGGTTTCCCAGATAGCGGAAGGTCAGCGTGTCGACGCTGTCGCTGACGAACCGCACCGAGCCGTCGCACAGCCCCACGATCACCCCGCCCGGATGGTAGCTGCGAGCGAAATTATAGCGACCAGGCAGCCCGTCGGCGTTGCCGTTCTCGCAGGGCGATTTGGGCCACGTGGTGCTTTTGCAGGAATAGACGCGATCCGGGATCGTGGTGTTGGGCGTTTCGGCCGACGAAAACGCGAACGAACCGTGGGGCGCGCCGCCCCAATATCCACCCAGCCCGCCCCACGTCGCGCCGGTGCTTCCGCGGATGATCCCCTCGCTGGCCAGCAGCACGTTGGCCGTCCCATCGAGCGCTGCGGCCAACGTTCGCGGGATGCCCGGTTGGTTCAAGCCGAACATACCGCCATTTTCCGCTCGTGTCGTGCTGTAAAAATTGCCATCGATGGCCGCCGGGACGAACGGGTATCCGCCGCCGCCACAAACCGCATAGTTGCCCTGGAAACCGTTATTCGAGCCACCGCCACCCAACGCCGGCCCCGACGGATCCGAGGGGCACATGAACCCAGCGACCGGACGACCGGCCAGCGCAACTCCGATTTGATGGACGTACTGCGTCTGGTCCGCCTCGTATTCGTCGTAATACGCGCCCTGCTCGACAAAGGGCAAAATCCGATGATACCAGCAATCGCGCCGATGCGTGTCCGTCGCGGGCTCGGGCCGCCATCCATACGGCAGACACTTGTGGGTATCGTGATAGTTGTGCATGGCCACGCCCAACTGCTTGAGATTGTTCGTGCATTGGGTGCGGCGGGCCGCCTCGCGCGCGGCTTGAATCGCCGGCAGCAGCAGGGCCACCAAAATCCCGATGATCGCAATGACGACCAACAACTCGACCAATGTAAAACCCGCCCGCTTGCGTTTCATACACGCCCCCAACGTAAAACCGGAATGTAATGAACTCGACAAACACACGCCGCCCACCACGATCGGCGGCCAACTGCGCGCACAAGCGCGCAGCGGTCGCTTCGGTGTGCCGGCACTCTTTCCTTATATTCTACGAGGTCTGCAGCGCACTGACAAGTTTCCGCCGCCGTATCCAGAACGCCTAAGCATCTGGCTCGCCCCTCGCCATCCCAGCAGACGGTATGGGCCGTTCGGCGGAGCCGAATGCTTGCGTCTGCCGGCGTGCCGCGCGATTATCGATCCTTGTCGGCGACGGCGAAGGTCCAGGCGGGGTGTTGATCGTGGACGGAAATGACGGCGAAACGGCCGGTGACGCGTTGCGGACCGGCGGCTGTCGGCGCTTCGAGCGTAGCCGACTCGCGCGCAGACAGGACGAAATCGCGTCCCAGGGCCGTTTCGATCACCAAGCCATCGGGCGATTGCCAAGGTTGGACGGCGCGCACAAACGGTTCCGTCCCGGCGTGGGCCTCGAACACCGAGACGAATGTCTTGACGCCCTCGCCTTCACAGCGTCGAACGACATACGGGATCGTGGCGCCGATGTCCGAGTTCTTCCAATCTCGCTGGCCCCAGCCATCGGCGATCCAGGCTTGCTCGCCCGGCTGGCCGACGTTCCAGGCCACCGCCGTCAGATCCGCGCCGCACTTCCAGGCTGCTCGCCAGATCCCCGTTCCGTCGGCCATGCGGACGTTGCTGAAATCATACAGCTTGCGATCGTCGCTCGATCGCAGGTCCAGGCCGTCGACGGCCAACTCACGATCGGCGGCGTGGTAGACATAGTCCTGGCGTCGGCCGCCTTCGACTCGGAAGAGGTCGACGACGTAGGTGCGACCCTGGCCGTGGTCGATGACGGCCGAGGTGCGCCGATAAAGGCTGGCCTGGGGATAGGCCCGCGAGGAAGCCTCCATGGCCTTGACGTGCTCCGAGCTTTCGAAGAACGCCACCTCGCCGCCGCGCTCGCGCGCGACCTGGTCCTCTTCATCCACGACCACCGTATTGTGAGCCACGGTTCGCACGGTCATGTGCTTCAAGGGATGATCCCACAGATAGCCGAGATCGGACAGGATCTCGTGGCCCTGCTTCCAGTAGTACAGGTTCAAGCTGTCGCGGTGATGATGGTTGCCCCAATGGCTCGCGCTCAGTGTCAGCAAGCTCTCGCGCCCATCGTCGCCGGTCCGTAGATGTCCGATCCGCAAGTCGGTGGGACACCAATCCGAAAACGACAGTGGCGGCGGATCGCGGTCGCCCAGTTCCGGGTCACGGATGTAGACGGCCAATCCCGCGCCGGGCAGCTCGTCCAACAGGGCGCGCCGCGCAGCGTCGCCGATGGGTCCGGCCCTCGGAGAACGCCGGCGGACCAGCGTCTCGTGCAGCAAGGCCAGATACTGAGGCCGCTCGGGATAGTTGCTGACCATCAGTTCGACATGGTCGACGCTCAGGCTTGTGTCGCGATGCGAATCGGCGTAGGGCGGATAGCGCAGGTCACCCTGCAGCCCTTGGAAGAAAGCGTTCCACATGCGGTCGTAGGCGGGGGTGCGGTACAGCTCGAGCGAATCCAGCCGCTTGCCGTCCGCGTCGCGATAATCCGGTGGGTCGCTGTAGCCGCGCATCGCTTGGGCCAGATCCCAGATCCCGCCGAGCGTCATGATCCCGTACGCGGGCGACTCGGAGGTGGCGCCGTCCGGCAGGAACCAACCGTCGACCGTCCGCTCGAAGCCATCCAAACCGAACCGCACCAGACCCGGGTGGCCGACGCACATGCCGACCAGCGCGACCGCCGTCCGATTGCTGACGGACTTGTTGTTGATGCCCTTGTCGCAGACCAACAGGATCGTGCTTTCCAACAGCAGATCGCGTTCGATCGTCCGGCGGTCGGCCGCGCTGTAGACCGGCGTTCCATCGGCGTCGCGCGCCATGCACGTCCAATCGTACGCTTCGACCACCTGGCGCACGAATCCGGATTCCATCCCGACGCCACCGGCGCGGCCGGCCGTCCAGTAACCGGTGTGTAAACGTCGATCCGGTTTATTGGGCGGCGGACACAGCTCGGGTTCCGGCAAGCGATCGATGTGGGGCGCCGCGAGCCGCGGATCCATGTCAGCGTATTCGCCATAGCCGACGTGGATCAGCCAACCTGGATAGCACGCGGCGAACCGCAACAGAATCTGGCGGCAGGCGCGGGCGTACTCGATTTGGCCGGTCAGCAGATGGGCCTCGCCCAGCGTGCGGCAATACCCGGCCATCCACTTTACTTTGCGGGCCCGGACGTTCGCCGTGAAGCTGGGCCGCCCCGTCTTGTAACCGAAAATGACGAACGGCTCGCCACCGCAGAAGGTGAGTGTTTGAGGCTGCCTCCACTGGGTATGAAGCGCGACCTCCTCGGGATGCGTCTCGTTGGGAAAGCTCGTCTTGCACTGCGTGCAGCGAATGTGTTCCGCGTCGGCTAGATCCCACGACCAGATGCCATGCGGATGGACGGGCTTGCCCTGGGCGCGGCAGGCCGGGCACGGCGTCCACAGCGAATCGCCGGGCGTCGTCTCTGGGATCATCGCGGCCAGGAACTCGGGCGTGAGCCGCGCGAGATGCTGGCGCGCGTTCGTTTCGACGTTCGTCGCATAGCGTTTGGCCCATGCGTAGCGTTGGATATTGGCCCGCGCGCGGGCGACGTCCGCCGCCTTGAACGTGGTGGCCGGGTGAGCGACCGTGTCGCGATGCCGTTCCCACGCCGACCAGTCCCACAGCGGCTCGGCGCCGGCCGCCCGAACGCCGCCCACGCCCCCTAAACACGTCGCCACAACCGCCGCGGACATCAGGAGAATCTTGCTCACCGCTTCGCCCCCTCCAGGCCCGTCGGCCTTCGATTCGGTCTGTCCGGTTCCTACCCTACCTGTGTCAGTCTGCCGCCGCGTCGATCTGGATCGATGTCGTTTCCGTTAGGTCCACGGTCACGGCTTGGAAATCGAACCCATACACGCGCATCGGTTCGGTTTCGGCAACGGCGCCACGGATGCGGGGCGTCGGCGATCGCGGGCCGGTTTTCAGGATCAACAGCGTCGCGTCGCGCAGCGGGGCGGCCGTGGCGAGCGTCAGCGCGTGCGCGCTGTCGAACTTTGCGACCACGCCGCGGCGGAGCATCTCCCAGCGGTAGATCTGGTCGCACGTCCACCACTCCAGCCCCTGGGATCGGCCGTATTCGATCAGATCCGACAACGCGGGCGCGACGGGCGGTTTGAGGATGTGGGCCGGATGAAACAGGAAATGGGCGACCCCGTGATGGCGCGCCGCCGAGTCGAGCAGTTGCCGGCCGTATTCGGGCGGGCAGACCACCGCCAGATCCTGCGTCAGCATGTTCATCTCGAAGACCGCGAGCATCCGCGGCGGGTCCGCTTCGTCGTCCAGCGGAAAGTACGGCTGCGAGCCGCCCAAAGCAAAGCCGATCGTGCCTTGCTTGCTCGGTCCGCGCGTCTGGTCGCAACGGATTCCGACCCGCTCGCACCACCGCCAAAAATCGAGCCGGTCCTCCCATCGAGTGTAATGATTCTTGTTCGACGTGAGCTGGTCCAGACCGGCTTCGTCCAGCAGCCAGCGATGTTGAAACCGCAAGCTCTCGAACGACCAGCAGGTCGTCGCGCGCGCCTCTTTGGCGTCAAAGTGCAGAGCGATCTCGTAGCCCTGCTGGCGCAGCGTGCGATAGAACTCGGCCGGATAGCCGCCCGGGTACAGGACGCACCAGGTCGACTTCGTCTGGCAGCGGTTCATGGCCTCGAGCAACGCCTGGGCCCGCGCCGGATCGTTGCCATCGGTGTCGTGCGAGATCATCCCGATCGCCGGCAGACGCCGCGGCCAGTACCACAGCAGCGGCAACGCGACGCCCCGCTGGCTTGCCGCGTACAGCACGCTGCGCAGGATCAATTCCCGCAGTTCATCCGTGATCGGTTCGAGGAACGCGGGCACGCCGTCGGGCTGCATCGGCGTGCGATCGCGCTGCCAGTCCAGCGCCATCCCATCTTCGGCCTTCAGGATGCCGTCGTCGGTCGCGGCCGAGCCGTCGGGCGCGGCGATACGATCCTGGAAGACCGGGCTGCCCTGTTGAATGTGGACGATGGAAAACAGCAGATCGGGCGCCAGCAGGAGGGCCCGCCCCGCGCCCGCGCGACGCTCCAGGATCGCGCTGCCCTGGGCCGCCCGGTTGACCGTTTCCAGTTCCGCCACCGCCGTCGCCCCGGCCGGCTTGACCACACAGCCGCCGAACACGTGCAGCGAACTGCGCAGCCCGCTGGTCACCGGATGATCGTCCGCGGTCAGCTTGATCCAGCCCTCGGACAGGCGGCGCACATCGCCGACGCCGAAGACCGCGTCCAAACCTGACGTGCCGCCGATGCCGATCAGCCAGCCGCCGCCATCGACCCAGCGCGCGAGGATCTCGCGCTGGTCCGCGTCCAGCCGATGGTTCCCGGCCAGCAGCACGATCGCTTGAGGACGTTCGGCCAGCCACGGCAGATGATCCGAAGGCAGTTCCTCGAAAAACAGGCCTGCCCGGCCCAGGACCTCGCGAATATAGCCCCAGGCGGGCGCGCGCGGATCGACCTCTCGAGCCAACGTCTGGGTGACGACGAGGATCGGCGCCTTCAACGCACGGGTCGGGCACGGCCCGACCGTCGCGGGCGTTGGCGTCGGCGACGCCGCGGGCAACGCGGGGGATTCCGCCGGCGCGCCAGCCCTCACGCTAGGCGGCGCCAGACATGCCGCAGCCAGGATCGCGGACCGCAGAAATGTGCGGAACAGTGTTGAACGGCTCATGGGGGCGTCTCCGCAATCACGCTATGGTTTTCAACGTGCGCCGTCAAGCTGCGTTGACGAATCGCTTCGCCATGGCGCAGAATTGGAGATGTACCAGGAACGGGAGAGGCCGAAGCCGCGAGAGCCGAGTTTCTTCCGGCCGCGGCGGCCTCTCGAGGACGCGGCGTCCACCGAGGGATGCCAGGAGCAACGTGGATGATGCGCAACGCAGGGATGAAATCGTGCTGGCGAGCGACCGGCGCGGCGGGGCTGGCCGCCGTGTTCGCGACGCTGGCGCAGGCCGACGTCGTGACGCTCAAGAACGGGATGCAGTTCGAGGGCGTCCCGGGCAAGATCGCCTCGCTCGGCGAAGATCCCCTGAATCCGCAAGGCGCGGCCGGCCAAGTCAAGGTCCGCCAGATCGTCTTTGTCGACGATCAACTGCGGCGCACGTTTTTTTCGCAGATTCAGGTCCAAGCCGCTGTCCCGAGCCAGCTAAACCTGGAAAAGATCCGCGTCGAACAACGTGTCGCCAAGGGCACTCGCCGCGTCGCCGCCGTCGGCCCGATCGTCCGCGTGACCCCGTTCGACGAGTGGGGCCGACGCATTTTCACGATGAACACCGCACAGGGGACGATCGATATCATCCAGGGGATTACCGAGGTCACGCCCATCTACACGCGGGTCGAGGGTCTGGTGGCCCGCAGCGCGTATCAGTGGGACATGCGGATTGCCACGAGCTCGATTCCGCGGGATACGCTCAGCGCGATCCTGCTGAAAGCCATCGATCCGCGCGACCCCGACCAGCGGCTGCGCGTGGTTCGGCTGTACATCCAATCTGAACGATATTCCGACGCGCGGGCCGAGCTGCAAAACGTGATCGCCGAGTTTCCCGATCTGGCGGATCTGAAACGCCAGGTGACGGCGCTGTATCAGATCGGCGCGCGGCGGATGATCGAGGAAATCGAGCTGCGCAAAAAATCCGGCCAGCACCAACTGGCCCGCAACATGTTGGAGCGATTTCCGGCCGAAGGCGTCGCGGGCGAGCTGTTGGTGCGCGTCCGCGATTTGCAGCAGGATTACGCCAAATGGAACGAGCAGATCGAGCGGATCCGCGCCGCCCTCGAGGACCACGCGGCGCAGATCGCGGACGCGAGATCCCGCGAGAACGTGGCGCAGATCGTCCCGGAGATTCTGGCCGAGCTGAATCTGACGACCGTGGATCGCATGGCCGACTATCAGCGGTTGGCGAGCGATCCGGGGATGACGGCCGAACAGAAGGTCGCCTTGGCCATCAGCGCCTGGCTGCTGGGCAGCGGCTCGGGCGACAGCAATCTGGCCGTCGCCGCCTCGCTGGTCCGTGTCCGCGCCCTGGTCCGGCAATATATGACCAGCGCTCAGCAGGCCGAGCGAGACCGGATTCTGCAGGAACTGGCCAGTCTCGAGGGCAGTTCGCCGAACTACCTGGCCAAGCTGTTGGCGCACATGAAGCCGCCCGTCGAGACGCCCCGTGCCGATGACAATCCGGCGCCCGCCGACGACCCGGCAACGCCCGCGGCGCCGTCCGGCGCCGTGGCGCCGACCGAGCCGACCGCCCCAGCCGCCGGCGTCGAGGCGATTCCACCCGGGTACTACGAGCTGACCGCGCCCGGGCCGGCCGGCGAGGCGGACATCGCGTATACGCTGCAACTGCCGCCCGAATACGATCCCTATCGCCGATATCCGTGCATCGTCACGCTCCACGGCGCCGCGACCACGCCGGCCCAACAGCTCGATTGGTGGGCAGGCGTGTACAACGCGCCAGCGCAGATGCGTCTGGGACAGGCCGCTCGCCACGGCTACGTCGTGCTCGCCCCGCACTGGTCGCGTCCGCATCAGACCGCGTACGAGTACTCGGCGCGCGAGCACGCGGCCGTGCTGTATACGTTGCGCGACGCCTGCCGCCGATTTTCCATCGATACGGATCGCGTCTTCCTCAGCGGCCATTCGATGGGCGGAGACGCTGTGTGGGACATCGGGCTTGCGCACCCCGATCTGTGGGCAGGCGTGATTCCGATCGTGGCCACCGCCGACAAGTACATCTCGCGGTACTGGGAAAACGGCCGCTATGTGCCCATGTATTTCGTGGCCGGCGAGATGGATGGCGACAAGATGAACCGCAACAGCATGGACTGGGATCGCTACTTGAACAAACATACTTACGACGTGATCATCGCCGTGTACCAGGGCCGCGGGCACGAGCACTTCAGCGACGAGATCCAGCGATTGTTCACGTGGATGGATCTGCATCGACGCCAGTTCTTTTGGCGCGATTTCGACTGTGTGACGATGCGGCCGTGGGACAACTATTTCTGGTGGGCGGAACTCGGCTCGCTGCCCAGCCGTTCGACGGTCCTGCCCATCAACTGGCCGCCCGACAGCGGAGTTCGCCCGGTGCGGACCGAAGGCCGCATTTTGGAGAACAATCGACTCACCCTGCGAACCGGGGCCGAGCGAGCCGTGATCTGGCTCGGGCCCGAAATGGTCGATTTCTCGCAACGCGTCGGAGTCAGCGTCAACGGCCGCGCGTCGCCGCAGCGCGTCGAGCCGCGAGCCGAGGTGTTGTTGGAAGACGTCCGCACACGGGCCGATCGACAGCATCCGTTTTGGGCGCGCGTGGACGACGCGAGCAGCCGCTGAAGCAGCCCACGATCCGAGATGACGAGCGCGGCTCGACAATTCGCGCGACCCGATGGTCAAGGTCGCATGACGGCCCACGGTGTGCGACGCGTCGCGCGGCCTGCTGGCCGGATGATCGCGAACGCGTCGCTACTGGCGTCGGCCGCGCGCGGACGATACGCTAGGAGGTCTAGTGCGTCGTCCAGACGAAAGGCTGGCATCGCTTCGGTCGCTCGACCGCGGAAACCTCGCACGCGGGCGAGTGCCGCAACTCGAACATCACAAAGGGACGAGACGCTCGGATCGAGGCGGCTGTTGCTCGCGATTGGCGCGCAGCCGCGCTGGACGCAAACGAACACGAAAGGATCGCACGATGTGGAGACTCGGACTGGACACCGTGGGCTTGGGGATCGTCGTGGTGACGCTCGTCGCGTTGCTCTTCGCCGTGTTGATGATGCAGCGTCAGCGCCGCGGCAAGACGATCGCCGTCTGGCTGGCCGCGGGAATCCTCGGTGTGCTGTTGGGAAGCTCGCTGACGCTGGGCGGGCTGCGGCTGAGCGGATTCCGCAACATGGACTCGCTGATGGCGTCGACGATCCCGGTCGGCATGGAGGCCGGACCGAGCGCGTCGCCGACGGCCGACGGCGGCGGCTCGTCGGCCGATGCTGCCGGCGGCGGACCACGCAGCGGTAGCCCAGCGGGCGGCGGCCGAGGCGGAATGGGAATCCCGAGCCCCGCGCGCGATCTGACAGCGCTGGTGCGCAAGATGGAACTGCTGACCGGCGACATCAGCCTGAAGCTCAGCCCTGCCCAGGTCGATTCCATCGTGGCTGCGCTGGTCGACATCGAGAAAGCCGAGAAACTGTCGGACGAAGACGCTCAGGCCAAGCACGACGCCATCCTGGCCGCCCTGGACGACGCGCAGAAATCGCAGTTGGACGCCATCGGCCTGCCGCGACCGGCGCGAAGCGGACGCGGCGTCCCCCCATCCGCCCCGCCTGCCAACCCATTCCAGGACGAGCAGACGGGCGGGTCGTTGCAACGGCTGCGCGCCCGTTTCACGTCCGCCTCGCCTTGACGCCCGGGATCCCAGCGAACGCCGGACGGCGCCAGGCCGCGGCTGCGCACGGGCGACGGTTTCCGTCGCTGCGGTCGAGCGGCGTCACTCGGCCGATGCTGCGCCGCCGATGCTGCGGCTCTAACGCCGCGGCGCCGCATGAAGACCGAACCGCGTGGACAGTCGCGCTCGCCAGACCGCGGGACTCACGGGCTGTGGCCAGCGCGGCTGCCTGAAAATTACCACGAGATGATCCCGAGCGCCTTTCTACGTTTCCCACTCGGGCTCGCGCGGCGGGTCCGAGACGCCATTGCAAACCCAGGAGTTGTCCGATGAACCTCAAGAGCGCCTTTTCCGCAGGGCTGGCTTTTGTCGCCGGCCTGGCCTGCCTCGCGCCGAACCTCGCCGCCGCGGCAAACGTTCGCGCCGGTTTTGCCGACCGCGACATCACCCCGGACATCGGCATGGAACAGCCGGGCGGATATCACAAGGGATTCCACCGCAAGATCCATGACCCCTGCAAAGTTCGTGCAGCCGTCTTCGACGACGGCAATAAGTGCGCGGCCATCGTGGGCGTCGACGGCTTGGGCTTGCCGCGCGCGTTGGTCGAGAACGCGCGGCGTGGCATTCGGGAACGATGTGGAATTCCCGCCGAGGCGGTGATGCTCGGTGCGTCCCATTCGCATTCATCCGGCCCACTGATGATGGTCCAGCCCGGCGAGTACGATCATGCGTCGCCGCTGGTCCAGAAGCTGGCCTACGAACAGTCGTCGATGGCCAATGCCGAGTATCTCAAACGGGTCGAACAAGCGATCATCGAGGCGGTCGGCGCCGCGTACGAGTCGCGAGCCGAGGTCCAGTGCGGATTCGGCAGCGGCCGCGAAGACCAAGTCGCCTACAATCGGCGCTTTCGGATGAAGAACGGCTTGACGTACACGCACCCGGGACAGGGCAACCCGAACATCGTCGAACCGGCCGGTCCCGTCGATCCCGAGGTGGGCGTGGTCGCGGTCTGGAACGACGAAGGTCAGGTCATCGGCTGCATTGTCAACTTTGCCTGCCATGCCACGACCAGTCCTGGCGGCGCATCGGCCAACTATATCTACTATCTGGAGAAAGTCATTCGAGGCGTGATGGGCGACGACGTGGTGGTCGTCTTCACCGCCGGCGCGTCGGGCGACGTGACGCAGGTCGACAACCTGAGTCCCTATACGCGGCCCGCCCCGGAGGCCTGGGCGCAGCTCGTGGGCGGTCGGGTCGGCGCCGAGGCGGTCAAGGTGATGTACTCGATCGAGCGCACCGCCGAGGTCGCCGTGGACTTCCGTGTCAAGCACCTCCAAATCCCGCGGCGCAAACCGACGCCGCAACGTGTCGCGGAATGCCTCAAGCTGTGCGAAAATCCGCCGCCGGGAACCGATAGCACCGTGCGGACCTTTGCCAAGGAGATCGTGTTGCTCGACGCCCAACTGCAACGAGAACCGGTTGCGGCGGTCGAAGTACAGGCCATTCAACTGGGACCGACCGTGTTTGTCGCCAACCCGGCCGAATACTTCTGTCAGTACGGGCTGAACATCAAGCAAGCCAGCCCGTTTCCGTTGACGTTTCCCGTGTCGCTGGCTAACGGGTGTGTCGGCTACGTCCCGACCGAAGAGGCGATGGGCCCCAACGGCGGCGGTTACGAGACGCGGTTGACCAGCTACAGCAGCTTGATTCCGACCGGAGGCACGACGATCCAGGACACGTCCATCGAGCTAGTCAAGCAGTTGACGCCCGCCGTCGTCCCCACCCGCGCGCCTTACCCGCCGTTTGTGGGCGATGGCTGGACGTATGGGAACGTTCCGCCGGAACTGGACTAGCGCATCATCCCAATTTATTTTCGGGTTGTCGCACTCGCCAGCGCGCGATTCCCGCGAGCTGGCAACCGTGGCTGCGCCAAGATATTAGTCTTGACGATACACGAGTGTGTCGCCGAGACTAAATAGAGGAATTGCGAGTAGCAGGGCGCTGGCTCTCGGTTCAGCCTACTGAGGATCCGGCGCGGCCCAAAATCCGGAACCTGCAGAGTTTAGGCGGAATTGGTTTTGCCAGGCTGTCGTGCAGCACGGACGACTGGAATCCGCTTGGCCGAAGGCCCGCATCAACGTAGCCCTGGGGCAACGCCCCAGGAAGCAACGATGACCGGAACCATGTTGGCCGAAGGCCATCATCAACGTGTCACCTCCGCCCGCATGAACATGGCCTGCGGCCAACAGCGGCTCGCACGCTGCACCCGTCCTGGGGCGTTGCCCCAGGCTAGGGTGATCGGAGACCTTTGGCCAAACAGAATCAGCGGCTATCTGCGCTCAAACGCGCAACAGGTGAAGCGGCAGTCGTTTAAGAAATTGATCGCGCCAGACAACGTGTACCCGATGCACATGCCGAGCGGAGAACTCGTGCCGTGGCTCAAACAAGGCGGACATAGCTTACGTCTGCCGGGCGCGGCCTGCCGCGTCTGGCGCTAACCACGGGCTCGTACATCGGGCGCTCGTTCGACAGTCGGAGACGCAAAGGCGGCGGATCGTGGAACTATTCTCGATTACCTGCACGACTTGTCAGCAGCGGCTGATGGTTCGCGATGCGTCCGCCGTCGGCGAAATTCAGATCTGCCCGAAGTGCGGAAGCATGGTGCTCGTCGAAGCGCCGCCCGGTTGGTCGCCGCCTGCGACGAAAACGCCGCCGGACGCTTCGCACGCCGATGACGAGTCGCCCGCCGCCGCATCCTCGCCGCACGTCGTCGCGTCGCAGGCGAGCGTTTCGTCACCAGCCGCGCCGTCGCTGAACGGTCCATCCGCGCGCGCGCCGGCGACCAGTGAGACGTCCGTTTTTGAACCACCCGCGGGCGTCACGCCGATGGCTGAACCGCCGGCGGTCGACGATCGACAGCCGCCCATTGTCTTTGATCGACAGCCCCCATGGACCGTCGATGAACCGCCCGTCGATTCCCCCCCCAGCGACGACATCGGTGACGCTCCGCCCGTTGCTGCCCCGCCCGTGGCCACCGCGGATGTCCTGGAAACGGAAGCGGCGCCGGTTCCGCCGGATGATGCTTGGGCCTCGGCGACCGCGCGATCGCGCCAGCAGTGGCTGATGCTCGGTGGCGCAGCCATGATCGGGATCGGATTGTCACTCGGCCTGACGATGTTCTTCGCCACACGGGTTTCAGAGCAATCTGTCATCGACAACGACGCAACGCCTGCGCCGCACACCACCTCGCCCAACGTGGCGTCGAACGCGCCGCGGAACAGCCCGATCGCGGATCACGCAAAGCAGACCCCCGCGGGCGCGGCGTCGGATGATGCGCTCGCCGAACGGCAGCCCGAACAGGCCTCGGCCCCGGCTACGGGCGAGCACAAGCCTCAGGCCGCTTCGAAGACCGCGGCCCCGAAGCAGGCCGCCGCGGACACGCCGGCGAAGATTGACGACATCTCGCCATCGATCCCCGCCGCTTCGGCCGTCGATCCGCTTGCCAATGGTTCCGAGCGCGCACCGTCGCGCCCGCACGAAACGAAAACCGCAGCCGCGGCCGCGTCCCAGGCCGTGACCGCTGCGACCAAGGCCGCCACCTCGCCCGAACCCAGCCTGGATTCTGGGTCGCTCGCCGAGACGCTGCGCGCGTTTGCGCCGTTCATCGATCCGGACACGCCTCCGCCCCCAGAGACGGTCGAACCTCCCGAACAGGACGTGCCTCCGCTCGAGCCGGTGATGGCCACGTCTGAGATCCCATCCGTCCCGCGCCCCGAGCCGCGAGTGGTCGATGTCGCCGCGCGTCTGCAAGACAAGATCGCGGAAGTCGAGTTTACGGACGTCCCCTTGACGAAGTTCGTGCGTTTCCTGATGAACTTCAGCACGATCCCCATTTCTCTCGACCCGGACGCGTTGGCGCTCGTCGGCGTGACGCCGCGTTCGCCGATCAACCTCGAGGCTGCCGACGCCACGGTTGATCAACTCCTGAACGCCGCGCTCGGCCCCTCGCGTCTGAGCTACGTGACGATGGGCCAGCAATTGCTTGTGACCCGTGCGCCGCTGCCCGGTGGCGGGTTGCGAACCGTTTCGCACAACGTGGCGGACCTCGTCGCCAGCGACCCACGGCAGTTGACGCAGCTAGCGGAACTGATCGCCGAGATGGTCGAGCCGGAATCGTGGGACGTCCGCGGAGGCGCGGGCGTCATCCGCGAAGAATTCCCGGCGCTGGTCATTCAGCAGCAAGAGACCATCCTGCTCCGCGCAATCGTGTTCTGCGAACGGCTGCGCGCGGCGCGCGGGCTGCCTCCCCAGTCCAAGTTCGATCCCCGACTGTTTTCGCTCGAACCTCGCCACGCTGCCGCCGCGCGGCAGTTGGCCCAGCCGGTGACGCTCAACATTCCGCAGCCCACGGCGCTGACCCGCATCCTGGACCGGCTCGGCGACCTCAGCGGACTCGACATCTTGATCGACTGGCAAGCCCTGGGCTCGCTGGGCTGGACACCCGATACCGAGACCACGTTGGTCGTCAATGACCGGCCGATCGGCGACGTTCTGACCGAGCTGTTGCAGCCCATGGAACTGGCCTATCGCGCCCTGGACGCCCGCGGCGTCCAGATCACCTCGCCCGCCGCGGCCGAGGCCCGTTGGGACATCGAGTTTTATCCGGCTCCGGCGGTGCAGCCCGGCGAGACTTCGGAGGCCATGCTGGCTCGGCTGCGGAACGAACTGGCCGGCGCCGACTCGGCCACGTTGAACGGTGTCCTGGCCATTGACGCTCCCAGCAAATACCTGATCGCAGCGCTGCCGCAGGATCAACAGCAGAAGCTCGTCTCCCTTCTGCATCCGCCTGCTGATCCGAGCGGCGGCCGCAGCCAGCCGCGATAACGTGGGGCGTAGGCTGGGCGTTTGACATCGGCGGATCGTCGGCGGGAGGCTCGCGACGCGCCGCCGCCACAGCTCGTCGAGCCGCGCTCGCGCGCGGCTCGATCACAATGGGCTGGAAACCGGGCTTGCCAAGTGACAAGCGCGTCCGCGGACAGTATAACTTGACGCAGAACAGCGGCGACGCGCGAGCGAGGACGCGAGTCCAGTTCGAGCGCGAGTCCGGTTCGAGCACGTAGATCACGAGCGGCGGCCCAAGTCGCGCGCGGCGATTCGCGATCTACCGACCGCCTCCCGCGGCGCCGCGCGATGGCCGCCATCGCGAGCGGATGTGGGCCGCCGCGGATTCCGCTGCGCGCGTCGCCGGTCAACAAACGTCTTCCCCGCGCCGCGCGTCGTTTTTTCCCCTTCCACAGAAAGAGAGATCCTGCCATGAACGCCTCGCTGCACTCTGCCATCGCGGCATTGTTGACCGCCGGATGTCTGGCCAGCGGCCTGACGGGTGGCGTCGCCGACGCGGCGACACTGCATGTCGGCGCCAGTTCGTGCGACATTACCCCCGACCAGCCCGTGTTCCTGTCCGGACAGTTCTACGCGCGAGTGTCCCGCGGCGTCTCCAGCCCGGTGACGGCCAATGTCCTGGTGTTGCAAGCTCGCGATGGCGACAAGATCCTGGACCACGCGATCATCATCAGCATGGACACGGTCATCATCTACCCGCCATTTTCGACCGCCTTTCACGAGGCGCTGTCCAAGGCATTGCCCGAGGCCGGGGCGGACAAGGTGATTCTCGCGGCGACGCATACGCATTCGGCGCCCGATCAGATCGACGGCCACTACGAGTCGGACGACCCGAATGTCATGCAGCCGTCCAAATACAACGCTTTTGCCGCCGAAAAAATGGTGGCCGCGACGGCCGAGGCTTGGCGCAACGCGCAGCCCGCCAAGTTCGCGTATGGGCTGGGACACGCCGTGGTGGCCTATAATCGCCGCGCGATCTATGCCGACGGAAAGGCCGTGATGTACGGGAACACCAATCAGCCGAACTTCCGGGCCATCGAAGGCATGGAAGATCACGACGTCAACAGCATGTTCTTCTGGGGGGCGGACGACAAGCTTCTCGGGATGGTCGTCAACGTTTCCTGCCCCTCGCAAGAGAACGAGAGCAGCCGGACGATCGACGCCGACTATTGGGGTGATGTTCGCAAAGGACTGAAGCAGGTTTATGGCGACGAGGTGGTCGTGGTCGGGCTGTGCGGCGCCGCCGGCGATATGTCCCCGCACCTGCGCTATCGACAGGCCGCCGACGAGCGGATGCGAAAGCTGCGAAACCTGACGCGCACCGAAGAGATCGCACGGCGCATCGTTCGCGGCGTCGAGGCGACATTCGAGGCCGTCAAAGATGACCGAGCAACGGACGCGGTGCTGCAACACCAGTCGAAGATCGTCTCGCTGCCCGAGCGAATCGTCACCGAAGCGGAGTACAAAGCGTGCAAAGCCGAGTCTGAACGACTGTTGAAAGAGGCGGCCGAGACCGGCAACAACAGCGCTCGAGGAATGGGCAATTGGAATGCCCGGATCGCCGCGCGCTATGAAAAGCTGGCCGAAAACCCGCATCCGATGTACGAGACGCAGATCAACGTGTTGCGGCTCGGAGACACGGCGTTGTGCACCAACCAATTCGAGCTGTACACCGACTTTGGCATCCAGATCAAAGCGCGCAGCAAAGCGGTGCAGACGTTCGTCGTCCAGTTGGCCAACGGCCGCGGGACCTATCTGCCGTCGCAGCGTGCAGTCGAAGGCGGCGGTTACGGCGCGATCATTCAAAGCAACACCGTCGGCCCCGAGGGCGGCCAGGTATTGGTCGAGGAGACGCTCGGCATGATCAACGCCATGTGGTGAGCCGACATCCCCGCAACGCGCACGTGGCAGCGGCATCCTGCCGCTGAACCATTCCGCCCCGCGACGCGCGGGCACGGCCCGATCGTGGCAGCGGCATCTCGCCGCTGGCCACTTCGGCCCGCGCGTTTTGCCTCGTTGGCCCTCTTCTCCTTATGGCACAGGTTGAGCGCAGGAGGTCTGCCCTCGTGCGCGCCCGACTGTGCCAAATGATGCACGAGCCCGTCGCAAGCTCGCAGCATGCGTACGCTGAGGCAGCTCGCCTGGTACAACGTCAAGGCTAAATGTTGAGCACGGCCGCGATTGTCGGGCCGCCGGAATTCCATGCTCTGGCGCGGGCAACACCCCGAACATGATGATTGGACAACGCACTGCCCTTCCCGGCTCGACGGATGACAAAAGCGCGGAGCGTTGCGGGATCTTCCAACCGACGAACAATCCGCGCTTAGCCATGTCTCGCAATCGTTAAACTCGCCTGGCGACCGCGGAATTCATGGTCTGTCCGCGAATATTCTCGCCGCGCCGCACGGTCAATCGCGCTTGCCAGATCGGCCTTCGGGCACGTACCATAACGCCAGCGCGGTCCGTCCGGACCAGGCTGCCTTCTTTTTGTATGGAGACACGACGCGATGATCGCATCTTCGGTGTCCGCGGTGCTGTGCGCCTGTTGGATGTTCGGGGCCGCGGCGGCCAATCCCTGCACGAACGGTTCGTTTGATGAACTCGGCGCCGACGGGTTTCCCGTAGACTGGTCGCCGGTGGGCAGTTCGGTCGAGGCCGTTTCCGAGGCGCATACCGGGACTCGTTCCCTGCGGATGGTGCGGACCGCAGACACGACGACCGCCGAAACCGGATTGAATCGGACGTTCGGTTCGGCAAGCCAGCCGAGCGGCGCAATGATCGAGCAGCTCAAGGGCGGCATCGATTTCTGGTACCAAGCGAGGTCGGCCGAGGATGCCGAGCTGTGCGTCTACGCCATTCCGATGAATGCCGACGCCGTCGAGAAAACGGGCCTTCCACGCGCCAAGTTCACCGTTCCATCGCATCATATCGGCGATGGTCAATGGCATCGCGGACGCCTGAAGTACGACTATGCGGAGAATCCTCAGGTTCGCTGGATTCAATTTGCCGCTCGAATCGTCGGCCGGGCGGGGGACTGGCTGCTGGACGACGTCTCGTACGTCGACCAGGTTGGGAAAATACTGAGCGTTTCCGACATCCGGATCGAGGAGGATCTGGATCATCCGGGCGAGGTGTGTACGGTTCGCGCCCGGATTGTGAACGCGGGCGACGCACCGGCGACGAACGTGCGGGCGACGCTCGAATTGCCCGCGGGCCTGGTCGCCGAGCCGATCGCGGCCCAGTTCGATCGGTTGGGCGTCGATCGCGCGGTTCGATCCGTCTGGAAGGTTCGCGGCCCCCGTCGCGAGTCCTGTCGTCTGACGGTCGCCGTCCGCAGCGGGGATCTCGAGGACCGCGGGCACTTGGACCTAGTTCCGAGCTTGGCGATTCGTTCGTTTGGTCCGACCGTGCCCGTGGCTGGCGTCGACCAGACGGCGGTGATCGAGTGCGAGTTGGAGAATGCGGGACACGTGATTGTGGCCAACGCCGTGGGGCAGTTTAGCCTGGGCGCGCAGACCGACCAGCAGACCATGAGCGCAATCCCGCCCGGCCGGACCGCCGTGCTGCGAGCGTCGCTCAAGCCGTCCGAGCAAACGCCGCGCGCGTCCGTCGGCGTGCGCGTGTCGGCCGATGCCGTACAGGGCGAATTGGAAGCGCACAGCGAATTGATCGTCGGCGCCGCGACGACGCTGCCCGCCGAGGTCGGTCGATTGAACGCGGCGGTCGAGCCGGATTATGCCATTCTGGAAAATAGTCTGGTCAGGCTGGCGTTTCGTCGGGCACAATTCGGCTTCGGTCCGGGCGAGCTTGCCGTGGCGTCGGACGGGGCGTGGAAAACAGTCGCCTGGCTGCCGCGGCTCAGCCGCCTCGTGACGCGAGACTCGGCAGGCAATCGGATCGAGCGGATCGTGTATGCGACACAGACGCCCGAAGCGACGGCGGGCGATCCGGCTGGGCTGCGTTTTGCGTGGACCGAGCGCGACGCGGACGGAAACCAGTGGACGGTCGGCATCGTGTTCGGGTTGGCCGAATGGTCCAAGGAAATCACGGTGCAGTACGAGCTGAGTTGCGCGCAGGCGGCGCAATTGCTCGCGTTCGACGGGCCGATGCTGTATGCGGTGGAACGCGACCGGGCCATCTTCCCGGGGCTGGAATGGCTGGCTGCGGGCGAGGCCTCGTCGAACTCGCTGGATATTTCCGCGGATCATCCGGACCGCGTCCGCTATGTCGTCCACCCCAACGCGATCACCATTCCAGCCGTCGGTATGAGCAGCGCGGCGGCGACCGTGGGCCTGCTGTGGGATGTCCGCCAGCGCTGGGACGACAACCGAGACCGGCCATCGGTTGCGTTCGCCTCGCCGGATCGTTTTCAAAACCAGCGTTCGCATCTGGTCGGCCTGTTTTTGCCGACCGTCCCCGAGTTCGTGGATCGCAACCAACGCGAAGCCGCGCGACCCTACGCTTTGACGGCGGGGCGCAAGCTGTGTCTGGCTGCCCGACTGGTTGCCGACCCGGATACGACCGATCCCATCACCGCCATCGAACGCTGGATTGCCTGGCGCGGACTGCCCGACCCTGCGCCGTTGCCGCAAGCAAGCTACGAGCGAGAGATCGAGTTTTCGATGCAGGCCTATCTGCAATCGTTGTGGCAGCCGGGCAGCCAGCAATGGTGGACGAGCAAAGGCAATCTCGAACTATCGTCGTCGGATCGGCCGCGCGCGTTCATCGCGGATCTGATGCTCGGCGCGCTGATGGCGCGCGATCCGGACCTTGCGCGGCGCTGCCGCTCCCGGGCCGAGGAAGTCCGGGCACTGGTCGGCGGCGAACCCCGGCTCGATTATCAGCGCTTCCCCAACCGGGCGGATCTCGCGTTTGCCAATCCGAGCCACGCGGCGGCGCTGCTGGCCGAGCGGCGCACGGACGGCAGTTGGCGGTTCAACGCCGACCAGCAACATCAGACCGGCCCGTTCGCCGGGCTGGACTACTATCGTCTGGGACCGCCCGATGCGCTCGAAGTGGGGACGTGTGCGCGCAACGCCTACGAGGTGCTCCGTTACGCGCGCATCGCGGGCGACCACGAGGTGTACCAACGGATGCTGAACACGTTGGCGCTGATGAGCCGATTCCAGGTTCCGCGGGCCGCTCAAGTGTGGGAAGTCCCCGTCCACGCCCCGGACATCCTGGCGGCGGCCGATGCCGTCGACGCCTATGTCGAAGCCTATCGGATCGCCGGGGATCGCCGCTGGCTGGCCGAGGCCGTCCGTTGGGCGAAGGATGGGCTGCCCTTCATCTACCTGTGGAGCGATCCGGACAAACCATACCTGTTGGGCGCGAGCATTCCCGTGTTCGGGGCCACCTGGCGTCACGGCTCGTGGTTCGCTCGCCCTGTCCAATGGAACGGCCTGCGTTACGCCACGGCCTTGCTGCAATTGGCCGAGTACGACGACAGCCTCCCGTGGCGCAAAGTGGCGGAGATCGTGATTCGCAGCGCGATCCACCAGCAGGACCCGCAAGGAGAAAATATCGCCCTGTGGCCCGATTCGATCGGCGCCATCGATGGCGTGCGATCTCCTTGGCTGTTCGGCCCCAACCAGATCTTGATGGCCGTGTGGAAACTGCTGGGCCGCGATCAAGAGCCGGTGACGACGATCATCGGCGCGGCGGACCGACGCGTTCACGTCAGCACGGTCGGCCGGATCGAAAGCGCCGCGCATCGTGGAACCGTCATCTCGATCGACGTGTCGTACCCCGAGGGCGAACAGGGCGTCGTGTTGATCTCGAACGTCACTCGGCCGGACAGCGTGTCGCTAGACGGGCGGGCGCTCCAAGAACGGATCGACATCGAACAGGGCGACGATCCGAGTTGGCGGTATGATGCGGGCAACGCATTTCTGGCCGTCCGCGTGCCGCAGTCCGGCGCGGCCAAGATCCGGGCCGATGGGGTCATCTATCGCGAGGTCAAACGGTTGCCGTATCCCGTCGAGCAAATCGCGTTCGACTTCAACGACTCGGCGGACGGCTGGCTGCCGGCCAACGACATCTCCGAGCTGTTTCCCAAGGGCGAGGGGCTGTTTGGCCGCGTCTCGGGACCCGATCCCTATCTAGTGCGCCCGCTGCTGCGCGTGGCCGGCGACCGCGCCCCGGCGTTGCGGCTCGGCTTGCGAGTTACGGCCGGCTCGGGCGGTCAATTGTTCTGGAGCACCGAAGCGTCGCCTGGGTTCGACGAACAACGAAGCATCCGGTTTTCGCTCATCCCCGACGGCCGGTTTCACGAATACCGGCTCGAACTGGGCCAGCACCCCGACTGGAAGGGCCAGATCATCACCGGATTGAGGCTCGACCCGACCGGCGGCGTTCGCTCCGGAGAATTCTCCATCGACTTTCTCCGCGCCGCCCCCGTGCCGTCGACCAAATAGATGATCTGTACGAGCAACGCGGACTAGCGCCCGCAACCCAAAGCTCCGGTGCTCGTGCTCGTCATCCGGCAATCGGGTACGAGCACGAGTGCCAGCACCAGGATACTGCACAAACCACTACACAAGATGCGCGCTAGAGTCTTAGTCCGTATCATGCGCGTACGACGCGCGCATCTTGTACACTGATCTGTACAGTACACTTGTGGGTTGCTGGCACTAGACCGCATTAGAGTCTTAGTTCGTATCATGCGCGCACGGTGCGCGCATCTTGTACAGTGGTGTGTACAGTACACTTGTGGGTTAGTGGCACGGGAATGGGTTAG
>JAVYAJ010000434.1:0-17065 GCA_032229885.1 Candidatus Anammoximicrobium sp. | reverse complement strand
GGCCCGGATGAATATGGCCTTCGGCCAACAGAGGCACACGCGCGGCGTCAGCCCTGGGGCGTTGCCCCAGGCTACGGTGATCGGAGGCCTTCGGCCGAACAGATTCTTGGGTTGCGGGCACTGGTCCGCGTTAGGAGTGGTGTAATCCGTCTGCCCACTTCGCGTCGCTGGATGAACTTGACGCGCGGCTCGAAGCGCGGATCAGTCGCGCCGGCCACGTAGGGGCTGCATCCTATGCCGCCAGCGCGGGCCGAAGATCGTTGTGTGATGCGACCTATCGACAGACGCCGACGCTATCCAGGGGCGCCAGTGCGTTCTCGCATTGTAATTTTCCAGCCAGTCGCAGTCGCCAGAGTGCAGCTTCCGGCGGTCTGGCAACTGCGGCCCTCGGTCCGTTCAGCATTTAGCCTTGGCGGCGCACGAAAAGTCGTACTCAGCCGCCCTCGGCCCGGTGTGCGGCGGGCTGGGGGACGCGCAATGTTGGTCGCCTGCGACATGATCACACAGTTCGCATCGATGCTCGAGTTCGAGGTGAGCGCCGCGCGCCAGCTGCGGAAATGGTCAGAATCGGCGGTGAACGTAGAACGAATGCCGCACACAAAGCGACAAAGGGGAAAACGGGCGGGTCTCGGCGTCAGGCCTTGTGGCGACAAGGCCTTGACCTGTTCGGCAGATACGCCGTGCAGCGTCCTCGGGATGCACAAGCAGAGGGTTGTTGTGGTGGGAAAACAGGCTGCCAACTGCCAAACAGCAGCCGCCGCACGCTGGCGGGACGGATCTCGTAGCTACGGCATCCTGCCGCATGGGACATTTATACTTCGCCCGGCTCGAAACGGCACTCGGCGCGGCGGACTTCAGTTCGCCTTTGTCATACGGAACCTGAGGTTCGCGAGGCCATTCTTACCCGCGCTCGATATAGCGTGCGCTGGCGAGACGGGACGTCGAAAAGGCAAAGTCGACAACACACGAGCGGACTGGAGTTTTCGCGATGATCCGACTCGCTAAGCCGCGCGAGCCTATAGTATAATGGCGGCTGCGAAATATAGTGCGATTACACAAAATGCGACGATGTGCAAGATTGCACAGAAATGGTCGGCTTTGTTTGACAGCACCCTGGTCATGGCGAATGGTTTACGGGTGGCGGTCGGGGTGTATCGGTCGGGCAGCCGGCGTCGGAACCGTCGACGGGTTCAGGCAGGAGCATGGCGCGCCGCTTGGGTGGGCGATGACGGCGCGAGACGGAGTCAACGCCTGCTCGTTGCGCAAAGGACGCGGAATTTGACGCTCAGCAGGTGGAATTTTGACAATTCTATGGCATTAACAGTTTTGGCCAGATAAAATTAAGGCAAGTCGGCTGGATTTCCGGCGCTGAACAATGGCAGGTTAGGCAAGGGGCGTGTTGCGAGCAGGGTTCGTCCTGCGTCGTTCACTTTTCGGACTGGAGTTCACGGGAATGTCACGACGTACGATCCTCGTGTTGTTGGTGTCGCCGATGATGGCGTTGGCTCTGGCGGCTGCAGCGGTGGCAGCGTCGCCGGCCGATGACGCAAGCTCGGCACAGTTATCGACTTACGAGAATGCGACGGGAGATGTCTATTTCGCGCTCAGCCTGCCGCCGGTGGCCACGCCGCAGACGGCTACGGGGCACGACGTGGTGGTCTTGTTCGACACATCCGCCAGCCAGACGGGCGCGTATCGAGATGATGCGATGGCCTCGCTGAAGACCTTGCTGAGCCATCTAGATGCCGCGGATCGCGTGCGGCTGATGGCTGTGGATTTGGATGCAGTGCCGATGACCGACGCGTTCGTGTCGCCGGGCAGCGCGGACATGCAAGCCGGCTTAACCAAGCTCGAGGCCCGCGTGCCTCTGGGATCGACGGACATGATCCACGGGATGCGACGCGCGGCGGAAAGCTTTGCGGGCCCTGCCTCGCAGCCGCGGAGCGTGATCTACATCGGCGACGGGCTGAGCCAGGCGAATCCGGCCGAGGTCGCCCAGTTCGCCGCGCTCAGTCGCGAGCTGGCGGACAAGCACGTTTCCGTATCGAGCTTCGCAATCGGCCCGAACCGAAATCCGTATCTTCTTGCTGCGCTGGCCAATCACACGGGTGGAATGGTGTACCTGGACGCAAACGAGGGCGATTGGGCCCAGCGTGCGGGCGTGGCGATGGCCGACGTCGTCCGTTCGCCGGTCTGCTGGCCGACGAAGGTCGACCTCCCGCCGGCGATCGCCGAGATTTACCCGACCACGCTGCCGCCGTTGCGCGGCGACCGCGATACGGTGGTCGTCGGCCGGCTGCGAGCACGCGACGTCGGTCAGGTCGCGTTAGCGGCCGAACTGGATGGTCAGCCGGTGAACCTTCAGTGGAATGTCGCCGTTCGCGACGCCTTGGACGACTACAGCTTCTTGCCTCAACTGGTCGACTCGGTGCGCGCCAGCGGCGGGATGGGAATGCCGACGTTGGGTTCCGCCAGCTTGCAGGACGTGGCACGGATGGTCTCGGCCAACAATGCGGTGCTGACCAGGTTGGGACAGACGGCGCTGCAGACGGGAGATCGAGACGGAGCGGCGAAGGTTGCCGAAGCCGTGTTAAAGCGCGACCCCAACAACCTCCAAGCCCAGTTGATCCGGGACGCCTCCCAGCGCTTGGGCGATGATGCGGCGGATCTGCGGATGGTCAATCTCCAAGGGCCGGGGGCCGAAGCGGCGCCGGCCGGCGGCCTGCTGGCCGAGGTTCAGGGCGAGGGCCTATTTCTCGATCAAGTCGAGAATGCACAGCAGGTGCTGGAACAGAAGATGAAGACCGAGATCGAGCAGGCGCTCAATCAGGCTCGACAGCAGATGGGAACCAACCCGGAGGGCGCCAAGCGGGATCTGAAGATCTGGCTGGAAACCATCGAGAAATCTCCCGACTTGGGCGCCGACGCGCGCGATCAACTGCGGAACCAGATCGAGTCGGCGATTCGCGAGGCCGGCCGCCGGGCGGTCGAGTTTGGAATCCGCGTGGCGCAGGCCGAAGAAAACCGGGCGGCTGCCGACGAGCGTCAGCAACTCGTCGAGGAGACGGCTCGCCAACGGCAGAAGATCAAGCAGTTGATGGATCGCTTCAACTCGTTGATGGACGAGGGACGGTATCAAGAAGCTGAAGACATCATCGCGGCACAGGTCCTCGAGTTGGATCCCAGCAGCACGACCGGATCCGCCGCGTTGTGGACGTCGCGATTCGGCGGAAACTGGGAGACGATGTGGGCCCTGCGCGACATTCGCCATCGGAACTTTGCCCGCGCGCTGCTGGGCGTCGAGAAGGCGCTCGTGCCCTTCCCCGACGATCCGCCGATCACGTATCCCGAGCCGCAAGTCTGGGCCGATTTGACCCTGCGGCGTAAAAAGTACGCTTCGATCGACTTGGCTCGCCAGGGCAGCACCGAGCAGAAGATCTTCGCCGCGCTGGAAGACGACACGCGGTTGGAATTTGTCGAGACTCCGTTGAGCCAGGTGATCGACTTTCTGAAAGACCAGCATGACATCAACATCGAGATCGACACGAAAGCGCTCGACGACATCGGCGTCGGCTCGGACACGCCGATCACCCGCAACCTGCGCGGCATTTCGTTACGCTCGGCGCTGCGGTTGATGCTGAAGGAATTGGGGCTGACGTATGTCGTGCGCGACGAAGTCCTCTTGATCACCACGCCCGAAGAGGCTGAAAGCAAGCTCGTCACCAAAGTGTACCCCGTCGGCGACCTAGTGCTTCCGATCGGCATGCTCGGCGGCATGGGAGGCGGCATGGGGATGATGGGTGGCATGGGGATGGGCGGCATGGGCATGGGAGGCATGGGAGGCATGGGAGGCATGGGAGGCATGGGAATGGGTGGTATGGGCGGCATGGGAGGCGGCATGGGAGGTGGCTTCTTCGCCGTCGATGACGACCTGTCGCTGGGTCCCAACCAGCAGCCGACCGCAGAGGCTGCGGCTCTCGATTCCGACCAAGCGGCCGCGACCAGCGCTGTGAAAGCTGAAAAGATCGAACTGAAGAGCCAGCCAGGCCAGACTCTCGAGCAGGCTTGGAATGCGTACTTCGACGACTTGAAAAAAGCCTCGCCCGAAATGGTTCAGCGCTCGCGATTGGCCGTCCGCGAGACAGCGCGAGATCTGATGAAAAAGGAGAAGTTTTCCGAGGTCGTCACGCTGCTGTCGGCCGCGCTGCGAAACGGATTCCCGCAGACCTGGATGTACGAAGGGCTCGGTCTGGCGTTAAAGGCTGAGGGAGCGCCAGACTCGGAGATCGAGCGAGCGCTGATGTCAGCGGTGGATTTCAGCAGCAGTGTTGACGAGACCTTGTTCGTCGCTGAATACCTGACGCAACTGGGCCTTGATCGCCGGGCGTTGCAGTTGTTCCAGAGCATGGCCGCGGCGGAACCGTTGCGGCCCGAGCCGTATCTGCGAGGGCTGGCCGTCGCCCAGCGGCTGGACGATCTGGACGCGATCCAATGGGCTTGCGTCGGCTTGTTGAGCCAGGCCTGGCCGCAGGATCAGAAGAAGACTCAAGAGATGATCGTTCGCGTAACGCGAGCAACCTATGAACAGTTGGTGGCAGCCAATCGTCGTGCGGAAGCAGACTCGTTTCGCGAGCAGGTGCTCGCGGCAATGGTCCGCGACTGCGTGATTCGTGTGGCCTGGACGGGTGATGCCGATATTGACATTCTGGTTGAAGATCCCACCGGCGCGGTGTGCTCGGCTGACAGCCCGCGCAGCGTCGGCGGCGGCGTGATGTTGGGCGATGTGTTTGCTCGCGCCGGCGAGCAGCCGGCGGACGGATATGCCGAGTATTACGTGTGCCCGGAAGGGTTCAGCGGCCAGTACCGACTGATGATCAAACGTATCTGGGGCCAGCCGACCGCGGGCAAAGTCACCGTCGAGGTCGCCAAGAAATTCGGCTCGCCGCAGCAGGAGATCATCAGTCGTCATATCCCGCTGGTCGATGGTCGGGCAGCGGTGGTGTTCGAGTTGAACGATGGACGCCGCCAGGACGCGCTCGATCAACACCAAATCGCCGCCGTAGCCCAAGTCCAACGCGAGTTCAACCGTGCGCTGCTTGGACGCCAGTTGAGTTCATACGAGTACTCGGACGCAGTCCGCGACTATCTACGCGATGCCTTGGCCGCACAACGTGACGGTCGCCTGCGTCGAGGCAGCGCGGGCGTTCGGCCGGTGATTACGGTTCTTCCCGAGGGAACGACGTTCATGAGCATGGCCGTTATTTCCGCCGATCGTCGCTATGTGCGCGTCGAGCCGATGCCGATGTTTTCCGGAATCGGCGAAGTCAGCACGTTTACGTTCACGGGTGATACGACCGGGTCTGGCGGCGGTGGCGGGATCGGCGGCGGCGGCGGGATCGGCGGCGGCGGCATGGGAGGGATGGGTGGCGGCATGGGAGGTATGGGTGGCGGCATGGGTGGCATGGGAGGCATGGGAGGCGGTGGAGGCTTCTTTTAAGGCACTCAGCCGAAACGCCTGGGGCTGCACACACCTGCCTTCGCGTAACCGCTTCTCTCCGTGCCGAGCGGGCGCTACCGAAATGGCCGTAGCTGGCTGAATGGGCTCTTTTCGGGCGTGGAACAGATGCGTTCCGCGGCCGGGGAGGACGGCTCGCACGGCAAGTCGCAATCCGCTTTCAATGGCCACGCGCTGCCGATCGGACACACCGGATCATGCGTTGGCGACACCGGTCGGCGCGTTCGTTGGCGCCGGGGCTGACGCCGCTGCGCACCACCGGCCACCTGCCGAATGCCGGATTCGGGAGATAACGCATCAGCCAGAGGCGGGCGCAAGGCTCAGCCGCAATTGGGACAGTTCGAGCTGAACTGTATACCCTGTAAACACGTCGGCCCCGATTACGGCGCCGAGGTCTTCGCCGTCTGGCCCGAGCGCATAGACCGGCACGTCGTGCAGCACGGTTTGCCCAAACCGCAGGGCCGGAATGTTCATCTGCCGCGTGTTCAGCATGCGTCCCGGTGCGGCCTGCAAGGAAACGGTCGGGGCCGTGGCGGGAACATCGAGTCCGGCTGCTTCGAGCATCGAATCGGTCAGCATCGTCGGCCCCTGGTCGACGCGCCAACTGAACGTGATCGGCGTTCGTTCGTTCAACAGCGCATCCACACGGATTCGATCGCTTTGGATATAGATGGGAACCCAGGGCGTGAAGACGAGCTGTTCGTAGGCCTCGGCGCGGCGTAGTTCACGACGATAAGTCTCCAAGGGCCCCAAGCGATGCCCACCTCCCAACGCCCGCAACGCGGTCTGAACCTCCGAGTCGGACTGCAGGCCGCGATAATCCGCTTCCATTCGTGGTACGGCTCGGCGAATCGTCAGCAGACTTAGCGCTAGGGCGTGGCGAGCATTGTTGAGACGGATCACGCTCGCGCGAACATCGGTTCGACTGCCCAGACGTTCCGGGTCCACGGCTTGCGATCCCAACAATGCGATCTGACGGTCGATTTGCGGCCGCTCAGGAGCGTCGGTTGCCGCAGCGGACCGCGCGGCTTTCAACGCCGCAATGCTGGGGAGAATGAGCTCCCATTGTTGTCTGTTCGCACGCACCCGCTGTTCGAGTGTCCGTTGTTGTTGGATCAGGTCGCGCCGGGAGTCGTCCAGTTTGGCGAGCGCGTCTCGCAGCGTGCATTCCGCGCGGCACATCCATACCTTGCCGCCCGGGATCGGGGTCAACCCTTTCACATCTCGCAAGAACACCTCAGCTACGGACCCGCTCGGCTCGGCGGCGGACATGTTTTCGATCGCGATCCCGGCCGCGACTGCGAGGAATGCAGACAGAGCCAACCGAGCGAGCGGCGGTGCGCGTCCGACGAACGAGCTGGGATCTTTTTTCGGACACGGCGAATCGTGCGAGAAACACGCTTTGTGTCGAAGAGAATGATGTAAACGCGAAAGGTCGCAAAACTGGGCCATGGACGACTCGTACGGGCTATCGTAAACGGACTTCCGTTTCTTGAATTGTAGCCTGACCGCCGTCGAGTCGATAAGACGAAGGGGAAGTTTTCGCAGCCGTGAGGTGGGAGAGGCGAATCATGTGGCGATCAGTCTTCTTGGCGATCGGCGTCAGCTTTTGCATCTTGGGCTTGGAATGTCTTGTCGTGGACGAAGCCGTGTTGGCCCACGGGACCGTTGTGTCCGCGAGCGCCGTCGCGCTCAGCCCGTCCACCACGGGCTCTGATCCGCGGCAGTTCAAAACCGAGGAATGGATGCCGTGGAGCTTCTTGGCCACGGGAGCGGTGATCATCCTGTATTCGATCAACCTGCCGAAACGATTCAAATCATCGCCCTGAGCGCGGGCGGCCGATGGCGAGCGCGTTCCGCTGTTCTTGCTTCCGATCCTTTCCACCTCGCGTCTTTCATGAACCCTGAGCTGCGTGATTACTTCGACCGGCAGTTGGACGAAGTCATGGCTCACATGCCGCCTCGCGTGCACGAGTTGCTGGCCGAAGTGACGATGTACATCGAGGATTATCCGTCGCGCAAGATGATGCGCGACCTTGGGATCCGACGTCGTAGCGAGCTGTGCGGGCTGTACATCGGAACGCCGTTGACTCGCCAGTCCATCGAGTCTTCAGGCCAGCTTTCCGACGCGATCTATGTTTTTCGCGAAGGTGTTTTGGCCTTGGCGCGAGACCGGCGCGGCCAAATTGATGAACCAGAACTTCAGCGTCAGATTCGGATCACGATCCTCCACGAGTTGGGCCACTATCACGGATTGGACGAGCACGAGCTTGAAGAGCTTGGGTACTGACGCGGCTTGCCCCGCGACACGCGGCTGAGAGGACGACGATCTGCCGGCCGACGCGAACGGCAGGCTCAGAAGTCGATCGCGAAATGGCGTGTTGTCGAAGTTCGACCGTTGAAGAGTCGCACTTACCATAACAAGAAACTCCTGCTGTCTGGCAAGCGGGGCGAATCCCAACATTTCTCCGTGACACTGCACTGATCTTGACAACACACGACCGTCGCCCGCAGCCGCGCGCGAGCGTTGCGCCGCGGCGCGCAGGCCTTGTGCGACGCCCCGACGCCCTGGCCCGACCACGGCGCAAGATCTCAGACGTCGCGGCGGATTGACAAACCGATCGACAGCCTTCACAAAGGAACCTGTTGTACACGGTTTGCCCTGTCCAGCGACGCTGCGCCTCGTCGGCTTTCGCGACCGATCTCGCGAGCCGGGATCCACTCTGACCACAGGAGAGAACGCATGGCGTTTACCGCGACGAAAGACCTGTTGTTGCCGGCCACGATCACCGGCTCGTGGCCTCGTCCGCGCTGGTATACCGCGAACTTGTGGGGGCGACCGCTCGACACGGCCATGATGGACCCCTGGTTTCGCGAGCAATTCACCGACGCGCACGCGCTCGTCGTCTCGGACCAGACGCGAGCTGGTTTGGATATCCTGACCGGCGGCGACTATCATCTGGACGAAGACGTGGCGGGACGCTCGTGGCATCACTATCCGCTGCAGCGCTGGAAGGGACTCGAACACGAAGAACTGCAATCCGAGCGCACCCGCTCGCCATTGTTGTCCTACCCAGCGGGGACGATGCTGGACTCGATCTACAAGACGTGGCGTTGGCCGCGAGTCGTCGGCCGCGTCGAACATGACCCCCGAAATCCGCTCGAGTACGCCAAGATTTGGCGGATCGCCCAGCAGGCCGCTGGCGGCAAGCCGGTTAAATTCGGAACGTGTTCCGCCCAGGTTCTGGCGTTTTTTCTCGACAGTCATACGCCGCTGTACGATTTGGACGACAAGCGGCAATTGATCTGGGACATGGCCGAAGCGATGAATCTCGAGCTGCGCCAACTGGCGGCCAGCGGCTGTCGAGTCATCCAGATCGAAGAGCCGACGCTGCACTTCATGGCCCGGTATCAGCCGGACCAGAAAGAGTTTCTCGATTTCCTAGTCGACGCGTTCAACCGCGAAGTCGAGGGCCTGGACGACGTCGAAATTTGGATCCACACCTGCTGGGGCAATCCCAACATGCAGAAGGTGTTCACCGACGAGTCCTACGCCAACTCGATGGAAATCTTCTTAGAGCGTCTCAAAGGCGACGTCTGGACGATCGAAGCGACGGAGAACGACTTCCGCGAGCTGGCCCTGTTTTCGTCCTACAAGAACAGCCTCAAAAAGAAGATCGCAGTCGGCGTAATCAGCCACCGGACGCTCCAGGCTGATTTTCCCGAGACGATTGCCGAGCGGGTTCGACGCTGCCTGGCTCACATTCCGGCGGACAAGCTGATCCTGTCCACCGACTGCGGCTTTGGTCGCCAAGGGTTCAACCGTCATCTGGCGTTCTACAAGACCGTCGGCATCCCGATGGCGCGGAACATCATTTTGAAAGAGCTGGGCGTCGAGCCTCGATACGTGCCCGCCGCCGACGAACGGCTGGCCTGGGACCAATTGCCCGACTACGAACCGTTTACGCATCTGAAGCCGCTGCGCTAGCGGAGGCGCGGATCCGGCCGACGGCTGCCTGCCCAAGAGGACTCGTTCAGGATCTCCCGCCGTCTGGCGGGATGGTCGGAGCCGAGGTGCGGTTGTGAGAGGCTTGCACGTAATGATTCTGAGCGGCGTCGCGACGTTGGCGATTGCCGTCACGGCACGGGATGCAGGCGGCGCCGCGTCGCCGGTGCCGGGATCCGCCAGCAGCTTGACGGACTGGCGCTGGATGTCTTGGCCGCCCCAGGGCCAGCGGCATACGATCGGGCATCTGCCGGGACAGCCCGAACTCGACTCGTGCGAGGGCGGCTTTGCGCTGCTCGACGTCCGCGGACCGGGTGTCCTGGATCATGTATTGCTCGCCGACGGCGCAGCAACGATGACGCTGTGGGTCGACGATCAAAAGCTCTGGACCGGCGCGTTGGATCCCACGATTTCTGCGGCAGAGGCGGCGACTGCGGACACCGCCGGACCCGACGCGCCGCTATTCCCGACGCCGCTGGTCTTTAGCGGCGGACCGCTGCGTCACCTGATTGCGCCGGTAGGTTTTGCGCAGTCGCTGCGGATCGTCGTCGACAAGCCGCGGCTCGGATACTTTCTGAGCTATCGGACGTTTCCAGCCCAGACGCCCGTGCTGACCGCCTCGCCCGATCCGCGAGGACGCTACGCAAACGAGCTGCGGACGGCCGCGGAAATCCTCCGTGGCGGCGTCTCGTTCCCCGACGTGGTCTATCGCGATGTTCCGCGCAGGCGGCACGCGTTCGTCCTGCAGGCCGGCGAGCGTCTGACGGTGCTCGACGCACCGGGCAGCGGCGAGCTGGTGCAATTGGAGATCCACATCAATCCGGCGCTCAACGGCACGCTCCGCAATGTCGTCGTCGAGCTGCGCTACGACGGCGCCGACGAACCGGCCATACGTTTGCCCTTGCCCGAGCTTGTCGGCCTGCCGCATCCCTGGATCACCCACCGTTGGCATCGCTTCAACGGCACGTTGGCGGCGGGGTTGCGCTATCCCTGGGCCGTCGACAAGCCGCGGTTTTACTTTCCCGAAGACACTTTTTACTTCAATCTGCCGGCGCCGTTTGCCAACGGCCTGCGCATCGATCTGGTCAATCGTTCGGACCAGATGCGATTTACCGGCGAACTGTTTGCGCGGATCGCACCGTTGGACGCACAGGACGGACGATCGTGCGGCCGCCTGTGTGCGCTACGCGTCGTTCGACCGGTTGCGCCTACCGCCGATCCCGAACTGTTGTTGCGCGTACCCGGCGCGGGGCGATTGGTCGGTCTGGGGCTGTTTACCACCGGCGGCGATCGCTACCCGCTCGCCGTTCACAATTGCCATCTGTCGCTGCAATGCGACGACGCACCGCCCGTTCTGGGTCAGGGGATCATCCCCTTGTGGTTCATGGGCCAGTACGGCGGCGGCATCGGCAATCGCCCGCTCTGGAACCATCCCTTATATGACGATCGATTCGCCGGCGTCACTCGCTATTTTCTGACGGATCCACCGTCGTTCACATCACAAGCCGCGTTCCGCTTTACCCCGGGCGTCCAGGCTGCGGGCGCTCCGACCGCGGCCACTGCCTTGGCCTTCTGGTACCGTTTCGATTCGACTCCGTTTGCCGCGCCGCCGTTGCCCGAACGGCCTGAGACGCTGCCGTATTCGAGGTTCGAGACCACGCCAGCGGCCCGCGATTCACGGTTGTTCTGCGAGCTCGAGGCCGCGGAACTCGTCGTGTCGTCTGCGGCTCACGGCGGCGAGGCACAGGTGGTGGAGGACATTGACCACAACTACCATCCAAGCCAGGGGCGATACCTGCACTACGTCGCGGATCGGGCGGGCGATTATCTCGATTGTGTGACGCTGTTCCCGTCGAGCAGGTACTTTTCCGTCGGCACGAACTCGCTGTGGGGTCCGAATCGGGGCACGTTCGAGCTGGATGTCTTGTCTCGGAGCGACGCGACCAACCCGCCGAAGTCTCCGCACGGCGACGCGTTCTACCTCGGTCGGGTGCTGGGCAGCGTTCCGATGCGCGCCCCCGTGTTCGTTGGCCACGACCTGCGCTCGCTGCGCGACACGGTCACCGAGTATCCGTTGCCGTTCCGAAATCCTGCGCCGGATCAGCCGGGCGTTCTGCGATTCATCTGCCAGACGAAACCCCAGGACAGTTCGGCCTACCTGCTGAAGTTGGCCCAGGTTCGGATCGATCTCCCGCCGATCGCGGCCGACGGCACGTTCGAGTTCGAGGATCTCGCCCCTCCCGTAGTCCGGGACGGCTTGGTTGCTCGGCTGCCCAAACAAGGACGCTTCGAATGGTCCGGCTGGGGCGCCGTCCGGTTGCGTTCGCCGCTCGGCGGCAAAGCCGTGTTTACCGCGTTGGCGCCGATCGGGCGGGCGACAGTGGTTAAACTTGGTCTGCGCGGCAGTCTGTCGCCCGAACAAGGCCGATGGCAGGTTCGTCTTGGGTCGCCGGAGGCGCCCTCAAACGTGACGCGGAGCCCGCCCACGGCGCCCCCTACCGACCTTCGCCCGGGCGCAGACGCCCAGGCGGTCGTCGAGTGGACTGTTCCGGCCGAGGGACTCCGGCTTCCGGGGCTTGTGCAACTCGAGTTCGAGTGTACCGCGGCGCCCGGCGAGAGCAGCGCGTCCGGCGCCAACACAACCGACGCCGAGCTGACGTTGGATTCCTGGCTGTGGAAATGATCCGCGGCGCCGCATCGCGGCGGCCCGCCGGGATGCGTCGTCCAAATTACAGCGCGGGCGACACCGCGGGGGCCGGACTCGCCCGCAGCCTATCTCGTGCTCGAAACGCAAGCCCGGCCGAACCAGCGGCTTATCCTCACTGGTGTCTTGGGTTACGAGCGCCGACTGCTGCGAAATCGACCGGCTTGCCGATAGTCCTGACCGCCTGCGTAGAACAGCAGCCCTCTTGGCCGCTTTGCGGCTTCAGGCGAGGCCGTCTGCATAATTCGGCAAGTAGCATCGGTTTCTCAACAACCACTCACCACGAAGGCGGGCTGGAGTGGCGTGATAAAGACATCAGAATCTAGTGCCGCAAATCGGAATTGATGGGACATGGAACGGACAGTCGTCCCGGATTACCAGAAAAACGAGCCGGGACGAGATATATGGGAATCGAAACCGCTGGCGAGCGAACACAGGGCGGTGCGCCGTTCTGGAGGGACGCGCTCCGTCGCGTCCGTCCGCTTGCGGCCACGCGCGGAGCGTGACCCTCCATCGCGTCCGTTCGACTCCCCCGCGCGGTTCGTCGTCGCCGGGCGCGACCGGCGTCCCAGGCTCCTATTTTTTCTGCGCCCGGTATAGGCCCAATTCACGAATGGCCGGCGACCCGCCATAGTAGCCGGTGATCTTCAGTTCGACGACCGTGCAACTGATTTCGTCCAGTTTCACCAGCAATAGATTGTCTTCGTATTGAGCGTTCTCGATTTTCTTGACGACGCGGCCGTCACATAAAATCTCGAAATCTCGCGGCGCAAACTGGTGGTGCCGATAGCCCAGGACACTGAGGGCGACGATCGGTTCGGGCTGGGGCAGCGTCACCACCAGCCGGTACAGGCTCTTGCCGTCTTCTTCGTCCCAGTACGTCGCCGGATCGTTGTCGATCGCCGCCTGGGCGTCGCCCGCCGCGCCGTCCGCTTTCCAGCCGTCCGGGCTGCTGGCCGTGCCCTGCGGCGCGATGTTGAGCTGCGAATCGACGACGAACCAGGCGTTTTCCGCCAACTGTCGCGCGGCGGGCGCCGTGCAGACATCGAGAATTTTTTGCACCGCGGCTTTCGCTTCGTCCGGGCGCGTGCGCTGAATCCGCTTGGCGATCTTGACGACGGCCGTGGCGGCCTCGATCTGCAACTCGGAGTCGCCCAATCGTCCGGCGGCCAGTTCCAACGCCGCGACGTCCGGCACCTCGCCGAGCGCGCCGAGCACCAGCTTCGCGTCTTCGATCCGCGGCGCTCGCGCCAGCGCCGCTCCGAGCAGCCCGGCTTTCTCGAACAGCGGCGGCGCGTCGGGCAAGGCGGCCATCCGCACCAGGCCGCGCAGGGCGAGAACTCGGTGCGTCAGGCTCTGCTCGGCACGGACGATTTCCGACAGGTCGGTGATCGGGCGAGCGTCCGGCCACTCGGCCAGCCCCCGGATGGCCGCGTCGCGCAGCGTCGCATCGGGGTCTTGTCGCGCGCGGCGCAGGGCGGCTAGCGCGGCGTCGGACGGAACTTTGGCCAGGACTCGCAGCAGCAGGCCGCGAGCCGCGTCGTCGGCCTGAGGCCAAGCTGCCAGCAAGTCGGCCGACGTCGCGTCGGCATCGCCGATCCGCTGACAGACCGTCAACACCGCTTGTTCCGTCGCGGCTCGCTGGGCGGGCAGCGCATCCGCCACCAGCAGTTGGATCAGTTCGGGCAGCGCCGAACGGTCGGCCAGCGCGCCGAGCGCGGCAATCGCCTCGGTGCGAATCGCAGCGTCGGGATCCCGCGCGGTTTTCAACAGCACAGGCGTCGCCGATGTCGCACCGCGCGCGGCCAGCGCGCGGATCGCCGCCACGCGCTGCCGTGGCAAGTCTTGCTCGATCATCGCGGCCAACGCCGAATCCACGTCGCGGCCTCGCAGCCGTCCCAGACTGTCCCGCGCCGCGGCCTGCGCCGGACCGTCGTCGCCCGCCGCAATGTCCAACAGGATCGCGACGGTCCGCGCGTCGCCGATTCGTCCGAGCGCGCCGATCGCCGCCAGACGAATCGCGTCGTTGTCGCTTCGGACCGCCGCGCTCGCGGCCGGGGCGGCCGCCGGATCGGTGACCAAGTCGAAGATGGCGGCCACGGCGTCGGCGGGACACGACGCCAACTGGTCCAGCACGGCCTTCAGCAGCCGGACATCGTGCGCTTCGCAGACCAGTTTCGCGGCTGTCCGGCGCAGTCTGGGGCTGGCGTCTTGCAGCGCGGCCAGCGCCAGATCGGCGGCCGACGCTTGTTCCGTATGCAGCGCGTCGTGCAGCGCGGCGCCGCGGATCACGGGATCGGCCGATCCGGCAAAGACGTCACGAAACACGCGCGCCGCGGCGGCCGTTTCGCCGTCGACCGCCATCTGTTCGGCGCACCGCAGCACGGTGTGCTCGCGGTAGCGGTGCAACTCGGCCGGGCCGTCCGCGCGGCGCACCGCGTCCAACGCCTCGCTGCCGCCGATGCAGCCCAGCGCGTACAGCGCGGCCTCGGCGATCATGGCGTCCGGATCGCTCGCCAGCGGACCGACCGCCGCGACCGCTGCCCGATCGCGCCGCGAGCCGATCGTCTGCAACACGCCGGCCTTGGACTTGGGAGGCAGCGTTGGCAGCGCGTCTCGCAACGCTCGGGCGACCTTTTCGCCGGGGATGCTCTGCAACGCCCAACGCGCGACGGTCTCGAGCCGCGGATCGTCCAGCAGGCCGACCAATGCGGCGACGGACCGCTCCGAGCCGGCCTGACGCAGTTGCCGGCACGCCCAATCTTGGGCGTCGCGGGTCGTCGATTCGGCTTGCAGGATCTTCAACAGCTCGGCCTCGATCGCCCCCAGTTCGGCGGGCGTGGCGGCGCGGATCTGAGCTTCGACCGCCAGCAGCGCCGTGCGCGGTTGGCCGGCCTCGTACCGGGCGGCGTCCGCGTACGGATCCGCGGCCGCCTGTGCACACGCGGCGACGGCAAGACACAGCGTGAGGGCGAGCGACAGCGTGACGGAAAACAACAGCGGGACGCCAAGAGACAGTGGGACAACGAGCGTGCGCCGCGCGGCGCGAAGGAACGACAACATGGCGGCGACTCCGTGAGGCTAGTGTGGGAACGAGGGGTGCAAACAGCGTTTTGCGAACCGGGATCAAGGCCGATACGTGTCCGAGCGGTTCGACAACGCGGCCGCTACAGATGCCACGGCGGACGCATGGCCCGCGACAACAGACGCGCGGCTTCGGGGTCGTCCACAATGGTTTCGCGATGCGGATCCCAGCGCAGTTTTCGACCCGTGCGTAGGGCGATCATGCTGAGCTGCGTGATCGAATCCGACAGCACGGCAACTTCGACGGGCGCGACCGTGCGGCGGCGGGTGCGAACACAGTCCAGAAAGTTTCCCATGTGGTGGTTGCTGACGTACAGCCGTGTTTCGTTCGGGCCGATCCGCTCGCGGGCGAGAGATTCAGGCTCTGTTTTCAACCCGCCGCGGCTCAGGTGCACCGCCCCCCGATCGCCAAAGATCGACGCGCGGTCGTCGCCCGGCGTGAAATGGAAGGCGACTCCGTCGGCAAACGTGCCGTGCACGTCCCAGTCGAACGGCGCGTCGAACAATCCGCTGCCGAACGCGCCCGACGCCGCGTACTCGACCGGCACGGCCGCGGCGTCGTCGCCCAGCGCCCACACCATGTCGGTCAGCGGATGCGCGCCCCACCCGCCGATAAAGCCGTGGGCGTTGTCCGAGACCCAGTACGTGCCCCAGCTAGTGCAGCGATCCTTGGTGTAGGGTCGATACGGCGCCGGACCCAACCAGAGATCGTAATCCAAGCCATCGGGCACGGGCTCGGGCGTCAGCGACCCGCCCTCGAACCCATAGCTGGGCGCGGTCACCTCGACGCGCTGGATTTTGCCGACGCGACCGTTGCGGACCAGTTCACACCCATGGCGAATATGCGCCAGCGAGCGCTGCTGCGTTCCATACTGAAACACGGCCCCATAGCGTTGCACCTCGCGACGGATCGCGATGTCTTCCTCGATGCTCAATCCCAGCGGCTTCTCGACGTACACGTCCTTGCCGGCCCGCACGGCCAGCAGAGCGGCCGGAACGTGCCAGTGATCCGGCGTGCCGATCGTGACGGCGTCGATGTCCTCGCGCGCCAACAGCTCGCGCAGATCCCGATACGGCGTGCACACGTTCGTGCCATATCGCTGGTTCAGATTCGCGGCGTGTTTCTCGCGGCGATCCTGAAATACGTCGCAGACCGCGAGGACTTTGGTCTGTGCGCAGCCGGCCGCGTCGTACATCAGTCCAGCGCCGCGTCCTCCGACGCCGATCGAACCGACGTGCACGTTATTGCTGGGCGCTTCGGCGCCCAGCACCGAAGCACGCACGACCAGCGGCGCACTGGCCGCCGCCAGTCCGCCGAGAAAGCCCCGACGTGTGACTCGGTTCAGCATCGTCTCTACCCCCTCCACGGGACAACCATCTGCTCGGACGCGTCCCATCGACCCCATCAGTCCCATCGGCCCCATCAGTCCTATTAGTCCCATCGTTTTCATTAGACCGATGAAATCAGCCGAACGAAATAGGACGGACACCCTACACCTCTTAGAGTCTTAGTGCGTATCATGCGCGCGCCGTGCGCGCATCTTGTACACCGGTCTATACAGTACACTTTTAGTTTACGATCACTGACCCGCATTAGAGCCTTAGTTCGTATCATGCGCGCACCGTGCGCGCATCTTGTACACCGGTTCGTACAGTACACTTGTGGGTTAGTGGCACGTGACTGGGTTAGGTGGTGTTGGGGTGGGATGACTGTTGCGCGCCACACACGACAGGCGGCGTGTTGGCCGAAGGCCAT
>JAVYAJ010000433.1:0-1587 GCA_032229885.1 Candidatus Anammoximicrobium sp. | reverse complement strand
CGAAGGCCGCGAGTGAATCAGTGCGGGGAAGCCGAGCCGACGCATGGCCGTCAGGACGGCCTCCACGTGCCCGTGGGTTCGCGAGCCATCCTCGACGGTCTCGAACAACTCGCCGGCAGACACCATGGTCTTGCCCTGGAGGACCTGCCGCAGGACGGCGATGGCCGCTGCCGGCAGCTTCGAGAGGTTGGCCAACGTGCGAGTCTTGACTTTGCCGTCCTCGCGATAGCCTTCACGAAGGAGGATCGCGGGCGGCGAGTTGCGATTGGGGATGGTGGCGATGTACAGGCCAACAGGTTATAGTGTTCAAGTTCAGAGCTACAAGACTTGAAATGTATTTTGCAAATATGTTACATGCCAACATTCTGTAGGGTTGATCCTGCTTCCGCACGCAAAAAAGCCCTGATTCCGTGCGGTTGCTCGGCAATCAGGGCTGTAGCCTTAAAGGGAACTTCAGGTTAGTCCGCCAGCGCGTACTTCTCGCCCGGGCCGAGTACGATGGGCTCGGCGGACGTCGCCGCGCGGACGGCTGCGGCCCAGGCTTGGGCGTCCTGGGCGATCGGGGGCCAGGTGTTGAAATGGGCCGGGATCACGCTCCGCGGCTGGATCAGCCGCACGGCCTCGATCGAATCGGCGGGCCCCATCGTAAATAGATCGCCGATCGGCAGCACGGCGATGTCGATCCCAGCCGCACCGATCCGCCGCATATCGTCGAACAGCGCCGTGTCGCAGGCAAAGTAAATGCGCCTGTCGCCGTCGAGCGTCAACAGGAATCCGGCCGGGCTGCCGCCGTTGCTGCCGTCCGGCAGCATCGAACTGTGAAGCGCCAGCGTCATCTTGACGCGTCCGAACGGCAGTTGGACTTCGCCGCCGAGGTTCATCGCCACGACATCTTGCACGCCATGTTGGGCTTGCAGCCAGGCCGTGATTTCATAATTGGCGACCACCGTCGCTCCGTTCCGATTGGCGATCGCCGCGGCGTCCGCCACGTGGTCAAAATGGCCGTGGGACACCAATACATAGTCCGCCCGGACGCCATCGGCCTTGATCGGAGCCGCGGGATTGTCGTCCAGAAACGGATCCAGGATGATCCGTTTGCCCGCGGTCTCGAGCTGCCACGTGCCGTGCCCAAGCCAAGTCAATTCAATCGCCATGCTGATCCTCCTGTACGTCTGAACGTTGATCTATTTCGCGGCTCGACCGCGGGTGTCGCGGGGGCGGACCTCGATCCGCCTGTGCTGCGCAGGATTCGACGTTCGTGCGCGCGTTCTCGCCCCGCGTCCAGTATACGTCGGACCGCGGCCTCGCTTGAGGCTCGCCGCGTGCCGGGCCGAAGCGACGGCGGGCGAATGTCGGGCGGCCGCGCGGGCCGGCGGCCGCGCTAGAGTCTTAGTTCGTATCATGCGCGCATCTTGTACACTGGTCTGTACAGTACACTTTTAGGTTATGGGCACTAGACTGCGTTAGGTGCAATTGCTATTGCATGACCTTTGCGCAGCACGGACGACAGGAAGCGTGTTGGCCGAAGGCCATCACCAACGTAGCCTGGGGCAACGCCCCAGGAGTCAGAGATGATAACAACCGTGT
>JAVYAJ010000432.1:0-5042 GCA_032229885.1 Candidatus Anammoximicrobium sp. | reverse complement strand
GCCCAACCGACGAAATGGCCGACGCGCTGGGCCGTCTGGCCGCGATTCGGGACGACGACGCCGGATCGCCCGGCGACACGCTCGTTGAGTACACCTAGCTGGGCCTCGACCGGATCGTGATGGAGGACTACGTCGAGCCCGAGGTGCGGCTGGACTACGACAGCGGCACGCCCGGCGAGTACGCCGGGTTCGATCGCTTCGGCCGCGTGATCAACCATCGCTGGTACGCCTACGGCGCTAGCGCCGACCGCGACCGCTACACGTACACCTACGACCGCGCCGGCAACCGCACCGCCAAAACCAACCAGTTGAACCACGATTTCGACGAGGTCTACGAGTACGACGCGATCGACCGTCTGATCTCCAGCGCGCGGGCAAACGATTTCGCCCAATCGTGGACGCTCGACGCCCTGGGCAACTTCGCCGAGTTCGACGACGACGGCCAGAGCCAAACCCGCACGCACAATCCGGCCAACGAGATCACGGGCATTACCGGTGACTGGATCACGCCGACGTACGACGCCGCGGGCAACATGATCTCCGGCCCGCGACCGGGCGACGAAACGACTCGCGTCCATTACGTATACGACGCCTGGAACCGGCTGGTGATCGTACAGGCCGACGACTCCGGAGACCCCGGCGACACGTTGGCCGAGTACCAGTATGACGGAACCAACCGGCGCATCCAGAAGAACGTCACCGAAGCCGGCGGCGGTCCCTCCGAGGCACACTACTTCTACAACGGCAGTTGGCAGCTCCTCGAAGAACGGTTCGTCGATGGCCAGGGCGCGACGGTCGGCTCCAACCAGTACGTCTGGAGCCCGCGCTACATCGACGCCCCGATCGTCCGCTTCCACGACGCCAACGGCGACGGCGATTACCTGGACCCTGACGACAACGTCCGCTACTACACCGCCGACGCCAACTACAACGTTACCGCGACCATCGATGGCGGCACGGGCGACGTAATCGAACGCTACGTCTACACGGCCTACGGCACGGCCACCGTCTACTCCGCGAACTGGACCAACCCCGCCGCTCCCGCCACCGATGGCCCACTCTACGGCGGGTATTTCTTCGATGCCGAGACTGTGCTTTACCAGGTTCGCAATCGGTACTACGATTCAAGTCTGTCCGTGTGCATTAGCAGAGATCCGATGTGGCTGAGGGGCGGAATGAACGTTTACACATATGTCATGGGGAACCCAATAACCCGGTCAGACCCGCGCGGGCTTGATCCAACGTGTTGCTGGACGGATCCAGGCTACATGGGCATGAACCTGATGGCTAACCATATCAAGCACGGACAAGCCCTCGCGAAAGCTACGCAGATATGTGCAGGGACTCACTATTCGTCGAATAACTGTAAGTGGAAAGGGTGCAGCCTTTAGTCGTGTATTGCCAGCATGACTCAGTTCGTGTCGGCAGTTCAGGACACGTGGATTGTGAACATTTTCGGCTGGCCAATCGGACCAAACACATGTTCTCGTTGGGTGATCGATTTGTACGGGCGACTGCCACAGGATTTCCAGAAGGGATCTTGTATTTCCGGAATCAAGTTGCAGGAGCATGATGTAGTTGCCAATGCCGGTGCCACACGCGTACATTGGACGTTTCGCGTCATGTTATGCGATGGCACGAAGGTAAATGCCGATAACGGAACGTGGGGCGGCAGCGACCATCTCTTTTGACGTCAGCGTGTAAACAGCCGGAGGAGGTTGGATGGCTCGTGTAACTTCTTGCGTCTTGGCTCTGAGAACCCTGACTGTCGTAAGTGTTACGTTCCTTTCCCAGTACCCTTACGCAACCGTTTGGCAGTTGCCGTCTGCAATCCTGAGTGCGATCATCACAATGACCATCGCACATTCTTTTTTTCGCAGGGTGATGGAGGGTTTAGCCGCAATCATGGGCGGGGTAGTCGGTGCTATGATGAGCAGATCGGCAGTTGTATTCTGGACTAACAGTCTTGCTCCTGGGCCCTCAAGCCTGTTCCTCGGTGCCACGGTTGGAGGCACGATCTGGACGCTTCGCTGTGCCGTTGCCCTATCACGAAGGAAGGCCGGGGAATTGCATGTGGCGCGAACACAATCGCGATGCCCTAACGCTAACGATGAAAAGGACGCTCGACTATCTTCTCGCAGCGATAAGCCTGCTCGCGATCGGACCTATCGCGGGCTTCATCATCTTCGTCTTCTATCATCTTAGTGTCGGAGTCGAACAGGTCGATGAATGGCCCGTCCTCGGCCTTCAAGTTGCGGGCACTGCCGGCGCCGTGCTCTGCCACGCATTTGTCGGCTTGGCTTGTGGCAGCTTATGTGCGGCCCCTTATATGATGGTGTGGTGGATGAAGAGCTCGGAGGAAGCGTCGAAGGGGACGTGTGACAAGCACTGTCAGGTATCGTTGGCACGTGAAAATGAGTCGGGAACCGTTTTATAACGCTGAGCCGGGACGAATGGGGACGCGATGGCGACAGCCATGACCGCCTACAACCCGAAGGGCTCTGGCAACGGCGTCCAGGCCCAAGCCACCAAGTACCTATACACGTCCGCGATCAACGCAGCGTGGCAGACCGCCGTGGTCTATCCGGATTCCGACGACGTGCTGTCGCAAGACGAGACGACCAAGGTATGGACGATCACCACGGACAACGGCGACCACGTTGCGACCGAGTACGATCGGCTGGGCCGCGCGATCAGTAGGAGCGACCAGCGCGGAGTGGTGCACGAGTACACCTTCGACGCTGCCGGGCGTCCGGCGGCCGACACGGCGACGAACCTGGGCGAATCCGGCATCGTCGCTGACGCCGTACTGCGTATCGGCAGAACGTACGACTATCTCGGTCGGCTCGAGTTCGTCACCAGCTACAGCGACACCTCGGGCACGACGGCGATCAATCAGGTGAAATACGAGTACGACGGCTGGGGAAACGTGGTTCGAGAATACCAGGACCACGAAGGGACGGTGGCCGGCAACACGCCGTTCGTCCAGTACAACTACGAGGCCGGAGCCACGGGCGGTGTGGCCAAGTACGTCCGCCTGGACAGCGTGGTCTATCCCGACGGCAACCGCACGGTCGATTACGATTACGGGACGGTAGGAGCGATCGACGACATCATGTCCCGGCTGGCAACCATCGGCGACGGAACCGACACCTACGCAGCCTACCAGTATCTCGGCGCCCGCCAGATCGCGACGGAGGACTACGAGGACATCGAGGTTAAACTGAATTACGCCGCTGACAACTTCGCCGCTCTGGATCGCTTCGGCCGCGTGGTGGATCAGGCGTGGACAGATTACGGCGCCAATCCGGACGCGGTGCTCGACGAGTACACCTACGAGTACGACCGCGTCGGCAACCGCACCGCCAAAACCAACCAGTTCAACCACGATTTCGACGAGGTTTACGAGTACGACGCGATCGACCGTCTGATCTCCAGCGCGCGGGCGGACGATTTCGACCAATCGTGGACGCTCGACGGCTTGAGCAACTTCGCCGAGTTCGACGACGACGGCCAGCGTCAAACCCGCACGCACAACCCGGCCAACGAGATCACGGGCATTACCGGCGGCTGGATCACGCCGACGTACGACGCCACGGGCAACATGATCTCCGGCCCGCGACCGGACGACGAAACGACTCGCGTCCATTACGTATACGACGCCTGGAACCGTCTGGTGATCGTACAGGCCGACGACTCCGGCGACCCGGGCGACACGTTTGCCGAGTACCAGTATGACGGAACCAACCGGCGCATCCAGAAGAGCGTCACCGAAGCCGGCGGCGGACCGTCCGAGGCACACTACTTCTACAACCAGAGCTGGCAGCTTCTCGAGGAGCGGTTCGTCGATGGCCAAGGCGCGACGGTCGCCTCCAACCAGTACGTGTGGAGCGCGCACTACATCGATGCGTTGATCGTCCGCTTTCACGATGGCAACGGCGACGGCGATTACCTGGGCGCCAGCGACAACGTCCGCTACTACGAGGGCGACGCCAACTTCAACGTGACGGCCGCCGACAAACGAGACCGTGGGCAAGCTGCAATGTCTGCTGCGAGACATGGTGCTCGAACGCTTGGTCAAGCTGAGACCGGCACGGTTTACCCTCGACTTTGACGGATCGTGCAATCGACTCGCCGTCGGGCTCAGGGGACGGCCGTAGGGTTCAACAAGAAACGTAAGGGTGCGCGTAGCTACCATCCTTTGTTTTGTACTGGCGCCCAGACGGGGCAGGTGTTCGATGTTTTGCATCGCCTGGGAAATGTCCACGACTCGAATGGCGCAGCCGCCTTTGTCCGGGACTGCGTGGCGGCTATCCGCCGTGACTTGCCTGGCGTCATCATCGAGGTCCGCATGGACAGTGCCGTTTTCAGCGACGAGTTGGTAGAGACATTGACGACGGCACGCGTGGAGTTCTCGATTAGTCTTCCCTTCAAGCGATTCGTTGAACTGAAAGGCATGCTCGAAGGGCAACGGTGTCGGCAGGAACTCGATGACGAGACGAGTTGCTTCGAGCGATTGTGGAAGCCGAAAAGCTGGGAGCAGACGTACCGGTTCTTGTTTATCCGGACCCGAGTCAAAAAGTAGACCAAGGGTCCGATTCAGTTGGATTTGTTTGTCCCTCAAGAAGTCAGTTACGCGTTCAAGGTGATCATCACCAACAAATCCAGGGGCGCCTCATCTGTCGTCGCGTATCATGAAGGCCGGGGGGCTCAGGAAGCAACCTTTGGTGAACTGAAGATCAGTTGTCACGTCGGATATGTTCCTGTACGGCGCCTGCACGGCAACCAGCTCTACTTATGGGCCGGCCTCTTCGCTTACAATCTCACGCGTGAGCTGCAAATGCGAACCGACAACTCGACTCGGGGCACGACTCCGGGACGTGTCTCCCTCTGGGCGTTCGAGCGAGTCGAAACGCTTCGCAAGTGTGAGCGCCCATCAGTACCAGGCCGCATTTGGGGTGGGGCGAACGGGCGGGAGCTTGCTCGCGGCGGCGGGGTGGCGTGGCGAGTTGGTGGCAGGCGGAGTGGCGTGGTGGCTCGTC